>JAFZZW010000004.1 GCA_017615615.1 Bacteroidales bacterium
CCTTGTGCCGTCCTCGCTCGGTGAATACTTTGAGATTTTCACGCATATCAATTCAGGAGAAGTGATTTATTTCTACAACGCGACCACCGGAAAGTATTATGCTCCGAATGCCGCCGGGAGTTCCATAGTGGAAATCTCGGGTCCGTCCGACGCCTCCTACTCCATCCCTGTCAGCGGTGCCTGGCGTATCCGCGCGAATTTCACAACCGGAGCAGCAAATATCAGAAGGATTGACCAGGTCCGTACTGAACTCAACTATGATGGCGGCGCAAACGGTGCTGTCCACCAACTCTCATACAACGGCCGCGGCACCTGGAAGAAGGACAATGCCGTGATAATGGGAGATCCCGGAAAATACGGACGCGACCTGTTTGTCGAATACATCGTCAAGATCTGGTTCAACAGGGACAATGCCGGCAATACCATCGACTGCTGGCAGGTCTACAGTACGACATCCGTAAAGAGCGGAAGTCCCGCAGCCGATGACGACGGTTCCTACTGGAACGTCCAGCCGGCAACCGGAGACAACTGGTCCCACGTCTTCTTCTATCCTTCCTGGACAGTGGACACTTCGAACAATGGCCGTTATACAGCCACCATCACCTTGTATATGGACCACACATACGGCCATTATACGCACAGGTTCACCAATGTCACTGACACACTATAGCGAATGCAGCATAAACCATTTATCTGCCTGCTTGCGCTTTTTGTAAGCCTTGGCTGCTCCGGAAGAGCGGAGACTGAAATCAACGGGCCGGACCCTGCCGACAGGGTTCCGGTCCCGCTGCACTTCAGCGCGACTTCGGACACCCCCGTAAAGACCACCCTCGGATCCGATTTCAGCATCCACTGGCAGAGTTGGGACAAGATTACGGTATTCAGCGGCACCGACGGCGATGGCGCTGAATTTACCGTGAGCAGCCTTGACAACGACAACAAGAAAGCCGTATTCACAGGGCTTGGCCTGCCGGCTGTGGATCACTTTGCAGTTTCCCCTGCGCAGAGCGACGCCCGCATTTCCGGAGGTGTCATAACCGCAGTCCTGCCGATGCAGCAAGGCGTGCTTGACGGAAGTTTCGGAGCGCAGGCCAACCTGTCGGTTGCAAAGAGCAACGGAGAGTCGGATGAATTTTTCTTCCGCAATGTCGGAGGGATATTGTCGGTGCAGGTTTCCAATGCCGGCATAACCGGCATCCGCCTTCAGAGCCTGGGCGGAGAGAAGCTCTCCGGCGAGGCCTCCATCAGCTTCGACGGGGACATCCCTGTCGCAGCCCCGACGGCGGCCGCCCACAACTGGGTCAGCCTGTCCGGCGCCGCATCCGAGGGCGGCAAATATTACTTCGCTGTCTTCCCGGGCACTTTTTCCGAAGGATTCCGCATCACCCTCTATAAAGGCGGGAAATACTTCAGCCTGGTTTCTTCCGCTCCGCTTAAACTGGAGCGTAACGGCAATGTCTTTCTCGGCACACTGCCCGCCGTTGCAGACGGCAAGTGGAAAAGCCCCGGGACCGTCGTAATACGCGGCGAAGCTGCGGAGGACGGTCAGGAGATGTCATTTGCCGGCGATCAATATGCCGATATGAACACGTCCCGCAACCGCGGCACCCAGATCGAGGCCTTCGCCTCCGACGAATACAACTACGAAGCCTTCACCAGCCTGAAGGCCGGGCAGAAGCTGTATTTCCAGGATGGCGGGCAGATGTACGGCGTCTTCTCGGGGACAGTCGTCCCCATCAGCAGCGCGGCTGAGGCCCCTGCCGCTCCTGTGAGCAGCGACGGCGTCTACCGCATCAGGCTCAACCTCCCCTTCGGCAAGGCCTACTTCCAGGAGGTCTCGTCCGTGGAGTTTACCCGCTGCGGCAATGACAACACTACCCTGTCCTATGCAGGGAACGGAGTCTGGACCGTTTCTGGGCTTCGCCTCAACGGTTCCGAAGACCGCTACAAGTTCCATTTCACCATCGACGGCCGGACGCAGGTCTACGGCCGTATGTACGACACGGACAGGAGACCAGGCCAGGAAGGGCTTAACCCTGTGCCGGACACTTATTATTACCTGCAGCCGGCCGTTATGAACACCTGGGAACCTTCGTTCAAGTTCCCCGACGCCTACCGGTCTGAAGGAGCAGGACGCTACTACGCCGACCTTAAGGTGATAATGAATGCGTCTGTTCCGCACTATACACACAGCCTGTACAACTTCGTGGACGGGGAGAATCTTCCCGCCCTCGGCACAGCCGAAACCCTGTCGATACAGGGTGCCGCCGCCATCGAGGCCGGTCAGTTGTTCCGCTACAGCGCCTCCTTCAGCAGCGGCAGCGGCTACGGCGACGAAGACGGGCTGGGCTGGCCTGACGGCTATGATTACGAGATTTTCACCAGACTGGCAAAATCCACGAAATTCCATTTCGCCACGGCCGACGGCCATAAGTTCGCCGTCAATGCGGCCGGCACGGCTGTCGAGGCCATTGCTTCGCCCGGCAGCGCCGCCTACGCCGGCGTAAGCCAGGACGGTGTCTATCGCATCAGGATCAATTCCTCCAACGGTGCCGTCACCCTGCAACGTGCCGAATCCGCCAACTTCGTCCAGCACACTTATAAGAACCAGTCTCTCACTTATGTGGGCAACGGAGTATGGGAAGGCTCAATGCTGGATCTCTATTGGAAACCCAAGCCTGAATGGGGCGCCAACCGCCAGTGGCAGTTCAAATTCCAGATTTATTTCAACCAGCAAGGCAAGTGGCAGTATTACGGACGGCTTACAGACAGTGCGGTACAGCCCCAGACCGGGTTCTGGGACGGCCTGTTCTCCGTCGAGAACGATCCGCAGTGGAACATCTACACCACGGAAGACCTCTATATCTTCACCGTAAGGCTGCAACTGAATGCCGACGGCTACACTTATTCCTTCTCCGATCCCGTATTAAAGGCGGAAATGCCCGCATATACCGCCCTCAGCGTCACGTCCTCCGAAGAGACCTTCACAATGCACAGGTCCGCTGACGGGAGCGTGTTTGAAGGGGTATCCACATTTACAAGCGGAGCTACCGTCAATATGGTGGCCACGGACGCCCTGGGGCGCAAGCACCAGCTCTCTACCGTTTCTGACGTGGATGGCGTCGCCTACCTTGAGGCCGATCCTTCAAGCGGCAACTATACTTTCACGGCTCTCCCCTCCCTTCTTGCAGAAGGCAATGCCGTCAACGGATTCAGCGCAAGTTCCGGCTGCTCCCTGGCCTATGCCGGCCACGGGGTTTTCCGCGGCAGCAATCTCAACTTCACCGGCTCCGCCGAGGGCAATGCCGATGCAATGACTCCCACCTATCCTTACAGCCGGAACGGACGCGCAAGATTTGCTTTCGTGAAGCCCGGAGCCAATTACACGCCAATGTTCCGCCGCCTCGACGGCAGCCGTAAGGCCATCGAATGCTCCTCTCACGGCAGCACATCGGAGATGCAGATCAATCCGGGCATCTACGATATCACCGTCGACCTTCGCAGTTTCACATTTGACATCCGGCCGGCCCACAATGCTGACCGCCGCATCACGGTAATGGGATCATCCGTCCCCACCGGCACCGGTGCGACTGATGAGAAGGGCTATATGTACCTTTTCGGGACCAATGCCCTGACCGGGGGCTGGACGCTTTCCAACCGTTCCGTTCCCGGCAACAACACCGTCACCCTTACTGAACGCTACGACGACCTCGTGATGGATGGAGGACGATATGTGATCTACGCCCTGTCCCTTGGAAACGAAGGGATACACGGTGCCGCGGACCAGGATGCCGTCTACAAGCAGTGGAAGACGAATATGAAGAGCCTCGTCTCGCGCGCCCGCAACGAAGGTCGCAAGGTGGTGGTTGTCGGCAACTACGGCCGCGGCGACTTCGACGCCTCCGATTATGCCAAGGTAAAAGCCATCAACCTCGAGATCGCACAGTGGAACGTCCCTTCGGTCAACGTGCTCGGCGCCGTCGACGACGAGGCCGGCCACTGGCCGTCGGGCTACCAGAACGGCTCCGACACCTATCATCCCAACGATGCCGGCCACGCGGAGATGTCCTGCACCATCGTTCCTTCACTGCTTGACGCTATGGAAGCCGGCAAGGCGATGCCAGGAAGAGACGCCACCGGAACGATAGATCTTACTTCAGGCAGCGTGAGTTTCACTCCCGAAGCCACCGTCCACCCTTTCACCGTGGCATTCTACGTCAAGACCACGGGCAATGGCAATATCCTCCACATAGGCGGAGAGGGCCTTGACAAGAATTACTCCGCATCAGGACTGGGGATAAACGACGGTCAATGGCACCTCGTAGCCGTTACGCACTATTACGCTCAAGGCGTAACGCGTGTATATATAGACGGAGTCGAATATTCCAACTCCTCCGAGAGAATCATTGCTGACAGTTTCTACATCTCCGGCGGTACTTTCCGTGAACTTTTCTTCTGGAGGTCGGCAATGAACGCAGACGAGATATCCGCCCTTGCCGCAGGCAAGATGCTGAATTCCTCCCTTGAAATATACGCTCCGTTCATCGGTGGGGCACTCACCAATACAGCAGTATCGAATAATCATTTAAATTAATCCATATGAAAAAGAACAAACCGGCCTATTACAAGACGCCAAAAGTAAAAATCTCCGCCGTCAGGGTGGAGTGCAGCCTTCTAACGCAAAGCACGGGTGAAGCGTTCAAGGAGCAGACCGAATATGATGACAACCCGGAAAACTGGACTTGGCAATAAATCTGGAGGATCAGGTATGAAAAAGTTATTTATTCTCTTAACTGCGATTGCTGCCGTCGTTTCCTGCAGCAAAGAAAAGGACAATATCGAGCCCGCAGCAGCACTTTCCCCTATGACCTTCAAGGCCGTCGGCGAGATCACCAAGACCTCCCTTGCAGCCGATGAAAAAAGCATAATCTGGAGCACTTCAGACAAGATCAACGTGTTCTCCGGCGCATCCTTCGCGACCAACACTCAGTTCAGCGTCACTTCCGTTGAATCGGAAGGCAAGACCGCCGTTTTCGAGGGACTGGCCGAAGTCTCCTCCGAGTACTACGCCCTCTCTCCCTATCAGGAAGGCGCATCCATCACGTCATCCGGTCTGATTACAGCGGTTATCCCTGCTGAGCAGCAGGCCGTCGCCGGCAGCTTCGGTCCCGAGGCCAACCTCTCCGTCGCCCACATCAGCGGCTCGGAAGAGATTGAGTTCAAAAACGCCGGGGCCCTTCTGAGCGTAAGCGTCGAGGCCGCGGACGTCACCGGCCTCAAGGTCGAGACCCTTGGCGGCGGCG
>JAFZZW010000038.1 GCA_017615615.1 Bacteroidales bacterium
CCCTGGCGAACTTTACAATGAGCTTAGAGATAAAACGCTTAGGGAATACTGGCCAGCCTTCTTCACTCAGTTCAATAACGACGAATCAGAGACAGATCCCGGCGAGTACTATCTGGATTCCTTGGCAGTCCATCCGAGCTTCCGTCGAATGGGCATCGGCCGCGCCCTCCTGGAGGACGGCATCAAAATTGGCCTTTCCGAAGGCTTCACTCAGATTGCCCTCGTAGCCGATGCCGAGATGCCCCGTCTGATCAACCTCTACGCCTCCATCGGCTTCGTCCCTGCCGACCACCGCAACGTCTTCGGCACGGACTTTTTGCGGATGCTCTACACGGTTTAGAGTTTCCTCACAAAGCAGTAATCACACGGCTTTCCGTCTTCTGCCAGGGTTACGCTGCGGCGGAATTCCATGGTCTTCATGTCTTTGAAACCGGCCGTATCGGCATGGCACCAGCATACGGTCAATTCCGGAACGCCAAACTGCGTGCATACATCCAGCCACAAACAACGGGTCACGAAGAAGTTGAAATGCTCCTTGTCCTTGGCCCCAAATTCATAGCCGCAGAGGTCATTGTGATGCAAGACATACCAGTAGACAGCTTTATAGAAAGAGAAGAATCCGGGAAGCTTTTCCATTGAGCAAAACTTCTTGTTGTTAGCCCCGCCAACCTCTTCTGTCATATATCGATAGATGAATTCAAAGGCATCCTCACAGCCATCTTCTTTGAGCGCTTTATAGAGCGCTATTACAGGCAGGATTTGTTCAATAGCCTTACGTTTGAGCCAGGACTTGCTCTCCGGCAGTTGCAGCGCCATACCCGGCACTGCTGTTTCCACGCGGGCCCAAATCTTCTTCCCGTATTCTTCACCGAGGGCTTTTCTAAGATACTTTTCCATGATGCTTTACTTTGAGTGGAACGTCCCTTCCGGATGCTCCGCCTGCCATTTCTTCTCAATCTCTGAGCCCGGGCGGGTATAGAGGTAATCGCAACAGGCATCACCAGTGGCTAGCGTCTTATCACGGTGTAGGTTCACGCCCATCAGTTTGGCCACGGTGTAATCAGTCGAACACATGATTGGCAGGATGTCATGATGCCCGGTTCGTTTGGCAAGAGCACAGAGTCCGCAGGTGGTAAAACGCATGGTGGAATAATCTGGGGCACCTTTTCCATAGTTTGGTGTCCAGTTGGAGTCGGACTTAATCTTGAGGACCTTCTCCATCTTGGCGGCATACTTATCCTGGAACTTGGCATCGAAGAAAGGCATTTTCCTGTACTTCCTGGCCATGATGGGAATGCTATACGTGGCATTGCACATTCTGCCGTACAGCTCGTCCGACATCTTTCCGTACAACTCCTCAACGGCCTCGTACACTGAGAACCATACGGCTCCACCCGTAAGGCATATCTTCAGACAATTTTCACTGTAGGAGCCGATTTCGGGCGTCTCCTGTAGCATTTTCAGATAGCAAGGCTTCGCCTGTTTTTTAATCCTTCGGCCATCCCACTCCGGATGCTCTTTCCGAAGTTCCTTTACGCTGACGCTTGATACCACGGCGAATACCGCCCTGTCCATAAGTACGATTCTCATGTCTTCTTACTTTTGCAGTACAAAGATACCCATATTTACGTGCAACCAGGTTGCGAATTCATTTAAACGAAACCGGAGCCCCGCGTGAAAGAGGACTCCGGCCATACCTGAACGGTATCACAAACGGAACAGATGCCGATTCGGCAATAGCAAAAGAACGTCCCGCTGTGTCGTTTTTCCGTCTTAGTGCGAAGATACTAAAATAATCCGCTCCGACCAAGTGCCCGGACAAGCCGGTCACTCCGTCTCCGCTTATAAACAACCGCCAGACAGTCGGCAAAAGCCGCCTGCCAGGCTCCCGGTCTGCAAGACTTGCAGAGATTTCGTAGTTTGAAAACGGCGCTTTACCTTTGCAGTGCAATTCAGAAATGCTCCTGTCGTTCAAAGGATAGGACGGCGGTCTACGGAACCGCTGATGGAGGTTCGAATCCTCCCGGGAGTACCAGAGCGAGCTGTCGTCTAACAGGTTAGGACGCCACCCTCTCAAGGTGGAGATTTGCGGGTTCGAGTCCCGCCAGCCCGACTAACAGGGATGTAGTACAGAGGCCCAGTATGCCGGATTCTGACTCCGGCGACCCAGGTTCGACTCCTGGCATCCCCACCAAGCGAATCGCGCTGTCGTCTAACAGGCTAGGACGTCACCCTTTCACGGTGAAGACTTACGGGTTCGAACCCCGTCGGCGCGACTAATTGGGGCATAGTGCAGCGGCAAGTACGCCGGACTTTGACTCCGGAAGCCCAGGTTCGAGTCCTGGTGCCCCGACAACAATGGAGCTTTGGCAGACGTGGTGTATGCGTCGGACTGAAAATCCGAAGAACGTGGTTCAATTCCGCGAGGCTCCGCAGACATGGTGAGAATAGCTCAGTTGGCCAGAGTATTGGATTGTGGATCCAGAGGTCGAGGGTTCGAGCCCCTCTTCTCACCCCAAGGGAATATAGCTCAGTGGTAGAGCAGATGGCTGTTAACCATCGGGTCGTAGGTTCGAGCCCTTCTATTCCCGCATAGGCGTACGCACTGGGGCATGGTGTAAAGGTAACATCGCGGTCTCCAAAACCGCAGCTGGGAGTTCGATTCTCTCTGCCTCAGCAAATATTAATCGCTCGGATGGTGAAGTGGTAACATACCAGTCTGCAAAACTGGCACGCGGGAGTTCGAATCTCCCTCCGAGCTCAAAAATTATTTGTATATTTGCACCCACAAAAAACCATTATTGGATATGGCACAGACATTTATCTTCACGACATGTTGGCGACGCTCCCAAGGCTTCGTCGGCTGTGCCATGTCCGAAAATGAAAATCGTCATCAGCAGCGATTTAACAATTTTCGCGAGCATCGCAGCTAAATCGCAACGGTAGCCCTGCCGCTCTCAGGGCACAATCCATCCTTATTCAACCGCGCGTAATGCGCAAATCCGTGCCCATGCGGCACACCAAAGCCATGGACAAGTTAGTGCTTGATGACGATACCAAAGCCCTTGTCCTCGCGGTCAAAGACCTTCTGAAGGACCTTCGGGCGCGGGGACTCAACGACGACATGATAGACGCCCTCGTCAAGAGGGACGGCCCGGGACGGCTGGTCCTGGACAGGGGAGGCATACTCACGCTCCCGGACTACGGCGGCGTCAAAATCTACCTCAACCCGATGGAGCGGACCCTCTACACCTTCATCCTCAAGTATGCCGACGGAATCTCCCCGGACGACATCTGGATGTACTACGACGAGCTCTGCGACATCTACAAGGCGCAGACCATCTACTACAACCCCGACCAGATCGAGGCCGCGGTAGACGCCCTCTGCGACGACGGCAGGGCCACCCTGCAGACCAACGTCTCCCGGATCAAGCGGAAGCTGGTGGAGAAGGTCGGCAAGATTGCCGCCGATCAGTACGCCATCGTCAGGGGCAAGGACAACGTCTACAGAATCGCCGTGCCGAGGGATCTCGTGGTGATGCCCGCATAGGGGAGGGCTGCAAGACTTGCAGACTTTTGGCAGTCTTGCGCCCATCCCTTACCTTTGCAGTCCAAACCCAATGGAATGCAACTGCCCCA
>JAFZZW010000039.1 GCA_017615615.1 Bacteroidales bacterium
TTGCCGGCCTTCATCTCGCGGAGAAGGCGCAGGTTCTCTTCGACGCTGCGGTCTCTCCAGGGGCTGGGAGTGCCGGGGGTCTCCACCGTCCCGCGGCCGCGGGAAATCTCTTCCTGGGTCTGGTCGTCCACATAGGCGAGGCCGCGCTGCACCAGCTGCTCGGCCCACTCGTAGAGCTGGTCGAAGTAATCGGAGGCATAGAGCTCCTTCTCCCAATTGAACCCGAGCCACTTGATGTCCTCCTTGATGGAGTCCACATACTCGGTGTCTTCCTTGGTGGGATTCGTATCGTCGTAGCGGAGGTTGGTCTTGCCGCCGTATTTCTGGGCGAGTCCGAAGTTGATGCACAGACTCTTTGCATGGCCCAGGTGAAGATATCCGTTGGGCTCCGGCGGGAAACGGGTCAGTATGCTGTCCACTTTGCCGGTTTTGAGGTCGTTCTCGATTATCTCTTCGAGAAAATTCAGTTTGCGTTCTTCTTCCATTCTGGTTTACAGTATGTTTAGCGATTGCTCGCGGATTTTTTCCAGTTCGTCTTTCATTCTTACCACCGCCTTCTGGATGCCGGAGTGGTTGGCTTTGGAGCCGGTGGTGTTGATCTCGCGTCCCATTTCCTGGACGATGAAGCCAAGTTTCTTGCCCGGGCAGGGCTCGCCTTCTATGGTGTCGAGGAAATACTTGCAGTGCTGGCGCAGGCGGACCTTTTCTTCGTTGATGTCGTACTTTTCCAGATAATAAACCATTTCCTGCTCCAGGCGCTCGGGATCCAGGTGCAGGCGCAAGTCCTCCGCCGTCTTGACTATCCGCTCGCGCACAGTTGCAATGCGCTCCGCCTCGTAGCCCTCGACCTCGTCCTCCAGCGAGAGGATGAGCCGGACGCGCTCGCAGACGTCGCGGTGAAGCGCCTCGCCCTCCTGCACGCGATAGGCCACAATCGCGTCCAGGGCCTCGTCGAAGGCCTTGTCCACGAGCGGCCAGTTGTCCTGGGTTATCACATCGTGCTTGGCGGAATCGAGGACGTCAGGCATGCGGATGAGGGTGGAGAGGAGCTGGTTGGGCTCGCTGAGGATGAAGTTCACCGCCCCCACCTCGCTTGCAAGCTCGCGGATCTGGCGGTAATAGTCCAGCGCCAGCTCGCGGTTTATAACCCTGGACGAACCGGCGGCGTTGGGCTCCCAGTTCAGGAATACGTCTATGGTGCCGCGCTGCAGGCGGTCTGCGATCTTCTTGCGAAGGGGCATCTCCTTGTCCTTGGGGAGCAGTGACGTCTTGAGGCTGATTTCCGCATTCTTGCCGTTGACGGAGCGGATCTCCACCGTGAGTTTCCCATCTTCGAGCAGGACCTCGGCCCTGCCATATCCTGTCATCGACTGGATCATCCCTACCAAATCTTGAGAACTCCCATTTCCAGGCCCCAGCAGCCGTCGGTTATTATCGGAGTCTGGTATCCCGTGGGATCTTCAACATAACTCAGGCCGTCCACGAATGTGTGGGTGTGGCCGCCGATTACTATATCCACGTCCTTGACAAGCGCGGCGTTGGCGTGGTCTTCTTCGTAGCCCTGATGGGACAGGAGAATTACCAGGTCACATTTCTCGGTGTTGCGGAGGTAGTCCGACCAGCGGTTGGCTTCCCTCACCGGGTCCAGCTGGGGGATGCGGGAGGAGATGGTCTTGGCAACGCAGGTCGAGATGTCGGCCTCGAGCCCTATGACGCCGATCTTCATGCCGGCCTTTTCGATTATCGCATAAGGCTTCACATACTGACCAAGTTCGAATGAACGGAGGTCGAGGTTGGCGCAGAGAACTGGGCAGTTGATATCCTTGATGCGATCGGTGAGACTCTCTATGCCTTCGTCGAACTCATGGTTGCCGAGGGCTACGGCATCGTATCCCATGGCGTTGACCATGTCGACTTCCAGACGTCCGTGGAGTTCCGTATAATAGGACGAACCCTGGTTGAAGTCGCCGGCGTGGAGCAGGAGGACCCTGTCTTCACCGTGCGCCTTGCGGATTGAATCCACGAAAGCGGCGCGCTCGATGATGCCGCCCGTACCGTCACGCAGGGGATCGAAATGGGAATGGGTGTCGTTGGTATGGACTATGACCAGTCTGGGCCCGCAGGCACACAGGGCCGCGGCGGCCACGAGTATTGTGAGTATCCTTTTCATTACTTTACGATGACCCTCCCGTCGGTCTTGTAATCGATGGCTTTGCCTTCTGCAGTAAGGCGGCGGATATAGCCTTCCACGGCGCTGCCGATTGTAACTCCTGTATCGACAAGCTTGCTTGCGCCCTGGCCGACATGGATGTTGTCTCCGCCGTCCAGCAGGAAGTCGACTGTGGCGACGCCGTATTTCTTCTTGGGATTGACGGGCTCTCCGCCGACCTCGACGCTCTCCAGATGGCCGTCTGTGATTACCATCCTGGCGCCGCTGATGCACTGGGGACCGAATTCGGCTATCTCGTTCATCAGGCGCATCAGGGCATCTCCGCTTAGCTCGACCCACACCAGGTTGTTGTGGAACGGAAACATGGAACGAATGTCGTCCAGGAGGACGTCGCCCTCGGGCATGTCGGTGCGGATGCCGCCGAAGTTGATGACGGCGAGCTCGGTGTGGAGACCGGTAAGGCGGGCGGTCTCTTCACGTACGAGGTCCACCGCGAAATTGCTGAGTTCCGACTCCGGGGCGGACTTGGACATGAATCGGGAAGAGAAGGCTATGACCTCCTTGACATCCGCCATGGCGGGCTGTGCGCTGATGAGCACCATGGCCACGGCGGGGGTGGAGCCTTCGGAGAATACCTTGCCGTTGGGTGCGACATAGGATCCGTCCTCCTGAATCGTGCCGAGGGCCTGGGCCACATTGTCTGCGGACGGAGCGGTGACTCCTGTGCGGTGACCGTCGATGCGGTACTTCTCCCAGGTGATTCCGGATTTGCAGCCGGCAATCAGGAGCACTGCAGCCAGGACATACAGTATATTCTTCATCGTTACTTGAGTTTGAGCCATTTCCAGAGGTCTTTGAAGGTGGACTTCTTGCCGTACATCAGGATTCCCACCTTGTAAATCTTTGCCGACGCCCACGCGCATGCCACGAACGTGCCGATGAGGAGGGTTATGGAGAGGACGAGCTCCCATGTAGCGACTCCGAAGGGAATCCTGGCAAGCATCACTATGGGCGACGTGAATGGAATCATCGAGAACCAGAATACCAGCGAGCTTCCGGGAGCCTTGAATGCGTACAGGGCGACGAAGAAGCCGAGCATCAAAGGTATGGTAACGGGAAGCTGAAGCTGCGTGGTGTCGCCCTCGTTCTCGACGGCGGAGCCTATTGCGGCGAACATCGACGCATACAGCAGGTAGCCGAATATGAAGAACAGCAGGAACGAAATGCCGAGCTGGACGTAGTTGATGTTGGACAGCGTGCTCACGATGGCCTGCATTCCGGAAGGCTCGGCGGATACGGCCGCAGTGCTGTCTGCGACTGCCGTGATGGCGTCGAGCGAAGGGATGTCGTCGGGCATATGTACTCCCGGGGTCATCATGGAAGTGACCTGCGCGGTCTCCTCGGGAGAAAGGGCTCCCATTATCTTGTCTTTGCCGATGATGCCCATGGCGACTGCAAGGATGGCGAGCGTAAGGACGATCCACAGAAGGAACTGGGTAAGCGCAACCAGGGCTACGCCGATTATCTTGCCGAACATCAGCTCGGTAGCCTTGACGGAGGACACCAGGACCTCGACGACGCGGGAACTCTTCTCTTCAATGACCGAGGACATGACCATGCCGCAGAAAAGGGCTATGAACATGTACAGGGCCATGCCGAGTATCATGGAAACGGCCATATAGACGCCGGACTCGGAGATGCTTTCCTTGCCGGATTCATCCACCGTGTAGCTGTGCATATGGATGTTGGACTTGACTCCGGCCATTATTTCCTCGAGATTCTCGATGCCGTACGACTCGATGCGGTAGGCCTCGACGGCGTCGTTGATGCGGTTCTCGATGATGGAGCCGGTATCCATGCCGAGGGGCTTCTGGGAGTAGCAGTCGGCGGAAACGCTGCGCTGCTCGGTGTCGAGCTCGGAAATGCTCAGCAGGGCGTCGATACCGTGGCCTGAGAGGTCTGTCTTGACTTCCTCCGGTATGGCGTCCTCGAGGAACACGTACTCTATGGTCTCGGTGTTCTCCAGGAACGGGGCGACAATGCCGGAACGGTCGATGACTCCGACTTTCTTGGCCTCCTCCTTGGTGCCCATCATGATGAGCGACGGCAGGATGCAGAGCGCGGCGAAGAGGATCGGGGCGAGGAAAGTGATGAAAAGGAAGCTCTTCTTCTTGACCTTGTTGAGGTACTCCCTCTGGATTATGATGCCTAATGTCTTGAAATTCATGGTACTATTCCTCCTCCTGGGTTACGAGTTTGATAAAGATGTCGTTCATTCTGGGGATTACCTCCTTGAAGGAGTTGAGACGAACGCCGGATGCTATGAGCTCCTGCAGGCGGGCGTTTACGCTTTCGCGGGAAACGACCTCCTGGCGGCGCTCCACGCCCTCGGTATACTCAATCTCGACGTTGTCCTGGCCGTAGCGGTGGCGGATTTCATCGGTACCGCCCGTGACGACCAGCTTTGCCTTGTTGATGAGGGCTATGTTGTCGCAGAGTTCCTCTACGGATTCCATATTGTGGGTGGAAAGGATGACGGTGGCGCCCTCCTGCTTGAGGCGGAGGATTTCCCGGCGGATAATCTCGGCGTTGACGGGGTCGAATCCGGAGAACGGCTCGTCGAGTATCATGAGGGAGGGGCGGTGGACCACAGTGGTGATGAACTGGAGCTTCTGGGCCATGCCCTTGGAAAGTTCTTCCACCTTCTTGTCCCACCAGTCCTGTATCTCGAAGCGGATGAACCAGTCCTTGAGGGCGGCGCGGGCGTCGGCTGCGCTCATGCCCTTGAGGCGGGCGAGATACATGGCCTGGTCGCCCACTTTCATTTTGCGGTAAAGGCCACGCTCCTCGGGCATATAGCCTATCTTTTCCACGTCCTTCTGGGTAATGGGGACGCCGTTGAAGTACACCTCGCCGGAATTGGGAATCGTGATGCGGTTGATTATCCTGATAAGGGTGGTCTTGCCGGCTCCGTTGGGGCCGAGCAGGCCGAAGATACGTCCCTTGGGAATCTCGAGGCTTACGTGGTCCAGAGCCACCTTCTCCCCGAAACTCTTGCAGACTTCTTTACATTCGATAATTGCCATACTTGCAAATACTGTTTTAATCTTCAAATATACATATAATTTTGTTATTTTTGCGGGGATGAAGAGAGTTTGCTTTTATTTCTTTTTGCTCCTGTCAGCCGCCCTTCGCGCGCAGGATATAAACGTCACTCCGTCACCGGATTCCACCGCGGTGGCCTTCACAAGGGATAATAATCTTTGGGTCAGGGACTTGGCCAGCGGAGAGGAAAGACAGCTCACCTGCGACGGCAGCGGAACCATACTCAACGGATACGCCTCCTGGGTGTATTACGAAGAGATTTTCGGCCGTCCCTCCAAGTACAGGGCTTTCTGGTGGAGTCCGGACTCCCGCAAGCTGGCATTCTACCGCTTCGACAACGGGCAGGTGCCTGTTTTTCCCATCTATTCACCCTTCGGACAGGACGGCTCTCTCTCGCTCACCCGCTATCCCAAGGCCGGCGAGCCCAATCCCCCGGTTCGCATCGGAATAGTGGACCTTGGCGGCGGCAAGACCGTCTGGGCAGATTTCCCGGAGGACCTTGAGCAGTATTTCGGGACCCCTTTCTGGGGCCCGGCATCGGACGAACTCTTCGTGAGCCGAATGCCCCGCCGCCAGAACCTTCTGGAGGTTTTCGCGGTCAAGGCGGCCGACGGCACAAGGCGTGAAGTTTACACCGAAACCTATCCCACCTGGGTCACATGGATTGAGGGCATGCTGTTCACCGACAAGGGTTTATTCATGGCCCGCAACTTCGAGACCGGCTGGGAGCAGATATATTTCCTGGGCTATGACGGCTCCTTCAAGCGCCTTACCGACGGCACCAACTGGGACATCCGTCTGCTCCGTTACGACAAGAAGAAAGGCAATCTCTGGTTCACCGCGAAAAGGGACTCCCGCATCCATGCCACCCTATACAGGCTCGACAAAAAAGGCCGGATATATACCCTCACCGACCCCGGTTACAACGTAGCCTCGGCACAGGTTTCCGACGACTTCAAGACTTTCACCGCAAGGCTTTCCAACGCCCGCACCCCATGGAGCACCATAACAGGCAACGCCCTCAAAGTCAAGAAGTACCCCCAAATGGAGGAGTCCTCCGAAGAAAGTCCCTACCCCGAGATCGTAAAGATCCGGAACGACGGATACGACCTCTACGGCCTGATGTCCAAACCCAGGGGGTTCGACCCGGAAAAGAAATACCCCGTAGTGATGCAGCTATACGGAGGTCCCGGGACGCCATACGTCCGCGACTGGTGGAAAAACCGCGACTCCCAGGACGTCTGGTGCTGGGAGAACGGCATCATCTATATCGTGGTCGATCCCCGTTCGTCCGGGGAAAACGGGCGCGCCGGTATGGACGAAGCCTTCCGCCGCATGACTGTTCCAGAACTCGGGGACTACATCGCATGGGCCCGATGGCTCCAGGAGCTCCCCTATGTTGACGGCTCCCTCATCGGCGTGGAGGGATTCTCGTTCGGCGGCACCACCACCGCGATGCTCGTCCTGCGCTACCCCGAATACTTCTGCTGCGGGGTTGCAGGCGGAGGCGTATATGACTGGAAACTATACGATTCGCACTACACGGAGCGATTCATGGACACCCCTCAGGCCAATCCCGACGGCTACAGGGAAGCTACGGTGCTCAGCTGGGTCGACGGGTGCGCGCTTCGCGGGCAGAAAGGCCTCCACAAGGGCATGCCGGCCCTCAAGCTCACTCACGGCACCGGCGACGACAACGTCCACTTCCAGAACACCTTACAGCTTGTCGACGCCCTTCAGAAGGCGGGCATCCAGTTCGAATTGATGATATACCCCGACGGCATGCACGGCTACCGCGGCAAGCAGCATGAGCACGACCGGGAGAACGACCACCTGTTCTGGTCAAAGCATCTGCTTGCAGACTAGGATACGGCGTTCGCCCTTAAGGACAATGGCAAAGATATGGACGGAGCCTCCTGGCTTCGTCTTTATTTTTGCCCGCAGCTGCTCAGAACTCAGAGGCACTCCGCGGGCAGTCACGTCCGCCTGTGGGTACCGCTTTCCCAAAGACTTGAGGACAGATGAAGCAAAAGGCAGATTTTCAATCAATTGCCAATACTTGCCAAAATGCGCCAGCTCATCGTCGTACCCCATCAGGCACATCCCCGGTCCCAGCCCCGACTTGACCATTGCCGCCGACGGCACGAACAGCAGTTCCCCAAGGCCGGATTCTGTCGGAACGGATGCCGAAAGTGTCTCAGGAAACCATGGCCGCCCGTGGCCATGTGAACGGGAGGGGCCCGCTGGCCTGAGGGGACAGTGGGAGGGATGAAGCGAAGCGGAAGTTTCCGGAGGCACTTTCGGCGCAGTGGAGCCGGAATCCGGCCGGAAGACGAATCCGTCTTCGGCCAATACGATGCCGTCAAACGACGCGTTCCGGCGGCAAAGACAGAGTATCTCCTTGCACTCTCCGGAGGACCCGACCACATGCAATTCGGACAGGAAACCTTCCAGCCTGCGGCGTAGCATAGTAAGGTCCGCCATAGGCGACACCTTGACAATAACCAGCGGCGCAAGTGCCAGCAAATCAGGCATCAAGCCTACGACATCGGGACTGCAATCCTCCAGCAGAAACACCTTGCGGCCTGCGGAATTACGGCGTGCGGGATCCAGATATATGACGTCCGGACCGAAGGCCTTCAGGGACTCTTTCCAATCATCTGACGACTGCGAAACATGGTATCCGCAGAATTCCGCATTCCCCACCCCGAGCGCCTCGAAGTTACACTTTACAGCTTCCAGAAGCACGGAGTCGCGCTCATTGTACCAGACCGCAGCGGCACGCATCGAGAAGGCCCAGCTGTCGGCTCCGAGGCCGCCGGTCAGGTCGGCCACCCTCCGCCCGGGTTCAATCAGTCCGGCCTTGTACAGCGCCGTCTGCTCCGACGAGCACTGCTCCAGATTGAGCGAAGACGGCACCGTCAGACCGGCCCCGGCCCAGGACGGCAGCTTCTTTTCCAGCTTGCGGCGCGCCTGTGCGTCAATCCGGCCTATTTCTTCCGCCAGGCTCATAGGAACAGGGTATCAGGGAAATTGACCAGGTACAACTTGCTGACGGCGCGGGTGACGGCGGTGTAGAGCCATTTGAGGTCGTCCAGAGTCTGGAAAGGCTGCCAGAACGGATTGTCCACGAAGACGCAGTCCCACTGGCCTCCCTGCGCCTTATGGCAGGTTACGGCGTCGGCATACTTGAGCTGGAGGGCGTTGAAGTAAGGATCCTCGCGTACGGCCTCCCAAATCCGTTTCTTTGTGCCGCGGTCGGCATAATCGGCGCTCACGCCGGTGTAAAGGGCATTCTGCTGCTCCGCGGTGAGGGACGCCGACTCGCTCGTAAGCGTATCCAGGCACACCTTGGCCCGCACCTCGCAGCCGTCGTAATCGGGAAACTCCAGCAGGGCGTCGGCGAAACGCAGACCGTACCGTTCCTCGAAATTCCAAATCTTCTGCAAAATGGCGACGTCTCCGTTGGCGATATAGTCCAGCTGTTCGACGTCCTCCACGAACTGGTAGCAGTTCTTTACGATCATGAACTTGTCGCCCCGGGCAAGCTCCTCCTCCTTGTAGAGGACTTTCGCACGTATGCCGAGATTGTACCGGATGGCCCTTTTGTTTGAACGGGTCAGGACGATCGTGGAGTCGTATCCGTAGCGGTCGTATGCGTCGGAAATGGCCTCCAGCAGCTCTCCCCCGCCGATTCGGACGATGTCGGTACGTCCCTTCACGTCCAGGAGGGCGTCTTCGCTGGCGTCGTCTGGGCACATGGTTTCTATCCTCTTCCGCAAGGCGGTGGCATTGGTCAGTATGCCCGATTCGGCCGCCTGGCGCACTACGGTTGAAAGGGTGGCGTACTGCACGCCGCCGAAATTGTCCATCACCTCCGGCACGAGCGCAGGTGAAGCCTCGAAGCCTATCGGAGGGAGCTGGGCGCCGTCCCCCATAAGAATCAGCCTGCAGTCGGAGCCGGAACGCACGAACTGCACGAGGTCTTCCAGCAGGTTGCCGCTGCCGAATACCGACTGCCCCTGGGAGGCGCCTCCGTCCAGGCCGATCAGGGAGACCTCGTCGACCACGAAAAGCGTATGCCTGGATTTGTTGGGAGCCAGGGTAAACCGGCCGTAGCCGTCGGCCCCGACGGATTTCTGGCGGTAGATATGCTTGTGGATGGTGGATGCGGGGAAACCCGCCATGCCCGACAGGACCTTGGCAGCACGACCGGTGGGGGCAAGCAGCACCGACATTATGCCCAGACGCTTGAGATAGCCTATGACTGCTGCCAGCGCCGTCGTTTTGCCTGTTCCGGCATATCCGTTGATGACGAATATGTCGCCGTCGTCCGTTGTAAGGAAGCGCGCCAGGGCGTCGAACAGGGCGTCCTGGCACTCTGTGGGTTCCATCGCCAGAAGCTTCAGGAACCCTTTATGGAGGGATTGGGCGTCCATCAGCGGTTGCGGCGGTCGAATATCATCGCCACAACGGCAAGGACGGGATAGATTTCGATACGGCCCAGGAACATATCCAGGCTGAACACCAGTTTGGCGAGTTCGGGGGCGCTGTTGAAGGTGCCCATAGACCCCATCTCGCCGAGGGCGGGACCGACGTTGCTGATGCTGGTGATGGATGCAGCGAGTGAATTCTGCCAGCCTACGCCGAGGCCCAGACACAGGGTCATCGAAATGGCGAGCAGCAGCACGTAAAGCGCAATATACAGCAGCTGGGGCGCCACGTCCTCATCCTTGAGGATGCGCCCGGAAAGCCTCACCTCGTTGACGGAAGAAGGATGGAGGATGCGGTTGATCTGACGGCCGGTGGACTTGAACAGCAGTATGATACGGTCTATCTTGAGACCGCCGGAAGTGGAGCCCGCGCAGGCGCAGACGGCAGCAGGAATCATGATCAGGGCGCACATGAGCCCCGGCCAGGTGCTGTTGTCGATTATGGCGAATCCGGTGGTCGTGGAAATGCACATGACCTCGAAGAGGCCGTTCCAAAGGGAGCTTCCCCACCCGTCGCAGTATCCGCGGACCTTCAGGTTGATGCCGAGAAGCAGGGCGAACAGCAGCACGGAAGCGGTATAATACTTGACTATGGGATTGTTGAGGGGCTTGAGCGACTTGGATATGAGGGACAGGTACAACAGGCCGAAGTGTATGGACGACAGGTACATACACAGCATTGTAGAGCCCTCTATCCAGCGGGAGTCGAAGGCACCGATGGAAGCGTTTCGCGTGCTGAACCCGCCGGTGGCCGTGACGCTCATGGCGTGGCAGAGGGCGTCTATCACCTTCATACCCCCTAGCAGATACAGCACCAGGGCAAGCAGGAAAATGCCGAAATATATGCTGGCGAATGTATAGACGCGTTTGTTGGTGGGACCTCCGTATGACGACCTTGACAGGGCGCCGATCTCCATATTCACGAGCCTGAGCTTGACGGGGCTGGAATCCGGGATGATGAGAAGCAGGAATACGACTACTCCCAAACCTCCGATGAAATGCGTGGCGGCGCGCCAGAAAAGCAGGCTGTTGGGCAGCGCCTCTACGTTGTCGAGTATGGTGGCGCCGGTGGTGGTGAAGCCGGAGACGCTTTCGAACCAGGCGTTCTGGATGGAGAACGGGCCGCCCCACAGGGCATACGGAAGCATGCCGAAGATAAAGGACAGCAGCCAGGACAGCACTATCGTAATGTATCCCTCCTTGAGGGTTATCTCCCCTGCCCTGCGGACGAAAATGAACGGGAAAGCTCCGACAAGGAAAGTGATGACGAAACTGATGAACAAGGCCACGAGGGCGCTGTCCCTGCCGCTGAAAAGTGACACCAGCACCGAAATCAGCATGAACAGGGAGCTCACCAGCAAGGCGGCCCCTACGTTACGGCTGATTGCTTTCCAATTCATTGGGTTCGCGGGATTTCAGGTCTTTGAGGCGTTTGCGGAGGGTGACGTTCTCGCCTATGAGTTCGCCGATGCCTTCGTTGAGGCGGACCAGCTCGTCGTCTCCGTCGAACGTATAGGTATAACGCTTGCCGTAGGAACGGTAGGCGTCCATGCCGTCCAGCATCTTGTACAGGGGATTGACATAGAATCCCAGCATGAACATGAGGAGCATGATGACCAGCAGGAGCCCGACTCCCACAGCCACGATACCCGGTATTATACTGCGGTAGAAGCCCCTCTCGAATGTGAGGGAATTCTTCTCAAGGTCGCTGTAGATGGCCCTTTCCAGGGCGTCGATGTCCTTGGTAAGTATTTCAAAACCGGGCTGGAGACGGTTGAAGTACCAGCTGCGGGAGTCTATGAAATACGAATCGAGCACATTCTCCAGTTCAAGCGAGGTAAGCACGTAGGCCGAACAGGAATAGACGATTGAATCCGTAAGCGGCTGGATCACATTGGACTCCAGCGACGTGCGCAGGGAATCGCAATGGGAGAGGAAGTACTGCTGGTCAAATTCCGGAAGCTCGGCGTAGAAGTCGTCCCCGATGACTGTAAGGATATCCAGATTGTATTTATTGCAGATATCGGACAGCCTGTGGGCGGTGTTCAGGCTGGTTATATCGTCGGCAATGAGGTCTGACACATAGGAGCTCATCTTTGCATATTCCAGCACCGAAATGGTGGCCGAAACCAGCAAAATAGCGCCTATCGCACTCAGGCTGAGAGTAAGTTTTGCCTTAAGGGACAACTTCATTTTAAAATTTTTTACAAAATCAGCACAAATATAGGAATTTATTGGTACTTTTGCACAATAACACAGCGACGATGACCAACAGTTTCCTCAACGAGTCCAACAAGAACGCCCAGATAAAGCGCCAGATTCTGCGCCTTTGCATCGAGCACGACGAGTCCAGCATCTCCTATTTCAGCAAGACGCTGGGCATCAGCGTTCCCACCATAACCAAACTGATAAGCGAGCTCATCAGCGACGGATTCCTCCTCGACGAAGGCAAAGTCGGCACCGCCGGAGGCCGCAGACCCAGCATCTACGGGCTCGATCCCCACGCCGGGTTCTTCATCGGAATAGACGTCGCAAGACACCATTTCCACATAGCCATTACCGACTTCAAGGGCAGCCTGCTCAAATACATAGAGGACATTGAGTTCGTACTGGAATCGTCCGGCGCTTCATTCAGGCAGATGTGCCGCATGGTCAAGGACCAGGTCGTCGCCGCAGGCATCCCATGGATCAAGGTCCTGTCGGTGGGCGTCAGCCTGTCAGGGCGCGTCAACCCCGAGCAGGGCTATTCCCTCACCTACTTCGTCAGCGACGACCTTCCGCTCAAGGAATTGTTCCAAAGGGAACTGAACGTGCCCGTCAGCATAGAGAACGACTCCCGGGCGCTCACATACGGCGAATACATGAATCTTGGCAAGGACGCCGACCGCAACATGATCGCCATCAACCTCAGCTGGGGCCTCGGCATGGGCATGATCCTGGACGGCCGTCTGTATTACGGCAAATCCGGATTCTCCGGCGAAATCGGACACTTCCCCCTGCTGGACAACGACATCATGTGCCGCTGCGGCAAGGTCGGCTGCCTGGAAACCGGGGCGTCCGGCTCGGCCCTTCACCGCATGATTACCGAGAAGCTCAAGGACGGCCGCCGGTCTTCCCTCTCGAAGTTGTTCCGGGAAACCGGCAACATCGAACTGTCCGATATCCTCAAGGCAGTTCAGGACGGAGACGTCCTCGCAATAGAATGTATAGGTGAAGTCGGCGCCATGCTGGGGCGCGGCATCGCAGGCGTCATAAACATCTTCAACCCCGGCCTCGTAATCGTTGGAGGCCGCCTCATCGTCGGCCGCGAGCACCTGCTGCTTCCCATCCGCACCGCCGTCAACCGCCTCTCCATGTCCCGCGTCACCGCAGACACCAAAATCCGCCTCTCCACCCTCGGCCGCAAAGCCATCTGTCTCGGCGACTGCCTGTTGGCCCGCAAGAAGCTGCTGGGGATTTGATGATGCTGCGCCACGCAGGCAGCTGTTTCTCCATCCTCGCTTCGCTCGCCCTCCCACTCCGTGGGCCCCTCCCACTACAAGCGTGGGTGCTTACGATTCCGAAACAGCTGCCTGCCTCCGCTTTACCAGCATCATCAAATCGACGTGACACTTCAATTCTGTCCCTTCCTGCTACAGAGGGCAGGTGGAATAAAGCGAAGCAAACGTTATGCTGGTCTGTTCCTGCAGAACGAAGAACAGCGTCAGCGGTTGCCGTACATCTCGTCGTAATAACTCTGGTAGTTGCCGGAGGTGACGTTGTCCAGCCAGTCCTGGTTGGACAGATACCATCGGACCGTGCGGTCTATTCCCTCCTCGAACTGGAGCGACGGCTCCCAGCCGAGCTCACGCTGGAGTTTGCGGCTGTCGATGGCATAACGCATGTCGTGGCCGGCGCGGTCGGTTACGAAGGTGATGAGGTCCAGGTCTGCGCCTTCCGGGCGGCCGAGCTGGCGGTCGACGGTAGCGATAAGAAGCTTGATGACGTCGATATTCTTCCACTCGTTGAAGCCGCCTATATTATAAGTCTCGGCGTCCTTTCCCTTATGGAATACGAGGTCTATCGCCCTGGCGTGGTCCTCAACGTACAGCCAGTCGCGGACATTCTCGCCGCGTCCGTAGACGGGGAGCGGCCTGCGAAGGCGTATATTGTTGATGAACAGAGGAATAAGCTTCTCCGGGAACTGATAGGGACCGTAATTGTTGGAACAATTGGTGACGACCACGGGGAGACCGTAAGTATCGTGGAAGGCGCGGACGAAGTGGTCGCTGCTGGCCTTGGCTGCACTGTACGGGCGGTGGGGCTGATAGCTGCGGTCCTCAGTAAAGAAATCCTCGCCGTAAGCGAGGTGATGGCTGCCGCTGGAGGCCTTGGTGGAGAAAGGAGGCTCAACGCCGTCAGGACGCGTCAGCTCGAGGGCTCCATAGACCTCGTCGGTGCTGATATGATGGAAGCGGCAGGCGACGCCGCTTTCGGGCATGACGTATTGATGGGGCTCCCAGCTTGCCTTGGCCGCCTGCAGCAGGGACAGCGTACCGAGTACATTGGTCTTCGCGAAAGTAAAAGGATCCTTTATGCTGCGGTCCACATGGCTTTCGGCGGCGAGATGGATGATGCCGTCGACCTTCTCGAGCTGCATGAGGGTATAGACGGAGTCGAAGTCGCAGATATCCATCTTGACGAACTTGAAATTGGGCTTGTCCTCGAGATCCTTCAGGTTTGCAAGATTGCCGGCATAAGTAAGACTGTCAAGGCATATTATGCGGTAGTCGGGATACTTCTCCACAAAAAGGCGCACGACATGGGAACCGATGAAACCGGCGCCTCCGGTGATGATGATGGAACGTTTCATTTGTTGTCGGCAGCCTTAAGCAGATATTGTCCGTACTCGTTCTTGGCCATGGGCGCTGCGAGCGCGCGAAGGCGGTCCGCATCTATCCAGCCCTTGTCGAAGGCGATCACTTCCAGGCAGGCAAGCTTGAGCCCCTGGCGCTTCTCGATTACTTCCACAAAGGAACAGGCGTCGCTGAGGGAATCGAAAGTGCCGGTGTCGAGCCATGCGAACCCGCGCCCAAGATTCTGGACGCGAAGCTGTCCGGCGGCAAGGAAAGCCTGATTGACCGATGTGATTTCCAGCTCCCCGCGGGCGGACGGCTTAACGCCTGCAGCCACATCTACCACCCTGTTTGGATAGAAATAAAGGCCCGTGACGGCGTAATTCGACTTGGGCGCCGCAGGCTTCTCCTCGATGCTCAGGCATTTGCCGGAAGCGTCGAATTCGGCCACGCCGTAACGCTCGGGGTCCTTGACCCAATAGCCGAATACCGTCGCCATGGAGTCTTCCTCGGCGGCGCGCACGGCCTCCTTAAGCATCTGGGTGAAGGAACCGCCATAGAAGATGTTGTCTCCCAGAATCAGGGCGGCACAATCGTTTCCGATGAAATCCCGGCCGATGATGAAAGCCTGTGCAAGGCCGTCCGGAGAAGGCTGCCCGGCGTATTCGAGGCGGACGCCGAAGTCGGAGCCGTCGCCGAGAAGGCGCCGGAAAGCAGGCAGATCCTGAGGCGTGGATATGATAAGGATGTCCCGTATCCCCGCAAGCATAAGCACGCTCAAGGGGTAGTAGATCATGGGCTTGTCGTAAATGGGAAGCAACTGCTTGCTGACACCCTTGGTGATGGGATACAGGCGCGAGCCTGAACCGCCGGCGAGTATTATGCCTTTCATTTGCCTTTAATATTGGATATGCACTCGGAGAGGCTGTCGGTCCAGTATGGGATACTGATGCCGAAAGCATCCTTGATCTTTGTTTTGTCCAGGACGGAATACGCGGGACGGACCACCCTGGACGGGAACTCCGAAGAGTGACAGGGAAGAACGCGGCAGGAATCGTGACCCGCCAGGCGCGCGATGGCGGCGGCGAAATCGAACCAGCTGCAAACTCCCTCGTCGGAATAATGATACACCCCCTCGCGTCCCTCGTAAAGCCGGTGTTCAAGGATGCCGAACAATGCCATGGCAAGGTCCCGGGCGTAGGTGGGAGTGCCAACCTGGTCGAAGACCACACGCACCTCCGGCCGCTGAGAGGTAAGACGCAGCATAGTCAGGAGGAAATTCTTTCCCCTCTCGCTGTAAAGCCAGGACGTACGGATTAAAATATGACGGCAGCCGGAGGCGGATATGGCCTGCTCGCCGTGGAGCTTGGTCCGGCCATAAACCCCAGTGGGGGCGGGAGCCAGGTCTTCCGGAATGGGTGTATTGACGGCAGTTCCGCCGAACACGTAATCTGTACTGATATGCACCAGCAGGCCTCCGCGGGCGGCCATGGATTCCGCCAGATTGCCCACGGCCTCGCAATTGAGGCGTTCCGCAAGCTCGGGGGCGTCCTCGGCTGCATCCACATTGGTATATGCTGCGCAGTTGACTATTACGTCTATGCCCTTTGCGGCGACGAAATCCAGAACTGCACTGCGGTCGGTGATATCGAGTTCTTCAATGTCGGTATAGATATAATTGTCCCGGGACGAGGCTGCGGCTAGTCTCATCCAGCTGCCAAGCTGGCCGTTCGCTCCTGTAACCAGTACGTTCATATCTTTTCAACCGTTTGAATGTCAAGGTCCATCGTGGCGGTGCCGAGCAGTCCCAGACGTACAGCGAGGCATCTTCCCGCACCTACGCTCACAAGCTCACACTCCAGTCCGGTCAACGGACCGTCCAGCACCCTCACCCTGTCTCCGGGAGCAAGCGGCTCGCTTGTGACGCTCACCCCGCTCCCCTGCTCCACCATCCGGCGGAAGGCTTCCATCTCTGAATCCCGGACTACGGACGGGACCCCGTCCATCGACAGGAATCCGCGTATCTTCGGATCCGACGAAAGCACCTCCAGTCGCTCGGTATCGGTACAATGCAGAAAGATATACCGCGGAAGCACCAGGGCATCGATCACTTTGCGGCGGTCGCTCCAGCGACGCACTTCCCGGCGTACCGGAAGGTAATGCTCGACTCCCCTGCCTGCAAGGCCTGCGGCTACCTTTTTCTCCTGGCAGCTGCCGACCCTGGCCACATACCAGCGGCGTTCACCGGATTTGTTATTTGTCAAACTCTGCAAAGCGGGAATTCTTGGAGATGAACTCTGGAACGACCTGCTTCATAAGTTTGACCATTGAAGGGATGTCAACTTTGCTGCCGAACTCTTCAAGGCGGTTTTCCGCCTCGAGGGCATCCTTGTAGTCGTATGTGCGGACCTTGGCGATGCGGATGCGGCCGTGGTTCGTGGGAATGGTGTTCTCGGCGTTGGAGAGGACTTCCTCATACAGCTTCTCACCGGGACGAAGACCCGAGTACTCGATCTTGATGTCAACATCCACCGTTTTGCCGGAAAGTTCGATCATGCGGCGGGCAAGGGTGTCGATCTTGACGGGCTGGCCCATATCGAATACGCAAATCTTGTTGGCGGTATCCATTATGGCTGCCTGCATGACGAGGCGGCAGGCCTCGGGAATGGTCATGAAGAAACGGGTGATATCCGGATGCGTGACGGTGACGGGACCGCCTTTCTCGATCTGGGCGCGGAACCTGGGTATGACCGAGCCGTTGGAACCCAGCACGTTGCCGAAACGGGTAGTGACAAAGCGGGTGCGTCCCTGATGGCGGCCCTCCTCGATGGCGAGGCCGAGGCTCTGCACGTAAATCTCCGCCAGACGCTTGCTGCATCCCATTATATTTGTGGGGTTGACCGCCTTGTCGGTGGAGATCATGACCATCTTGTCCACATCGTACTCTATGCACTTGTCGGCCACGTGGCGGGTGCCGGCAAGATTGACCATGATGGCCTCGCAAGGGTTCTCTTCCATGAGAGGGACATGCTTGTATGCCGCCGCATGGAAAACGACCTGGGGACGATAGTGGCGGAATGCGAAATCGAGCCTGGGCAGGGAGCGGACGTCGCCGATCACAGGCACGAACTCCAGGGACGGGTAATTCTCTTCCAGCTCCAGACGGAGATTGTGCATGGGCGTTTCGGCGTTGTCGAAGAGAATAAGCCTCTCGACCTTAAGGGTGGCGAGAAGGCGGCAGAGCTCCGAGCCGATGGACCCGGCGGCGCCGGTCACCATTACGACCTTGCCGGCGAATCCGGAACGGATTTCTCCCATGGATATGGTAATCTCCTCACGGCCCAGCAGATCTTCAATTTTGACCTCACGGATACTGGAGGAAACTTCGCCGAGCTCCCCGACTTCCGGGAGGATGAGGACCTTGAGGCCGGACTTGTTGCAGAATCGGATCAGGCGTTCGTTCTCCTGGCGGGCCTCATCCTTGCGGGTGAACAGGATGGCCGAACAGGAAAGCTTGAGGGCCAGGCGGTCGATATCCTCCGACTTTTCAAAGGCATAGACAGGCTTGTCCGCAAACTTGACGCCGTCGATGGATCTGTCCGGAGTGATGACTCCCACCAGGGAATAATGGGGAGAGTTGCGGAAACGGGTAATGGCGGAAAGGGTCTTCTCCGACGTACCGTAAACCAGCACCCTGGTACATTTCTGAATCTCGCGGACATGCGACTTGTAGATGTCGTATGCGGCTATCATCAACAGACGCACCCCCACAAGCAGAAGCAGAGAAACCAGAAGGTCCGCGAACAGCATCACCACGACCACGTTGCCGATGGCATGGGAAATGGTGAACGCAAGCAGGGCCACGGCCATCAGTGCGACTTTGCCGGCAAGGGCCAGCGCGAAACGCACTATATCCTTGAAGGTTGTGTGCCTGATGATTATCGTGTAAGTCTTGACAGCCAGGAACAATACCACCGAACTGACGAAAGAACTGAGTATCCATATGAGGGAGAACAGGCGGTTCCCGCTCAGGAATTCCGGTACCAGCAGATACGTCAGCAGCAGAACGAGCATCGAGGCCAGCACAGACAACACGACGTCCATGACGAGAACGAGACGGACGTCGAGATAGTTTGCCGCAAGCCGGGCAAAACGCTTTTCAAATCTACTCAAGACTCTTAGGCTTTATCTTTCTGGGAATAGTAGTCGTAAGTATGGTAACCGTAGCCGTAACCATACCTGTAACCGTAACCGCTCCTTCCGGATACCATCTCCGTGCCGTTGAGAAGGACGGTGATATTCTTCAGGCGGTTGTTCTGGTAGAGTTCCTCGAGGTCGGAAAGCATCACCTTGTCGAACAGGCCGGCGCGCACGATGAAGATGGAACGGTCTGCGAGTTCGGAAATGATCTGGGTGTCGGCGACCACGTTGTGAGGAGGACAGTCTATGATGACGTAATCGTATTTGGACTTGAGGCTCTCCACCATGGATGCGAACTTGGAACTGCCAACGAGTTCGCTGGGGTTGGGAGGAATGGTTCCTACAGGCAGGACAGAAAGGTTCTCATACTCTTCCGGGGTCACGATGAGGGACTCTATATTCAGGTCCTCGCCGGAAAGATAATTGGAGAGGCCCTTCTTGGGCGAGCCGACCATGGATGACAGGGACGCATGACGGAGGTCTCCGTCGATGAGGAGAACCCTGGAGTTCTTGATGGACAGTGCCGCAGCGAGGTTGGCGGAGACGAAGGTCTTGCCGGAACCGGGGTTGAAGGACGTGACGAGTATGACGCGGGACGTTGAACCGCGGGTGACGAATTCAAGGTTCGTACGGCAGACGCGGAACGCCTCGTTGATGGCGTCGCGCTTGTTGTGCTTGACGACGAATGAACTCTGCACCTTGGACTTCTTGCGGGCGGCTTTCTTCTTGCCGTTCTGCGGAATCTCCCCGAGGAAAGGAGCGGTAATGTTCTCGATGTCTTTCTTTCCGCGGACCTTGGTGTCGGTGACGGTAATCAGATAGATGATGCCGACGGGGATCATAAGGCCTATGATGAAGGCTACTAGGATGATTCTGCGGGTGTTGGGGGAAGAAGGTGACGAGGGGCCGGTAGGATTGGTGATGACCCTGGTGTTGTAGGCGGTGAACGCCTGGGAGAGCTCGTTTTCCTCACGCTTCTGGAGAAGGAAGAGGTACAGGGCCTCCTTGACCTTCTGCTGACGCTCGATATCGAGGATGTACTTGGACTGCTTGGGGTTCTCGGACAGGCGGGCGGTGGCGGTCTGTTCAGCCTTCTGGAAGCTGGCCATCTGGGCCTGCAGGGTGTTGATAAGGTCGTCTATGGACTCCAGGATGGTGGCGTGCATGGCGCGGAGGTTGTTGTCCATGTCGACGACAATAGGGTTGCGCTCGGAAGAGTTGGCGACGATGTTGTTGCGCTGGAGCACGACCTCGTTGTATTTGCCGATCTGGTTGGCAAGGTTGCTGTTGTTCAGGCTGGCAGGAGACGGGAGCATCTTGGAGAGGTCCTGGGTCGTGCTCATGTTGTTGCGGATGTAACGGGCCGTATAGAGCTGGTTGTCAAGCTCCTGGAGCCGGCGGGACGCCTCCTGGGACTGGCTCATGTACATCGAGGAAGCGGCAGCTACGTCGGGGATGGCGTAGCGGGACTTGAAGTTGGAGATGTCGGTGTCGACGTTGCCGAGTTCCTTTTCGATAGCCTCGAGACGGTCGTTGATGAAGAGGCTGGTGCTGACGGCCATCTTGTTGCGGTCGTCAACCCAGTTCTCGTTGTAGACGTTGATGAGCATGTTGAGGACGTCCTCGGCCCTGCGGGGGCTCTGGTCCGTGAACGTGAGCTGGAGGACGTCTGCGAAGTTCTTGGAATTCAGCGCGGAAGTGTCGAGACGTCTGTTGTAGGAGTTGGTCGCCGCCTGGATGCTGGTGTGGGTGACATAGACTGTCTGGTCGAAAGGCACCGTAGTCCCCTCGGCGCGGGAAATAACGAGCGGGCCGTGAAGGGTGGCGATGGTATCGCCGAAGGCTCCTGCATAGGACTGGACGTCACGGGAGTCGGGGATGTTCATGCGAATCTTGAAAGACTCGCCGCCCACGGGGGTTACGTCGAAGGAAGCGGCGCCGGTGGGATCGAGGAAGGAGGCCTTGATGGGAAGGGACGCGCCGTATGCGACATGCTTGCGGGCACGGCCGGCTACCTGGTATTCATAATCCAGGCCCATGCGCTTGACGACTTCCTTCATGAGGTCGGGCGACTGCATCGCGATTATTTCGTTCGCGAGCTTGGAGCTCTGCTGGGTCATGCCGCCGGCGGTAAGGACGCTTTCCAGCTCGCTGGTACGGCGGAGGCCGGTTTCCTTGATGAGGACGGTGGCCGAACGGGTATAAATCTTGGGTGTCTTGACGATGTAGTAAGCGGCGGCTCCGAGGCAGATCACCAGGGAAAGCACGAACCAGTACCACTTGGAAAGGCAACGTCCGAGGAATTCACGGATGTTGAAAGTTTCTGTATTGTTTATGTTTTCTGCCATAATTCTAGTTGGTTTGGAGGCGCATCGCGACAACTGTGATGGTCGATACGACAGTGGCTGCAAGGGAGGCTACGCTGATCCAGAAGGAAGGGGTGAGCAGGGTGTTGCCTGCAGCCGTGGACTGGCGGGTCTTCATGGCGTTGGGTTCGACGTAGATGATGTCGTTCTGGGCGAGATAGTAGGCCGGCGACTTGCTGAGGTCTCCGGCGGAACGGATATCTAGGAGATAAGTCTTCTGGATGCCGTTCTCTTCACGGATGACGCGGATGTTGTCGCGGCGGCCGGTAATTGTAAGGTCCCCGGCCATGGCGAGGGCGTCGAGAACGGTGAAATGGTCGCGGGAAATGGCGTAGCGGCCCGGCCTGGTGACATCTCCCATGATGGAGACGTAGAGGTTCATATAGTCCACGGTGACGACGGGGCCTTTTACGAGGTCGCGGTTCTGGAGCTCGTTCTTGATGAGGTCTTCAACCTCGGGACGGGTAAGGCCTGCGACATGCATCTTGCCGAGCACGGGGAAGTCGATATTGCCCTCGGAGTCGATTATGTAACCGCTTATGCCGGTATTGGTGGCGCCGTAGGTTTCCGTCTGGGAGCCGATGTGGCGGGTCACGTACGGAAGATTGAACTGGTTCATCAGCTCTACGCTAGGGCAGTTGACGATTATGCTGATCTTATCCTCAGGGCGCAGACGGATCTGCATGGGCTGTATGTCGGTGGCTATCTCCTTGTCTGAGGTATCCTGGAAATAGACGACCTTTTCTGGTGCGGAGCACGAAGAGACGAGTGCCGCCGCCGCTAATGCTGCAAGAAAAAACTTCTTCATAAACTATAAAGCGCTATAATCGTGCAAATGTAGCCATTTTTCCGCAGAATAACAACCCGAAAGAAGAATTTCGGTCTCTTTTCAGAAAGAAACGGACACCCCTGCCAGCGGCGTTCCGCTGAGAGGGTCGGCTGACGCATGGAAAGCGACTGCGGTCCTGCGGCCGGACAATCCGTCCCATCCGACGTCCGGTATGCCGAACAGGGATTTGACGGGATCCAGAAGCCACCCGCCCACATGGGCCGACAGGATGCCGAACCCCGCTCCGGCAAGCACGTCGCCCAGCCAGTGACGGTCTACGAGCAGGCGTTCCCCTCCTATTACTGCAGCGAGCGCATAGGCACCGCCTCCCCAAGCCCATCCGTAATCCATGCGCATCAGTTCCGCTCCGGTAAAAGCAATCATGCAGTGTCCGGACGGGAAAGAATCGAATTCCCCGCCTCCAGGCCGCTCGCCGTGAAACGCTTTTTTGAGCAGATACCCGCCGCCGAGGCAGAATCCGAAAGAGATGACGTCTTCTATGGACCTGTCCACGAAAGCGTGGCGCGACGGGACACCCAGAAGGCCGAGGCTCAGGTGCATGGCCCCGGGAACCCAGCGCACATATCCCGTTACCTCACTCGCCGGCACCCCCTTGCGGACATTGTCCTGTACGAATGTGCGTATGGGGACCTCGACTGCATCGTGACCCAGGAAATGGATGGACAGGCCGGCTCCCGCCAGGAGCGCAGGCGCTATGAGCTGAGCAGGGCGGAATGATTGCCGGTCAAGGGTATCCCGGGCATACTGCGCCCGTGCGCCGCCGCATAGGCACAGGCACATCAATACACACAGAATTACCTTTCTTGCCATCAGGCAATCTGGGGGCGTCCCGCACGCTCGCGGTGGCCGGAATCTTCCGGCCGGCGGTCCGGCATCTTTCCTTCCTGAAGGGAGGCGTAGGCCGCACGGGCATTGAGAATGTCTATCGACGTGAAAATGGCGGAACGCATGGACTGGGCGTCAGCCTCGTCCTTTCCCGCCATATCATAGGCGGTACCGTGGTCCGGGGACGTACGCACTACAGGCAGGCCGGCGGTATAATTGACTCCGTCCTCGAACGAGAGGGCCTTGAAAGGAGCGAGGCCCTGGTCGTGGTACATGGCGAGGGTGGCGTCGAAGCGCTCGTAGTGGCCCAGGCCGAAGAATCCGTCGGGAGAGAAAGGTCCGAAAACATCCAGTCCCTGGGCGGCGGCCTCCGCTATGGCAGGGATTATGATGTCCTGCTCCTCGGTGCCAAGCAGGCCGCCGTCCCCGCTGTGGGGATTGAGGCTGAGCACGGCGATACGGGGCTTGTCGATGCAGAAATCCTCCTGCAGGGACCTGGTCAGCAGATGCAGTTTGCTGATAATCTTATCCTTTGAAATCGAGCCGGGAACGTCCTTCAGGGGTATGTGGCCGGTAACCACGCCGAGGCGCAGCCTGTGGCTGGTCATGAGCATCGCGACGTCGCTTACCCCGAACTGGTTCTGGAGATACTCGGTATGTCCCGGGAAGCCGAATCCCTGGCCGGACATCGCCTTCTTGTTGATGGGACCCGTCACCAGGGTGTCTATCAGGCCGGCCTTTATGTCCTGTACGGCACGGTCCAGGGCGGCGATCGCTTCGCGGGCGGAGTCGGGGGTGGGACTGCCCGGGTCGGCGTAAACGCTGTCCGGCAGGCAGTTGAGAACGTTGATCCTCTTGGGCTTGGCCTCGCCGGCGTCGGTGATGACGTTGGTTTCCAGCTGTTCGATTTCCGCTATGGTTTTGCGGTAGAACCCGAACAGCTTGGAGGATCCGTATACGACGGGAGTGAAGAAGTCCAGGATACGGTTGTCCGAAAGGGCCTTGATGATGACCTCGTAACCTATGCCGTTGGAATCACCCTGGGTGATGCCTACAATTGGTTTTCTCTTTTGCATATATATCAGAAAAGTTTGGTTTCTTCGACTTGACTGTAGCCCTCGTCCCGCGGGAGGTCGGGGTGAAGGCCGGCTTCTACGGCGAGTGCGTCGCAACGCTCGTTTTCCGGATGGCCTGCGTGTCCCTTGAGCCAATGGAACGTCAGCTTGAATCCGGCGGCCACGGCATCGTAGCGGGCCCACAGGTCATGATTCTTCTTGCGCTTCCAGCCCTGGGTAATCGTATTCACGACGTACTGGGAATCGCTCCAGACCTCAACCTCGGCCCCCGGCCACCTGATGGCCTCCAGGCCCTTTATAACGGCAAGCAGTTCCATGCGGTTGTTGGTGGTCATGGAAAAGCCGCCGCTGAGCTCCTTGCGAAGTCCGGCGCACTTGAGCACGGCGCCCCAGCCTCCGGGGCCGGGATTGCCGCTCGCGGAGCCGTCGGTGTACAGATATATGACTGGCCGCTCGCTCATAGGTACGGTTTGATTTCGTCGTATTCATATCCCCTTGAGAGGGCGAATCTTATCAGTTTCAAACGGGCCTGCGGGTCGCCCTCGAGGGCTTTGGCCTTGGCGGCCATGAGCTTCTCCAGACGGCCCGACGCGGCATCGGGTTCAATTTCCTGGAGGGCAGCGGCTATATCGGACTGGGATATCCCCTTCCCGGACAGCGCGTAGCGGATCTTCACCGGGCCCCAGCCGCCCAGATGGGCTTTGTCACGGGCGAAGGCGGCTGCATAACGGAGGTCGCTGACGAAGCGGTCGGACAGCAGGCTTTCCACCACCTCTCCGGCACGGGCGGCATCTCCTCCGAGGGCCGCAAGCGCCTTGCGGCGGATGTCGGAGGTGCAGTACTCGCGTCTGGAGCACTGCGACTGGAGCCTGTCCAGGACCTTCTTCTGTTCCGCGTCCATATCAGAAATCGAATCCAAGGGAAATGTAAAGTCCGGCATCCTGGAAGAACCTGCCTGTCCTGGGAGACCAGTTCCCGAGCAGTTTCAAAGGCCCCAGCGGTGTGACGTATGCAAACTCGAGCCCTGCGCCCCACAAGTCGGGGAGCAACGTCTTCCCGAGGTCGTCCAGATCGATTATCTCGTCGGAGCTGAACCAGTTCTTGAAATAGCCTCCGGTGGCGGTGATATAGAAATTGCCCGCCTGGGCCCTGAGGCCCAGCTGCGCCACTCCGACCAGCGGAGCCGCCTGATACACATTGCCCAGGCCGATGAAAGGGATCTGGCCGTCCATGTAACGGCCGGGAATCACGCCGCCTACATAATTCTTGTGGGCTATGGAAAACTTGGGGTTGGACTCGTCGTAATCGGCGAGAGTGAAGTCGTTCTCGACTATCATGCGGGCGTGCAGTTCCGGGAGGAAGGCGAAATGTTCACCGGCTGGCAGGACGCTGTTGAAGCTGAGATAACCCGTCAGCAGCGGGACGAACTCCCCCGCTCCGCTCTTGCGGAAGTCGTAGTCGGCCCCGAACGTGAGCTTCACGCCCTTGGAGGGGTAGAAAGAGCGGTCCATCGTATAGAGCGTACCGTTGCCGAAGAAACCGAGGAATCCTCCCCTGGTCTGTTCCGGATGCTGCTCGTACATGTCGAATCCGTACTTGCTCATAGGCGACAGCGCGTATAAGCGGTACTGCGCTCCCAGGTTGAAGTCCACCTGTTTCCATCTCAGGTTGGAGAGGTAAAGGCGCGAGAACACGCCTCCCCAGCGGAATTCTTCGGTGCCGCCGACAAGGTTGGGGTACATCGACGCCGAGACGTTTCTTGCCGAGACGTCCAGGTTGACGGTAGGGAGCCAGCTGACGTCAAGTGCCGCACGGGCACTGAACGTCTGGGTGCGTCCGAGCTCTGCGTCAAGATCCAGTTTGAGCCCGCTCAGCTTGTGGGCGTTGAATCCGACGTTGAATATGAATGCCGCCCATTCTTCCGTATCGAACCGGAAGCCCAGGCCGAACTGGTGCATCGGCCCCTTGACGCAGTCGAACACCAGTTTGTATGGTTCTTCCGTGCCGAGTATGCTGTATGTAACGGTGGAGAAGCAGCCGGTGGCCTCGATGACGGACATCATCCGGTCCATTTCCTGCTTGTTGACATAAGAACCGGCCTTGAACTTGATGCGGCGGTGCATGTAGCGGGATTCGGAATTCGTAAGGCCGTGGAATTCGACGGCGTAAATCCGGACGGGGTGCCGGCTGATATCCCTTGCCGGAGGGGCGTTGAGCGACGGCGTGGCGTCGGGCATAAGGCTCTTCACACCGTCCAGTGCCTCCTCGCGCGCCCGGGCGGCGACATATCCGCGGTGAATCAGGGTATCGATGGCGGCCGGGGTGAAACTGAGCATGCCGTAGCCGTCGAGCTCGGGCTTGATGAAGACGTCGGGCGCATTCCTGTTCTGTGCCATGGATTCGCTTCCGAGCATCGTGATGAAACGGTTGACTATATCCAGCAGGTTGTTGACCTGGGAATAGGTAAGGTCCTTGTCGGACAGGCTTACGCCGATTATTATGTCGCAGCCCATGGCCTTGGCAAGGTCGACCGGGAAATTGTTGCGGACGCCTCCGTCCACCAGCACCATGCCCCCCGTGCGCACGGGCTTGAACATGCCAGGTATGCTCATGGTTGAGCGCATGGCGGTCTTGAGCGAACCGTTGGACCAGTTCTTGGCCTTGACGGTAACCATGTCGGCCGCAACGCAGAAGAACGGGATTGGCAGTTCGGAGAAAGACATGTTGTCTTCGTAACCCACGGCCAGGCTGGAGAGCAGGTTGTTGACGTTGAAACCGTAAACATATCCGGAAGGCAGCGAATTCATGAACGTGTTCCTTCCGAAGCGGGTATTGTCGGATTCGTTGCCATATCGTACCTGTTCGTCTATGCGGGCCTGGAAGTCCTTGTCAGCGTACATGAACGGAACCGACAGCAGGTAGGTTTCCCGGTACAGCTTCTGCTTGTACGTATAATAGGAACGGTCTATCCTGTCCGTGAGCATGACGCCCCAGTCCTGGGCGCGCAGCAGGGAATCCATATACTCAGGCTCATAGCCCAGCGCCGCCATGCCGCCGATGAGGCCGCCCATGCTGGTGCCGAATATGGCGTCTACGGGAATCTCTTTCTCCTTAAGGTACTTGAGCACGCCGACATGTGCGGCGCCCTTGGCTCCGCCGCCGCTGAGGACAAGGCCGACGGTGGGGCGCTTCTGCTCCATGTGGATACGGTCCATATAAGCGCGCATGGCGGCGATTGCCGCGGCGTCTTCTTCCGGGTCGGTGCTCTCGACCGCAAGGCCGTTGGCATGCGTCTGGGCTGCAGCCGGCAGCCACAGCATCAACGCCGCGGCGGCTATGAGCGCTGCCCGGCAAGCATTCCGCAGGCGGCAAGTATATCTTCTCCTCTGGAGGCTCTTATCGTACATACTACTCCGTGTTTGGTAAGTCTGTCCCTGAATTCTTCCATCCTTACCGCAGGGGCACAGTCGTAAGGAAAGTCCGGAATCTTGTGGAAACGGATCAGGTTCACCCTGCATTCCAGGCCCGAAAGGAGGCGGACGAGGGCGTCGGCGTGGCGCTTGGTGTCGTTCCAGCCGGAGAACATGGTGTATTCGAAACTCACCCTGCGCTGGCCGGAGAAATCGTACCGGCGCAGCAGGGCGACAATGTCTTCAAGCGGCCAGGCCTTCTGGACGGGCATCATCCCGAGGCGCTCGTCCGGAAAAGGATTGTGGAGGCTCACGGCAAGATGGCAGCGCTGGCCGTCCAGGAAGCGCTCCAGCACCGGCAGCACGCCGATGGTGCTGAGCGTTATGCGCTTGGGGCTCCAGCCGAAGCCCTTGTCGGACGTGAGGATGTCAATAGCCTGGGAAACAGCCTCGTAATTGTCCAGAGGCTCCCCCATCCCCATGAAAACGGCGTTGGTGAGTTCCTGCGATCCGGGGATGCTGACGAACTGGTTGAGGATGTCGCCGGCGTCCAGGTTGCCGTGCCAGCCCTGGCGGCCGGTCATGCAGAACCTGCAGCCCATACGGCAGCCGGCCTGGGAACTGACGCAAAGGGTTTTACGGTCTTCGTCCGGGATCATGACGGCCTCCACGGCATTGTGTTCCCCTACGGTGAAAAGGTACTTGACTGTACCGTCGGAAGAGACAGCAGAACCGGCGGGCCCGGAGGTTCCGAGCTCGCAGGATTCCTGCAGACGGGCCTTGGAATCCTTGGAGATGTTGGTCATGCGGTCCCAGGAACCGACCCTTTTTACATAGAGCCACTCTGCGATCTGACGGCCCACGAACGGCCTGAGACCGCAGTCTGCGGCAATGGCGGCAAGCTGTTCCGAATTTTTTCCGATCAACTTCGTTTTCACCTTACAAAAATAACGAATTTTCTCGTATATTTGTAAGGATAATTTAAAACCACACGTTATGGCTAAAGAAATTGAAACGCAGGCCTCAGACATCAATGCCGCAAAACTCAAGGCATTGCAGGCCACTATCGACAAGATCGAGAAAGATTTCGGAAAGGGCACGATTATGAAGCTGGGAGATCAGCCACAATGGGATGTCCAGGTGATACCGAGCGGATCCGTTGCGCTCGACCACGCACTCGGCATCGGTGGTTACCCCCGCGGCCGCATCATCGAGATTTACGGCCCCGAGTCCAGCGGCAAGACCACCCTTGCCATCCATGCCATCGCAGAGGCCCAGAAGACCGGCGGCATCGCAGCCATGATCGACGCCGAACACGCCTTCGACCGCACCTATGCCCAGGCGCTTGGAGTCAATCTCGAAACCCTTCTTATCAGCCAGCCCGACAACGGCGAGCAGGCACTTGAAATCGCAGACAACCTCATCCGCAGCGGCGCAGTGGACATCGTTGTCATCGACTCCGTCGCAGCCCTCACCCCCAAGGCGGAAATCGAAGGCGAAATGGGCGACAACAAGGTCGGCCTCCAGGCCCGCCTCATGAGCCAGGCGCTCCGCAAGCTCACCGCCAACATCGCCAAGACCAACACCTGCTGCATCTTCATCAACCAGCTGCGCGAAAAGATCGGCATCATGTTCGGCAACCCGGAAACCACTACCGGCGGCAACGCCCTCAAGTTCTACGCCTCCGTACGAATCGACGTCCGCCGCACCACCCAGCTCAAGGACGGTGACGAGGCCACCGGCAACCGCACCCGCGTCAAGGTCGTCAAGAACAAGATGGCCCCGCCCTTCAAGAAGGCCGAGTTCGACATCGTTTACGGAGAAGGCATCAGCCACGTCGCGGAGATCGCCGACCTCGCCATCGAGTTCGACATCATCCACAAGAGCGGCTCCTGGTTCTCCTACAACGGCGAAAAACTCGCCCAGGGTCTGTCCAGCGTAAAGCAGCTCCTCAAGGACAACCCCGAGCTCTGCGATGAAATCGAGGCCAAGGTCCGCGAGGCCCTGAACACCGTCAAAGACTGATTCAGCCACCATTCAGAAGAAGAGATGCAGGCGCTTGCATCTCTTTTTCTTTACCACCGCAATGAACGACACCAGACTAAAGGAACTCTTTGAAAAGCACACCGGAAGAGAGCTTGAATCCACCAGGGAGCTCCCCTCCTCAGGAAGTCACCGCAGGTATTTCCGGCTGAGTGCGGAGAATGTATCCCTGATGGGCGTGCTGGGCACCTGCCTGGAAGAGAACCGTGCTTTCATCAGCTTCTCCGCCCATTTCCGCAGCAAAGGCATACGCGTCCCCGCGGTGCTTGCCGTCAGCGAAGATGGATTCGCTTACCTGCAGGAAGACCTGGGCGACGACATGCTGTTCGACCTCGTCAGCCAGGGGCGCGACAGCGGCGTCTACAGCCCCTACGAAACCGGCCTCCTGTGCGACGCCATCGAGCAGCTTCCCAAGCTCCAGTTCCAGGGCGCCGACGGCCTCGACTGGAACGACTGCTATCCGCAGGGAGGATTCGACTCCCGTATGGTCGATTTCGACCTCAACTACTTCAAATACTGCTTCCTCAAGGCCACCGGCCTGGAATTCAACGAGGTGCTGCTCCAGGACGACTTCGAGGCCCTCAAGTCAGACCTTCTCCAGGAAGACGACAACACCTTCATGCACCGCGACTTCCAGGCACGCAACGTTATGGTGAAGGACGGCAAGAGCTGGATAATCGATTTCCAGGGCGGCCGCCGCGGTCCCATATATTACGACGTGGCATCCTTCATATGGCAGGCGCGCTCCCGTTTCCCGGACGACCTCAAGCAAGAACTCATACGCACATACCTGCGTGCCCTGCGGAGCTACAAACAGGTCGATGAAGAGCATTTCCGCGGGCGTCTCCGCCTGTTCGTGCTGTTCCGGACGCTCCAGGTCCTCGGTGCCTACGGTTTCCGTGGCTACTTCGAGAAAAAGCCCCACTTCATCGCGAGCGTACCGTACGCCATGAGCAACCTCCGCACCCTGCTCCAGACCCCGTTCAGCTCATATCCGTATCTGGATTCCATCCTGCGGCAGCTGACGGAGATGCCACAGTTCAACGAGGCTCCGGAAGACAAGCGGCTCGAGGTCCGGATCTACAGTTTCGCATACAAGAAGGGCATCCCGGCCGACAACACCGGCAACGGAGGAGGATACGTATTCGACTGCCGTTCCATCAACAATCCGGGCAAATACGAGCACTACCGCCAGTTCAACGGCAACGACCCGGAAGTCATCCGGTTCCTCGAGGACGACGGCGAGGTCACCGTCTTCCTGGACAGCGTGTACAAACTGGTCGACGCCCATGTGCGCCGCTTCATGGAACGCAAGTTCACCCACCTGCAGGTGTGTTTCGGCTGCACCGGAGGGCAGCACCGTTCCGTCTATTGCGCAGAGCATCTGGCCCGCCACCTCGCACAGAAGTACGACGTCAAGGTGCTCGTCACCCACAGGGAACTGAACACCGAAAAAATGCTGTAGCATGAAGGCAATGGTATTCGCCGCCGGCCTCGGGACGCGTCTGCGCCCCATTACGGACTCTATGCCCAAGGCACTCGTCCCCGTCTGCGGCCAGCCCCTTCTGTATCACGTGCTGTCCAGGCTGCGCGATGCCGGGTACGACGAGATTGTCGTCAATGTGCACCATTTCCCGCAGCAGATACGCGATTACCTCTCCTCCCACGGATTCGGCGTCCGCATCAGCATTTCCGACGAATCCTCGGCACTTCTGGAAACCGGCGGCGGCATAAGGCACGCGGCGCCTCTTCTGCTGCCCTGCGACGGTCCGTTTCTGGTACACAACGTCGACATTGTTTCCAACCTCGACCTTCAATGTTTCCGCGCCCAGACGCCACCGGGCGCCCTCGCCACGCTTCTCGTAAGCGAGCGGCAGACCAGACGCTACCTCCTCTTCAGCGACGACATGCGCCTTGTGGGTTGGACAGACACGTCAACCGGCGAGGTGCGCTCCCCTTATACGGGGCTTGACCCTTCCGGATGCCGCCGTTACGCCTTCGCCGGCATCCACAACATCTCCCCTGCCATATTCGGGGCCTTCGACTCCATGGGAATGCCGGAGCGCTTCCCCATCATGGACTTCTACCTCCGGGCCTGCGCCAGCCACCCCATATACGGAGTCGCCGCGGAGGACCTTACCCTTGTCGACGTAGGCAAGATAGAAACGCTCGCAGAAGCCGAAACTATCTGCCGCCGCATTCTGCAACTTCAGCCGAAGCACTGACAATCAGAGAGTTACGAAAAAACCTCTGGGAGTATTTCCCAGAGGTCGAAACGTAAGGTGCTGAAAGTCACTAGCTGACGTCGGCGCGGGCCATGGAGTCGATGTAGTACTTCTGGCCCACGAAGACATCCTCCTTGTAAGGGTTGATGTGACGCTTCCTGGACTGGGCGACGATGTAGCACAGTGCAATGATATTGGTCACGAGTGCCAGGGCGCTGATAATGACCATCATGGTAGGATTGGCGGCAACCACGGAAGGATCTACCGTAGTACCCACCACGCCGTCGACTGCGGCCTGTCCGCCGGCGGCATAAAGCTTCTCGACGGTAGCTACGCCCTCGGGATAAAGCACAGGCAGGGTTGCCCAGCTTGTCCACTGGCGGCCGTCCTTGAAGGTTTCCTGGAACAGAGGGAACACCTGGGCGAACATGCACCAGATGGCGAGGGTGTTGGCGCGGTTCTGGATCCAGCCGCCGCGGTTCCACAGAAGGGCGGCCACGGTAGGGGCGAGAAGCAGGGCGACACCGCAATACCAGCTGTGGGTAGGCAGGCAGTTGTAGGTGTAAGCGAAGTTCCAGATATCGTAGATGACGATGTAAACCCAGGTCATGTCGGCCCAGATCATATCCTGCTTGTTCTTGGAAGGATAGACGTTCCACCAGGCGGTCATACAGAAAA
>JAFZZW010000005.1 GCA_017615615.1 Bacteroidales bacterium
CACATGAACGGGAGGGGCCCACAAGCGGAGCGCAGTGGGAGGGATGGAGCGAAGCGGAAGTTTAGCGAACCTCTTCCTGCTGGAATGGAGTCCGCGAAGACGGGGTAAGTTGAATCAGCTTAGCTTTCCGAGTTCGCCGAGGTAGGTGTCTTTGAAGCCGAGGAAGTAGAGGACGCCGTCGATGCCGATGGTGTTGATGGACTGCCTGGCGTTGGCTACGACGCGGGGCTTGGCGTGGAAGGCTATGCCGAGACCGGCGGTGGAGAGCATAGGGAGGTCGTTGGCGCCGTCGCCCACTGCGATGGTCTGGGCCAGGTTGACCTTTTCCATCTGGGCGATTAGGCGCAGGAGGTCCGCCTTGCGCTGGCCGTCGACGACATCGCCGACGTAGCGACCCGTGAGGCGCCCGTCCTCGCCGACTTCAAGCTCGTTCGCATAGACATAATCGATTCCGAATCGCTTCTGGAGGTATTCGCCGAAGAAGGTGAATCCGCCGGAGAGGATGGCGATTTTGTAACCGCAGGTCTTGAGAACGGACATGAGGCGCTCTACGCCCTCGGTAATGGGGAGATGCTCGGCGATGTCCTGCATCACGCTCACGTCAAGCCCCTTGAGAAGGGCCACGCGGCGAGTGAAGCTTTCGCGGAAATCTATCTCCCCGCGCATGGCGGCGGCTGTTATGGCTGCCACCTGCTCCCCTACTCCATGGCGTGCCGCCAGTTCGTCGATGCACTCGGCCTGAATGAGGGTGGAGTCCATATCGAAGCAGATGAGGCGCCTCATGCGGCGGTACATATCGTCCCGCTGGAAAGAGAAATCGAACCCCATTTCCGGGGACAGGCGCATGAGCTGCGACTGGAGGACGCCGCGGTCGGTGAGGTTGCCGCGGACGGAGAATTCCACGCAGGAACGGACGTTCTGCACGGGATTGCGCAGGCTCATGCGGCCGGTGAGGCGGCGTATGTTGTCGATATTGAGCCCATGCTCGGCGACTACCTTCGCAGCGGCCTCGATCTGGGTGGCCCCTATGCTGCGGCCCAGAATGGTGAGGATGTATCGGTTCTTTCCCTGTCGGCCCACCCATTCTTCATACTCGTCGTCCGTAACCGGGGCGAAACCTATGGTGACTCCGAGTTCGGTGGCCTTGAAGAGCAGTTCCTTCATCACGGAGCCGGAAGATGCGGCGTCGATGCGGATGAGTATGCCCATGGTGAGGGAACTGTGGATATCGGCCTGGCCTATGTCCAGCACCTGGGCGTCGTAACGGGCCAGAATGGCCATTATGTCTGCGGTAAGGCCGGAGCGGTCCTTGCCGGAGATTCGTATAAGTATCTGTTCGTATTCCATTTCCGGGCAAAGGTACGAACTTTTTGCCTGCGTTGGCAATTCTGACGGATTTTTCTTATTTTTGGGTCAAATAACCAATTTCTATCGCTTATGAAAAAGTATTTCGCTGAATGCATCGGCACATTCGTGCTGACTCTTCTCGGCTGCGGAACGGCGATGTTCCTCGGTTGCAACACTCCTGCAGGCGTAGTCGGTACAGCCATCGCCTTCGGTCTCGCGGTAGTCGCCATGGCTTACACCATCGGCGGCATCAGCGGCTGCCACATCAACCCCGCCATCACACTCGCAGTTGCACTCTCCGGCCGCATGAGCTGGAAAGACGCTCTCGGCTACTGGATCGGCCAGATTGTCGGCGGTATCGCAGCCGGCGCCCTGCTCTTCGCCCTTGTAAACGTCGTCTCCGCTCCCGACCTCACCGGCGGCCTGGGCACCAACGGAGTGGCCAACGCAGGCGGTCCCTGGGGTGCTTTCCTCGTAGAGGTCATCGCTACTTTCATCTTCGTCCTCGTGGTGCTCGGCACTACTGACGGCAAGGTCGGAGCCGGCAATCTCGCCGGTCTCGCCATCGGTCTGTCGCTGATTCTGGTTCACCTCGTGTGCATCAACCTCACCGGCACTTCCGTCAACCCCGCCCGCTCCATCGGCCCCGCCATCTTCGCCGGCGGACAGGCCCTCAAAGACCTCTGGGTATTCATCTGCGCCCCTCTCGTCGGCGCCGTTCTCAGCGCCTGCGTCTGGGCACCGCTCGCAGCCAAGAAGAAATAGCGCGTCTATTCCGCTGAAAAAGGGTAACCTACCCCGGAAAACCCTCCGCTACGCTCCGTCCCTCCCACTGCGTGGGTCCCTCCCATTCATGGCCATGGGCGGCCAAAGGTTTTCCGAGGTAGGTTACCCTTTTTCAGCGGAATATAAGCCGGAAATAACTCAAATCTTCAGCTCCCCAAAGTACTCAGGGCAGTGGAAATCGGGGCCGGGGGTCCCGATGGGCGACCAGGAGACGAAATGGGGATGTGCGGTAAGGTCGCCGCATTTGTAGAAGTTGCCGCGGATACTCTCAGGAAGCGCGTCGCCGTCAAGGCCGATTACCTCGAAGGGGATGACCAGCATCACGCGCCAGTTCCAGAGTCCGCCGGCGTAATCCAGAGGCTCATTAACTGCCGGGAGCCCTTCAACCGAGGTAATCCGGACTATCTTGCCAAGGTCTTCCGCCGAAAGGGCCTTGCGCTCATGCCTGTCGGGGCCGAAGGCGGCGGTGAGGCGGCCGGCCGGGTTGGATTCGAAGTTGAAATAGCCGGATGCTCCCGGGACCTGAAGGAAGAACTCGCAGCAGCTGTCTTCCCAGCTGCGGCCGCAGTCTGCGAGGTTCTGCACGCGAAGATCCAGGCCGCTGACACGGAAATCCACCACAAGGGAGTCTTCCGTGCGGGCGATGCGTCCGGCGCAGAGGGGCGCGTAGGGATAAGCGTCAGGCCAATTGACGCAATCCACCCTGAATGTTTCTCCGCCAAGTTCGACGGCGGTGTCTATGTCCTGCTCTTCAAGGTTCTGCAGGAGGGGGATGCGAAGCGTTTTCATTACTCTCTGGTTTCAAGGCGCCTGCGGGCAAGCTCTTCGTACCTGGTCCCGGGACGGCCGTAGTTGGTATAAGGATAAATGCTGATGCCACCGCGGGGCGTGAAGTAGCCGGTGACCTCTATGTACTTGGGATCCATGAGCTTGACGAGGTCCTTCAGAATGATGTTGACGCAATCCTCATGGAAGGCGCCCTCGTCGCGGAAACTGAAAAGATAAAGCTTGAGGCTCTTGCTCTCCACCATACGGGCATCGGGAATGTAGCTGATGCGGATTTCCGCGAAATCGGGCTGTCCGGTGATGGGGCACAGGCTAGTGAACTCGGGGCAGTTGAAACGCACCCAGTAATCATGGTCCTGATGGCGGTTCTCGAATGCCTCGAGGACCGAAGGATTATAGGTTTTGTGGTATTCGGTCGGCCGGCCGAGCTGCCGCAGGCCTTCCTCTTTGCGTGATTCCATTAAATGTCTGCGATTTTGAAAGGATTATAAGAAATATCCCGGTCGAAGGTGTCAGTACCCTCTGAGACCTTTGTCCTGCGCACCACCCAAGAGGTAAGTGGGAGGACCAGAATCTCGTAGCAAACCTTGAAGGACACCTGGGCTGCCAGCATGGCCGCAAGGGCCTTGACAGGAGTTCCGATAAAGGCTATAGGAATGAAAATGAGCGAATCCGCCAGTTCCCCGACCACCGACGACAACACTGCGCGCCAACCGAATCCGGAGCCGCCGCTGGCCACCTTCATCTTGCTGAGTACCAGCGCATTGAGATTGGATCCTGCGAGGAATGCAAGGAGCGAAGCGAAGGCCACCCTGGGGGCCATGTTGAACATGTAGTTGAAGTGCTCGCCGCCCTCCCAGAAAGGAGCCGCAGGCAGCCATACGACAAGCTGCCCGACGAGGACGACGAAGAGGTTCATGGCGAATGCGATCCAGATGACGAGACGGGCCTTGCGGTATCCCCAGACTTCCGTAAGGCAATCGTTAAGGATGTAGGATACGGGGAAGACGATAACGGCCCCGGGAAGGTTGATTCCCCAGAACGATATCACCTTGGTAGCAAATAGGTTGGATGCAATAAGACAGACAGTGAAGAACACTGCCATGAGCAGAAATGCGAGCGAGAATTTTTCTTTCATCCGTGCAGTTTTTTAAGTGGTGCCTGTTACACTTGCCTGCGCTTTTTTACGCAAACTCGACGCAAAGGTAGCCATTTTTCCGATACCGACAAAAATTATTGTTTTTCTGAAACAAAGTCCGTAACTTTGTGAGGTTATTGTGAATTGTACTCAAAATGAAGAGAATTAGCGTCATACTTGTTTCGCTGCTCCTGTGTGTCGCAGCATTTGCCCAGACGACGATTACCACTCCGAGCAAAGACCTCCGTCTGCAGCTCCGCGACGTCCAGCTCAAGGGCAGCGACGTAGAGATTACCGTCCTCCTCACCAACCTTTCCCAGAGCGAGGCTCTCATCAACCTCGTCGGCGGTATCTACCAGACCGGCATGGGCGGCTCCGTAGCATACGACAACGACGGCAATGTTTACGAACTCCAGAGCGTACAGGTCTCCGTAGCCAACAAGAACCTCACGGACCAGTACAGCGCCACCAACTTCCCCGCAGGCGTTCCCGTCAAGTGCCACATCCTTGTGAAGGACGTCGCCAAGGAAGCCACCGCGCTTGCAAAGATCAAGCTCTGCGTGCTCTGCCCCCAGATAGACATAAAGAACATCGGAGCCTGCTTCGAGCTTAACAACATCAAGTTCAAGTAAGAGTGAGGCCGGGCATCCTGAATACTGTGGCGGCGTTGGCCGCCATTTTTGTCACTCTGCACCTCCAGGCGCAGACGCCCCCTCCCGTAGAGTCCCAGACCGTCAACGATTCAAACAAAAAAGGATCCCCGGTTGACGCTTCACTTCTCATCCCGATAACTCCGGACCGCCCAGCGGAAACGCCCCGCTACGAGGTTCAGGACGCGATAGTCCTCCCCCCTTCTGCCGTACAGGAGCAGACGGTGACGCCCCCTGTCGTTTCCGGTCAGGAGGACAATACTGCCGAAGAGCAGAAGCGTCTTGATGAGCAAAAGCGCCTCGAGGAGGAGCAGCAGCGCCTCGAAGAGCAGAAACGTCTCGAAGAACAACAGCGCCTTGATGAGCAAAAGCGCCTCGAAGAACAGCAGCGCCTTGAGGAGCAAAAGAAGCTCGTGTAGCAGAAGCGTATTGAAGAGCAGCAGCGCCAGGAAGAACAGAAACGTCTCGAAGAGCAGAAGCGCCAGGAAGAACTCAAGCGCCTGGAAGAGCTGGAAAAGGCCGGCGACGAAGCCGCCAAGGCCGAGGCCGAAAGGCTCCGCAAGGAGCAGAAGGAGCGTGAGCGCGCCGAGCAGCAAGCCCGCAAGGAGCAGAAGGAGCGCGAGCGCAAGGAGGCCGAGCAGGCTCGAAAGGCCGAACGGGAAGCTGCCGGGCAGGCACGCAAGGCCGAGCGCGAGGCGGC
>JAFZZW010000006.1 GCA_017615615.1 Bacteroidales bacterium
AATGGCTCTGCCGTGGTTATCATGTCCATGGAAGAGTATGAATCCATGGTTGAGACTGCCTATATTATGTCCCAGCCGGATTTAGTTGATGCCATTCGCCAGGGAGATGAGGATGTGAAGAACGGGAACTATGAAATTGTCGATGTAGATGAGCTATAAGATTGCCTTTCTTTCCCAGGCCAGGAAGGATTTTGACGAATGGAAGCGGACTGACGGAAAAACAGTTGAGAAGATCAAGGATATTCTGCGTGATATCGCTGAACATCCTTATGCCGGCATTGGCAAACCAGAACCCCTGAAACATAACCTTACCGGCAAGTGGTCCCGACGGATAAATAAAAACGACCGAATCATTTATTCTGTTGATGGAGACCTGGTATTGGTATATATATTCTCGATGAAGGGCCACTACCAGAAGAAATGAAGTACGGAGTGTGGTTACTATTTGCAAATAATTGTATCTTCGTTACTTCTGCATATAACTAATACTTAAAAACGACAATACTATTATACCATGAAAAGAATTACGACCCTTCTTACGGCAATCATCTGCACCGCGAGCCTCTTTGCCCAGACAAGCAAACTCCCCGTAATCAAGGAGATAACCTCCATTTCAAACGAAAACACAGGCCGGACGGTGAGCATAGTCAACATCCCCGTTGACAACGTAAACCATTACTGGCTTGACGCAGGCAATATGGGAATAGGCGACAAGGTTGTCCAGGTTGAAGTGGAACATATTTATCGCCTCTACATCCCCCTTGGAGACAATGTCACCGACGCTCTGAAGACTATGGAGGGCCTTAAATCCCTCTACAAAGAGCCCAAGGGAACGATGAGGGAAATCCAGGGCAGTTTCAAGCCCTTCTTGCCCGGGGAAGGACTGGAGACCGTGCAGGTTTACAGGCATCAGCCGCTGCTTACCAACCAGCTCCAGTTCGTCATCGAGCGCGACGGCTATGATCGCGTCGCCTACCTGGACAAGTCCGACTTCAACTCCCTCTTCAGCGGCCTGAAATTCCACGGGAAGCTTTATCCTAACGAAATGTAGTATATTATGCGCTTAATGAAACGGATAATAACCTCTGCTCTGATATCGGTTGTTTGCCTCTGCAGCGCTTACGCCCAACAGCCATACTTCGCCACTGAAGAGCTGCCGGACCTGGTCCAGTGCCTTCCCGCTCCGCCCAAGAAGGGCTCGCCGGAATTCAGATATGACGTGCAGCGCTACAGATGGGGCAAGGCGCAGCGCAAGGATCCCGAACGTGCAGCGATGGCCAGAAGAGACGCAATCTGGAGCCTGGACACCACGCTGGTCGTTCTGGGAGAGCCGTTCGGCATTAAAGTTTCCATGGACGATACCCCGGCCATCTATGAGGTGCTTACCAGGGGTATTACGACCATCGAGAACATCCGCTTCAAACCCAAGGCGCATTACTTCCGCATCCGGCCATTCGCCTATTTCAAAGAGCCGTCCATCTTCCCACAGGACGACGAGTGGCTGGCCACAGAAGGCTCATATCCCTCCGGCCATACCATCCGTGCCTGGGCCTGCGCCCTTCTTATGGCAGAAATTAATCCCGCCTGTGCCGAAGCCGTATTTGCCAGGGCCTGGGCATCCGGCGAGAGCCGGGTGATTTCCGGTTGCCACTGGCAGAGCGACGTGGATGCCAGTCGTCCCGCTGCCAGCATCGGCTATGCCCGTCTGCAGGCCAGCGCAGCCTTCCGAGCCCAGATGGCTTTGGCGCAGGAAGAGTTCCGCCGCCTCGCATCCCCCGACCAGGGCGGACGCGAGCACTTCGTAAAGATATCCGACGTCATCCCCGACGTCATCCTGGAGATTCGCTACTACAGCACCCACAACTTCGTCGGCCGGCGGATCGACGGCTACCTGGCACCCACGGCAATGCTCACCCGTCAGGCGGCCGACAGCCTCAAAGTCGTCAGCGACGAACTGAAGGCCCGGGGTTACCGCCTGAAGATATATGACGCCTACCGTCCGCAGTGCGCCGTTGACCACTTCGTCCGCTGGGCGGCTGACGTCCCCGACACCCTGATGAAGCGCTGTTTCTATCCCGATGTCGACAAGAGCCGCCTCTTCGAGCTGGAGTTCATTATGGAGAAATCGGGCCACACGCGCGGCTCGACGGTAGACCTGACGCTCTTCGACATGGCTGCCGGGAAAGACCTCGATATGGGCGGCCCGTTCGACTGGTTCGGCGAGGAGAGCCATCCAGATTACACCGGTATCACACCGGAGCAGTTCGCCAACCGCATGATACTCCGGGACGCCATGCTCCGCCACGGCTTCAAGCCGCTGGACAGCGAATGGTGGCACTTCACCCTGAAGAACGAGCCTTTCCCGGATACGTACTTCAATTTCCCGGTTTATTAACGAAGGAAAAAAGCAGCGCGCAGCATGAAACACATCAGGATATTTCTAATTGGGACGCTATTGGCGGGTGTTGCCGTAGCTTGTATCAAAGACAACCCGGACCCGTTATCCGGCAATTCCGTTACGCTGAACTGCAGACAGCCCGAGTTCCTTAAGGCCGGCGACAAGGTTGCCCTTATTTCCCCGGCCTATCACACGCCGATGGAGAATGTGGATAAAGCCGCAGATGTTCTCCGCGACTGGGGCCTGGTTCCCGTTATCGGTCCTAATGTGGGTATGATTGAAGAGGGCCGTTATGCCGGAACCGTCGAGCAGCGTGTCAGCGATCTCCGCTGGGCGCTGGAAGACCCCGACATCAAAGCCATTATCTGCAACCGCGGCGGATACGGTACCATCCAGTTGATAAACCAAATCAGTCTGTCGGACCTGTCGGCCTCCCCCAAATGGATTGTCGGCTTCAGCGACATAACCACGCTCCACGGCATGTGGACCCGCGCCGGGGTTATGAGCATCCATGGCACCATGAGTTCCTTCCTGGCTGCAGGCGGCATGGACTTGACCAGCACCCTGATGCGTGACATCCTGCTGGGGAAGATCCCCAGGTATGAGGTCCCGGCCCATCCGCAGAACGTCACCGGCAAAGCCAGCGGCGTACTCGTAGGAGGCAACATCTGCACATTCGCCCCCAATCTGGGCACCCAGGCAGATGCTACCCTTGGCGAGGATATCATCCTCTTCATCGAAGAGGTGGAGGAATCCATGCACAACATCGACCGCCAGTTCAACGTCCTGGTGATGAACGGAGTGCTGGAGCGCTGCAAGGGCGTTATTCTGGGAGAATTCACCGATTGCGGAACGGAGTTCGCCTATGAAAGCGTGGAAGCGATGCTCCGGGACTACCTCAAAGACTGGGGAATCCCCGTCCTGTGCGGTTTTCCCGCCGGTCACGGCGAGGTGAACCTTCCGATGATCATGGGCGCTCCGGTCACCATCGACGTCCGTTCCGACGGCGCTACTTTCCAGTTCAACGTGAATGGGGAGCAACAAACTGTCAATACTCTTTCATGCCCAGAATAAAAGAATTCCTGACTATCCTGGCGCTGGCGGCAGTATCATGCAATGCATCTTCCCCCGTCGAACCGGTTCCCGTAACCCCCGCCTGGGCCCTTGGACATATTGTTTGGGAAGACCAGTTCAATACCCGGGATGCGGTGTTGCGCCTGGTTAACGGTTATCTCGATCGGGGCATTCCCGTCAGCGGCGTCATAATAGACAGCCCCTGGACCACATGCTATAACAATTTCACATGGGACAGGACCCTTTATCCCGAGCCCGAAGCGCTTCTTGCCGAACTGAAGTCCAGAGGCGTACACAGCCTGCTCTGGCTCACCGGATGCACCAACGTCACCTGTAACGATCGCGGGCAGCAGAAGAGCGACAATTTCGACGAGGCCGTGGCAAAGGGATACGGCGTCAATGACGGACAGACGTCCCGCTGGTGGAAGGGCGACGGCATACACATCGACTTCACCAATCCCGATGCCGTGCAATGGTGGTACGGCCTGTTGGACTCCGTGATGGCCGAAGGGGTGGACGGATTCAAGGTCGACGGCGGGGAGACCGCTTTCGGTGACAGCGTCAAAACCAGCCTCGGAGTGCTGTCCAACCGCGATTTCCGCCGTTATTATTACGATGCCATGTATGATTATACGGTGAGCCGCCGCCCGGAAACGGGGATTATCCTTGCGAGGCCATATTCCACAAAGAGCGGCCACGGCATCAATGCCGAATTCGCAAACAAGTCGAAAATGTCCCTGGGCTGGTGCGGCGATTTCTCCGGCGACTGGACAGGGCTCAAAGAGCAGATAGCCGACGTTTACAACTCAGCCTTGGCCGGATACGGAGCCGTGGGCACGGAGATCGGCGGCTTCTACAGGGCCCCCTCCACAAAAGAGCAGCTTGTGCGCTATGCCCAGTTCGGCGCAATGACTGCATGTATGATCAACGGCGGTTCCAACAGGCCATTCGAAAACCACATCCCCTGGTGGCACGGCGAGGATGCCGGGCGGGCTTACAAAGAAGCCGTACTTCTCCACTGCCGGCTGGTTCCATATATCTTCTCAACTCTGGTGGACGCTCATCTGCATGGCGGCACGCTAATCCGTAACGCCGACCTGGAAGCTGAATCCCATTGCCTCGGCCCGGACTTTTTCACCAAGGCCATCACCGGCGATGGAGGTCACGTGCGCTTTACCCTTCCGTCCGGATGTGACTGGGCCGACATGCGCACCCGCGAACGCTTCCCGGGCGGCAGCGTTATCGAACGCGATTACACCCTCGACGAATTTCCGCTGTTCGTGAGAGTCGGCGCCATAGTGCCGATGAATACCGGGGATGGTCTGACAGTCTTTGTCTGCCCCGGCGATAAGGTGGCCGAAACCACAATCCACTGGCCCGAGGGAGACGGCATCGCCTACCGCGACATACATGTCCGTTTCGATCCGGCCACCGGTAAAGCTGACGTCACCTCGGACGGAGAGCTTGTCCCGCACGGGATGGTGGTGAATTAATAGTCGCCCAGGGGAACGAATGGCCAGGAGTCGTAATTGAATACTTTAAAATAATCGTCTCCCATTCCCATGGCCGTCACGAATTGCTGGTTCCTGGCCTTGGTCGCCTCCTCATCTTCAACGGTGCCGTTCATGACGGGTGGCACGTTGAGGGAGATCTTGTGAGTCGGTATAGGGTCGAAAGCACCTGACGCAACCTGTGGCGGATTACCACTCCTGAAATAGATTCCGAAATACGAATCCTGACCCAAAAAGGCACGGGTTCCGATACTGGTGAGCGTGGATGGCAATCCGAGATACAGCAGGCGGGTCGCTGATGGGCACTGCTCTATATTGAACAGATTCTCTCCCAGGCGTGTGATGCCCATCGACTCCGGAATTTCAATCGTGTTTGTATCATACCCAAGAGCATAGGCACACGCGGTAGTGCCGCAGCAAAGGATCAGATAGTCCGGGGTTACCCGGAGTGTGCCATTCTTCATAGGGGCCAGGAAAGACTCCAGCTGGGAACAATGGCTGAAAGCGGTTTCCGAGAGGGAATCCACATATGCAGTCGCCGAGGATGATTTGTCCGTCATGGCAAACTCGACAAACGAGATGTCGGAATACTCAAAAGCCTTGTCCCGGATTATCTTCACGGAAGAAGGGATGAAAAGCTCTTTGATGCTGGAATTGCGGACGGCCATTCTGCCGATAATTTCAACGTTGTCCGGTATGAACTGACCGTCATAAACGACCGCCTGCGCGACCCTGAACAGTTGATTGTCAATGATAATCGCATTGTTATGGGTGTATTTCCCTTTGATGGATTTGAGTCTGGGGCAGTTCTGGAAGATGCCCTTACACCCGGAATGGCCGGTTTTAATAGTCTTGATGCTCTCAGGCAATTGGATACTGTCCAGAGACCTCCAGTTGTTGAAGCTCCCGTCCGGAAGTTCCGTGATTCCGGTGAAATACTGGAACTCTTTGAATCGCCTGTAATCTCTTCCTTCGGTGGCCCCGGTGCCGAACAATGTATACAGGGATGTCACTGCGGCTGCTTCGGCTTTGCTTATCTCGCTGTCGCCGTTCCGGTTTACCCGCCGATTGTCTACCAGATACTGCTTCAGGCCGCTGTCCGCGAAGACAATGGGTTCGTTGTCGCAATCCTGATCAATGTAGAATACGATTGAAGCCGGGCTGCCGACACCGAAAAGATTGCTTACCGTTACGCTGGTCCGGCGCAATTTGGGGCCAATGTTTGGCTCGAAGTGGACAGATACGGTGGAATCTGCCAATGCCGCCTTGGTCCTGACCTGCCAGCACCATGTCGAGGCAGAATCCGGAATGGATATCAAGACGGGCGTGTTTGTCTTGTAATGTAAGTCCAGCTTACCGCCTGGTTGCCGGATGCTTATGTGGTTGTTGTCCACACTGATCAGCTTCGCTTCCTGAACGGCCAGCGAACGCATAATGGCGCTGGACTCGTTGGCAACGAGCACCAATACCCTCGAAAGCAAATTGCCGGTAGCGGCGTCAACGTTGATGCTGTCGCCGGTCTTGATGCGTATAATGCCCTCGAGGGGCTTCTCTCCGTCCGGAATCACATATGCGTCCACGTCGGCAGAGGTTACGACGCTCACGGAGACTTCGTTTGACGACGAGGTTACCTTGTAATACAGTTCGAGACAGTCGTACATCTTGGGCATTACCAGAGTGTCATTGTCGAATCCCTTGTCGGCCGAGAACGTAATGTCGAGCGGGAACTCCTTGGGGATGGTGAGGACTGTGTCGTCCGACAGGGTAATCACTACGCTGTCCCCGGTTTCCACAATGCTCTTGAACATGGCGTCCCCATTCTTGCCGTCGGTGCCGTCCTTGCCGTCAGTGCCGTCGGTGCCGTCCTTTCCGTCCTTGCCGTCAGTGCCATCTTTACCGTCCGAGCCGTTCCTGCCGTCGGAGCCGTTTTGGCCGTCCGTACCGTCTTTGCCGACTGCATAACCTGTCTGCAGCCAGGTTTCACCGTTGTCAAGGCTGAGGTACCAGTAGTTGTTTTCAATCTTCAGCCGTGGCGTGATGCCATCCTGGCCGCTGGTGCCGTCCGTGCCGTCTTTGCCGTCCGTGCCATCCTTTCCGTCGGTGCCGTCTTTGCCGTCCGTACCGTTCTTGCCGTCGGTACCATCTTTTCCGTCCTTGCCGGCTGCCGGCAACCTGTTGCCCTGGTCGTCCAGCAGCCAGTCGCCGTCGAGCGTCCAGTACCAGGTGCCGTCCTGATCCTGCCGTACACCTATCACGGGAGAGTATCCGTCGGTGCCGTCTTTGCCGTCGGTCCCGTCGGTCCCGTCGATGCCGTTGCGGCCATGATAGATGGTCACGGCGCCTCTGCGGATAAAGGTCAGGGTATATCCTGCGGTTTTACCATCCTGCGTGACGGGAGATACCGATGAAAGATAATCGTTGTCCTGCAGGGCGTCCAAAATGGTGTGCAGGGAAGCTATATTCGTGTTGAGCCTCGCGCAGACCTGATCCAGGGCGTCCAGGCGCCGCTGTTGGTCTTCCAGTCTACTGAGCAGTTCCTTGTCGTTGTACAAGCAGCCGGCCAGTCCTGCCATCATGCAGACCGCTGTCGCCAGGACAGCCAATCTCTCCAGCAATCGTTTGGTCTTCATGGCGGATGTCAATTCTTCGGGTTGGCGAAGTAGAAACTGCTCATCAGGAGCGTCTTGTCGTCATTGACGAACACGGTGACCTTGGAAAAGGCATTCACGGAGTCCGGCATCTGCAAAGCGATTACTCCCTTCTTCTTGTTGTCGTTTCCGGGTGCTACGTAAACTGCGATGTCGTTGGATCCGACGGCGTCGATACGTACGTTTTCCGCCACCGAGGTGATTTCATAATATAAATTTACCAACGCCTGACGCGAAACTTTAATGGTGTCCCGGTCATGGATAACTACGCTGCCCTGGCCCTGGTAATTCTTGAGGGTGAAGATTACCGAGAGCGGTGTCGTACCCGGCGTGGCCAGCGGCAGGGCGATGACCGTATTGTTGCCGTCGTTAAGGGTCAGATACATATATTTTCCGTCGTCGGAGAAGGTTACGCTTTTGAAGAACGACGTACCGTCATTACCGTCGACTCCGTCTTTGCCGTCGGTTCCGTCCTTGCCGTCGGTTCCGTCCTTGCCGTCGGTGCCGTCTTTGCCGTCGGTGCCATCCTTACCGTCCTTGCCGTTCTGGCCGTTGGTTCCGGATGCCCTGCCGGCCTCTTTCCAGCTGTTGCCGTTGTCGTAACTGATGTACCAATAACCGTTTGAGATTATCAGCTGCGGTGTGATGCCGTCCTGGCCGTTGGCGCCGTCGGTTCCGTCTTTGCCGTCCGTGCCATCCTTGCCGTCGGTTCCGTCTTTGCCGTCGGTTCCGTCCTTGCCGTCGGTACCATCCTTGCCGTCCTTGCCTACAGCTTTAACCTTGTTGCCCTGGTCGTCCAGCAGCCAGTCGCCGTTCAGGGTCCAGTACCAGACGCCGTCGGTGTCCTGCTGTACGCCTACGATAGGGATGGCGCCGTCGGTCCCGTCCGTGCCGTCCGTGCCGTCGGTGCCGTCAACTCCGTCCCGGCCATGATAGATGGTTACCGTGCCGCTCTTGGAGAAAGTAATGGTATAGCCGATTTCCTTGCCGCCCTCGACAATGGGCACCACATTCGTTACGAAATCGTTGTCCTGAAGCGCCGCAACGATTTGCTGCAGGGAGGCGATGTTGGTATTCATCTCGCTGCAGAGCTGCTCCAGGGCTTTGATACGGAGTTCATGATCTTCCAGCTTCTGCATGACATAAGTGTCGTCGTAGCAGCTTCCGGTAAGCAGGACAAGGCCGGTCATTACGGCCAGGTAAATACGTTTCATATTATTCTAATGTTTCAGCAGGGTACTGTGCATGTTCCGGATGAGACCGGGCGTTTCGTAAGGGATGAAATGAATCTTCCGGTCAACGATACCGTGGTCGTAACGTCCGAAGAATCCGAAGGAAATGAGGTAGCAGAAATTCTCGGCCAGGCTTTCCTCCGGGGCGAGGATATAGTCGGTGTTGTGCCCGATTACGTCGTAGAAATCAGTTGCTTCTTCGACCGGAATCATGGTGTCGGGCTCGTCCAGGGGCACCAGCACGCTTCGCATAAAATCGAAGAAATGGGCGTCCGGGTGCGTTGCGGCGGTTTCGGCGTACGGGCCGGGATAGACGGAGATGAGGGCGCAGCGGCGCTTCTGTCCTCCGATGGTGAATTCCGCCCAGTTGTCATAGCGCTCGACGTCTGGATTGCGAAGCAGAAGGTCAGAAACGGCGGGGCCGAACTCAATCTCATGCTCCATTATGTTGAAGCCGATGATGCCGTACATCGCTTTGCGGAACTGAGGATCGTTGCGGGAAGCGCAATGGAATATTTCGTGGGCGACGAGGCAGCGGGAGAAGTGCAGGCAGTATTCCTTGTAGTCGGCGTCGTAATCGGGCTCGGGCTGAAATACGCTTACATAGTACTCCGTCTCGTTGGAACTGAGGTAAATCTCGTTCTTGTGAGTGAAGCCTCCCATATTGCCCTCGTCGTGCATGTCGCTCTTGATAAAGATGATTTCATCATCCATCGGCAAGCGGATTTCCAGCTCTGTCAACCGGGCCTGGATGAAGTCCATGATCTTGCCGAGGGCCTGCTTTTCTGCGTCGGAGAACTCCTGGATCTGGTCCGAGGCGATGGCTTTGAACTCCTCCAGGGTTTTGCCGGAACATGCCAGCTTCCAGTCGATGTCGTTCTGGGAAAGGGAGTCGAAGTATTCCGTGCTGGCAAGCCTTAGCCTGCGCCCCTCCTCCTGCGAGGCAAAGCGGTAGCGCAGGGTTTCCTGTTGTGCCTGACTGTTGTTTCCGGAGCATGCGGTGAGCCCAATTGCCAAGACTATGCAGCAAATGATGCCGCCCGGTGATTTCATTCTCATGGTATGATTGCTTTATGCGTCGGCTTTATGCGTCTGCGAAGGCCTTGCCGTCGTCCAGCACGACCTGGAGTTTGGTGTATTCGCTGTGGAAATCGTGCTGCAGGCGGTCCAGGTAGCGGGCGCTCTCCCATTTGCACATGGGGAGGTCGTGCAGCAGGCAGTTGCCGCAGGTTTCTGGGGTGGTGGCGGGGACGCTGTCCTGCGTGAGGATCCACTGCAGGCATTCGATGGCCAGGCGCCTCATGTCCTGCACTCCGTATGCCCCCGTCATCACGATATACATGCCGGTCAGGCATCCCATCGGGCCCACATAGACGACGTCGTCTTTGACTTCCGAGTTGCGGAACCATGTGGCCATAAGGTGCTCCATGCTGTGCATGGCGGCCGGAGCGACCGCCGGCTCCTTGTTGGGCTCGGTGATGCGGAGGTCGAAAGTCGTGAATCCCTTGTCCCGGCGGGAAATGTAAATCCCCGGCTTGAGATTCGTATGGTCGATGGTAAAGCTCTGAATTACTTCCATGGTGCCTTACAGGTTGGACACGATGGTCCACCAGTCTTTGCGCTTGCCGTGGTTGGGGCCGGGGCCGGTGGCGGGATAGCCGATGGGGAGGATGGCGACAGGCTCCCAGCCTGCGGTCTCGGGGTACAGTTCCTTGAGTTTGGCGGGGTCGAACGAGCCTACCCATACGGAGCCGAGATTCAGGGCTGCGGCTTCCAGCATTATGTGGGTGGCTACGATGGCGGCGTCGATTTCCGCGCCGTTCTTGCCGTCGTACTTGCGGACCCAGGCCTCCTCCGGCTTGCATCCGACGAGGATGGCGATGGGGGCGTCATAGCTGTAGGGGGTGATTTGCTTGAGCTTCTCCAGGCCTTCGGGGCTCTTGATTACCCAGAGGTGGACCGGCTGCTGGTTCTTGGCGGTGGGGGCGAGCCTTCCGGCCTCAAGCACGGACGCGAGTTCCTCTTCCGTGATGGGTGTACTCTTGAAGGCGCGGCACGAATAGCGCTCCTGTGCCAGTTTGAGAAACTGGCTCTGCTTGGGGTTGGTGTGCTTGGCGACATCCGTGAAGGCTGCACGGTGGTGGATCTTGGATATGTCGCTCAGGAAATGGAAAAACGGTTTCTTCTCTGACATATTCTTTGACTTTTCTGCCAATATACGAATTTTTGGCGATTATGGCAAACGAAGATGATTGATTCGGGTGCGCCGTGTGGAGTTTCAGCTCGCTTGTGCCCGGGAGCATTTCTGGTATGCCAGGCGCTCGTCGCCGGACGCAAGATGGATTATGCCGCAGTACTCGAACCCGTACTTCAGGATGTTGTGCTGCATGATCCGGTTGTCCCTGTGGGTGTCGATGCGGATGTTGGGGTCTTTGCCGAAGCACCAGTCCATTATCGCCCGGAACACTCCGTGGACCTCCGGGTAGCTGGCGATGCGGTGGACGACGTGGTAAGGATTGTCGTTCTGCCACTTGCCGTCGTAGATGACGGCGTACGTCGGCTCCGGGGAGGGGATGAAGGCGAAGTATCCGACCGTTCGGTTATGGGTTGTGACAATGTAGCCGTTTCCGTTGAGGATGTCGGCGGTTATGACCTCGGCGGACGGGTATCCGCCAACCCACTGCTCCGTGTTCCCCGAAGCGCGCATTATGCCCTTGGCCGCCTCCAGGACCGCCATAATGTCTTTCAGGTCTGCTTCGGTTGCCGGGCGAATGGTCATGATGGTTCTTGTATTATACCTGGCAAAGTTCCAGCCCGATAGTATGAATGCAGGAGATAATCTCGTTCAACCGCGCATCCGAGGGATGCTTGGCTCCGGAGATGTATTGCGCCAACAGGCTTTGGGACATGCCAAGCCGTCTGGCAACAGCAGAGGCATTCAGCTCTGGATGGTTGATGAAAATCATGTACAATTCGTTCTTGCTTTTGTCCTTGAAGAAGCTGTCGAACTCCAGATCTTCGTTCAGTCCAGGCCAGTGAATCCCAAACTTGTCATATGAATAGTTGGCCCTCTCTTCGGGACTTGCGTCTCTTAGCCTTGGATAGTCGGAGAATAACTCTGCCGCAGTTCTCCCATCGCTGCACTTGATATGAACAGCGTCATCCGTGAGCCAAATCTTTTCAATGGTGAGCATTATTGTTTTCCGTTAAAATATGTGTTCCAGTGCTCGGCTATTAACTCTTGATTCTCAATCAGGACCCTTATAATCAGCCTTATTTCTATCTTCTTCAATCCGTGGTTTTCTACCAAAGTTACAGGGAATAGGGTGAACTTGGCTTTAATGTCTCCCTTTTCAACATGGATATGAATAGGACAGTGGTCGTTTGAGTAAAACAAGAAGTGAAAACCGAAAACAACAAACAAAGTAGGCATAGTTTAAAGTACGTTAAGTTTTTGCAAATATAGGTAATAATATTATAACCCGCAAGTAATTCGGAAACATTATCAACCATTGTCATTTCGACACGGAGCCCCTCTTCTGTCATTTCGACCGGAGTCCCTCTTTTTGTCATTTCGAGCGAGCGAAGCGAGTCGAGAAATCCCCTCGCTGTTGCCTCCCGCCACCGCAGGAAACGATCATTGCGGCTACGGCCGCTGCAGTTGCAAGCTTACAGAGAATTCTTTTCATGGTGATTTGGATTATTAACTCCCGCAAAGGTACTCCCTGCCTTTCAGACGGCAAGTTGTCATTTAATGTCTTTTTGCGGCGGTTCCGGATGCCCCCTATGTTGCGAAGACAACGTGGAGGGGCTCAGGTCGTCCTCGCGAATGGTTTTGCCGCCGTTTCGTCTGTTTACTGCTTGCGAAGACAACGTGGGACCTCCCACATCGTCTTCGCGAATGTTGAAAGCTATCCAGATAGGACACTTTGTTAAAAGGCTGGAAGTTCAGTCTGGCCGTGTGCAAACAGCGGCAGATTTGCACACGGGAGGGCGGAAAACAGTAATGCCGTGTGCAAAACGACCTGTTATTGCACACGGCATAAGCGGAGCGGGAGCAGGAAGAGGTTGGAAAACCTTTGGCCGCCCGTGGCCAC
>JAFZZW010000040.1 GCA_017615615.1 Bacteroidales bacterium
ATCTTCCAGTGGGTAAACCAGAACGAGAGCTACTGGTTCTTCGCCCTCAACAACGGCGACATCATCCAAATAGGCAAGGGCATCCACGGCGCCAAGGCGGTCAACGTCATCCCCTCCTACTCCGACGGCTCCGTGAGGGCCATTAAGGGCAAGTTCACCATGAGTTTCGACGTACTCCCCGCCGAGTCGGCCGAAGGTCTTTCCGGAGAGAACAACGACATCTTCAACGTTAAGGTCGTCTATACCGCCGTCACCAAGGCCTCCAACTCGCTCAGTCTTCCCATCCTGTCCAAGGAGGGCAAGGAAGGCGTCCTGCTGCTTACAGTGGATGGCTCCAAGCTTGATGAAAGCTTTGTAAAGGGCACCTCCGGCGCCAGCGCCTGCCTGCAGATAGTATGGAACGACAACATAATGTCCAGCGGTTACTTCCCTCTGCACTACTACGACCCCTACAACGGCCACGAATATGTGGACCTGGGCCTCAGCGTGAAATGGGCCACCTGCAACGTAGGCGCCACCAAGCCGGAAGAATACGGCGACTACTTCGCCTGGGGCGAGACGGTGCCTAAGAGTGACTACAATTGGTCAACGTACAAATGGGCCAACGGTGACCCCAACAAACTCACAAAGTATTGTACTTATAGTCCACATTGGGACAGTTCCGAGCCGATAGACAACAAGACCGTTCTCGACCCCGAGGACGATGCAGCAACAGTGAATTGGGGCGGCAGCTGGCGTATGCCGACTTTTGATGAATGGATAGAACTGCAGTTCAATTGCACCTGGACTTGGACAACGCAGAACGGGGTAAAAGGAAGATTGGTAACCGGTTCAAACGGCAACAGCATCTTCCTTCCCGCAGCAGGTATTTGGCTCGGCAACAACCATACTATGGAATCCTACGGTTACTACTGGTCTGCGAATACGACCGGCGGCTACTATGGAGGATTCGTAAAGTTCAACTCCGCCGAGATTAATACGAGCAACACCAATCGCAGTCAGGGGCAATCTGTCCGCCCCGTCTGCGAATAATAACTGATCGGGTTCATCCGTGTGCAAACACCTGGCTTTTTGCACACCAACCCCCTCAAATCAGTCGTCCCGTGTGCAAATCAAGCCGATTTTGCACACGGGACTTCCTTTCGCGGCTAAAAGTGATTCCGACGCGATTCGAACGCGTGACCCACAGCTTAGAAGGCTGTTGCTCTATCCAGCTGAGCTACGGAACCATCATTGGGACTGCAAAGATAGCAATATTTTTTAATAGACGAGTCTCTTCAGGTTGCACATGAGAAGGGAGCCGTCGTCGGCGCGGAGATGCATGCCGTTGCCGCGGCACCATTTCCAGTATCTGCAGTCGGCGCATTCGCCGGTGCGGAACCTGGAGTGATCCCTGAAGTCCTGGAAGCGGTTCTGCCACACATCGACAAAATCGTCCTCGTAGATGTTTCCCTGGTCGAATCGGGAACGGATGCTGGTGCAGCCGGAGATGGCGCCGTCGATCCGCACGGAGGCGATGGTAAGGCCGGCCTGGCAGCTGAACAGATGGTCGCGGACGCGGCCTTCGTACTCGCCGAGGAAGCCCTCGCAGCCGTAACTCAGGTGGATGCGGCCCTCGCGGCGGGTGTTGACGATAAAGTCCATCAGGGCGCGGTACTGACTGTTGTCCAACTGGAGCTCGGGGTCGGATGCGGCACGCCCGACAGGGAAAACGGTGAAAATCCGCCACTGTTTGAGCCCGAGGGAAATCAGGTATTCCCTGATCTCTTCCAACTTGGGGAAATTGCGCCTGTTGACGCAGGTGACGACATCGAACGGGATGCTCTCGCCGGCAAGGCGCCGGATGGCCGCACTGGCACGCTCGAATGCATTGGGCACGCCGCGCATCCAATTGTGGTCTTCCTCCAGCCCGTCAAGGCTGACGGTGGCCGTACGCATTCCGGAGGCCAGAAGTTCGTCGATGCGTGCGTCCGTCATCAGGAGGCCGTTGGATACGAGACCCCAGGGGAAACCGAGGGCACGGATGCGGCGACCGCATTCCGCGAGGTCCTTCCGCATGAGGGGCTCGCCGCCGGAGAGGATAATCAGCAGCTTATGGGGATTGTACACCTCACGGACGCGGAGAAGGACCTTCTCGAAGTCCCCGAATGGCATGTCCGGGTGGACGGTGGAGATTTTGCAATCACTCCCGCAGTGGCGGCAACGCATGTTGCACCTGAGGGTACATTCCCAAAACAGCTGCGTCAGGGGGCGGATTTTCGCCTGCTGCCTGACGTAGCTGCTGTTGACGTCCAGCGCGATGCGCTGAATCAAGCCCGGATAAGCCATTACTTGGCCGGCTCTGCGGCGGCCTCTGCGGGCGCGGGAGCCTGGGCGGCTTCCTCTCCGGTGACGGCGGCGCCGTCTTCGGTGGCCTTGGTATCGCCGGTTACCGCTTCTTCGGCCTCATCGTATTCCCAGCCGCCGGGGGCCGGGCCGTAGCAAGCCGTGAAGACGCTGAGTCCAAGCACGAGGCCCATCAATCTGAAAAACGCTTTTCTCATATGACTGGTGCTTTACGGAGGCAAATATAGGAATTTATTTGTTATTTTTGCAGCGGCGATGAAAGCATCGAACGTAATCAAATACACCTTGTCCTTCCTGCTGGCCGGAGTGCTCGTGTACTTCGCCTTCAGGGGTGTGGACTGGCAGGCGTTCTGGCTTGGCCTGCGGCAGACCCGCTGGGGCTGGGTGGGGCTGTTCCTGTTCTTCTCCGTGCTCGCCCTGGTCCTGAGGATGGAGCGCTGGCGCAGCATAATCAGGCCCATCGACCCCGAGGCCACGCGCCCGGACGTATGGGATTCCACCAATGTGGGCAACCTCGTCAACGTCGTGCTTCCCGGGGCCGGAGAATTCGTGCGCTGCGGTTACGTCGCACGCAGGAATCTCAGCTACGACAAGGCGTTCGGCACCATCATAGTCGAGCGTACGTGCGACATTCTTGCCATCCTGGTGCTGTTCACCATCGCCCTGCTTACCGGTTGGGACAAGTTCGGCAATTTCTTCGTAGATCAGATTTGGCAGCCGGCTACCGGCAGGCTGGGATTCTCGCTCTGGTGGCTTATCGCTGCGGTAGTGCTGGCGGTCGGCATCGGTATCTTGGCCATCTTCCATTGGAGCGGCAGCAACAAGGCCTGCGGCAAGATCGCCAGCTGGATAAAGGGCCTCGGGGCAGGTTTTGCCAGCGTCGCCCGCATGGAGCACAAATGGCTGTTCGCCCTATACACCGTCGGCATATGGGCCTCGTACGTCGCCATGAGCTGGGCGGGCCTCAAGGCCGTTCCCATGCTGTCGGAGCTCACCTTCGCCGACGCCCTCTTCATCTCCGCCGTCGGCAACATAGCATCGGTCATTCCTGTTCCCGGAGGCATCGGCGCCTACCATTATCTCGTAGCGCTCACGCTCCAGTCCATCTACGCCGCCACCTGGGACACCGGCATCCTGTACGCCACCCTCTGCCACGAGGCGCACGCCATTCTCATCATCCTGCTGGGAGTGATTTCCTACGTGACGATTACCCTTCGCCGCCGGAAATGACCATCAAGCGTACGCGCTAAGCGAACAGCTTGATTGCGCCGAATACGCCCAGAGAGGCGAGGAGCATGATGACGCCGGCGAGAATGACGCCGAGCATCACGAAAAGGACGCTTTTCTTGAAATCCATGTTAAGAAGACTGGCTCCGAGCGTGCCGGTCCAGGCGCCAGTGCCGGGAAGGGGTATGCCGACGAACAGCAGCAGGGCCCAATAAAGGCCGCGGCCCGCTTTGGATTCCAGCTTGCGGCCGGCCTTTTCCCCTTTCTCAAGGCACCAGCGGAAGAATCCGCCGATGAATTTCTTGTCCTTGCCCCACTCCAGGATTTTGCGGGCGAAAAGGAAAATGAAAGGCACCGGGAGCATGTTTCCGATGACCGCCACTATGTACGACGGCACCAGCGGCAGGTCGAAACCGACGGCGTACGGGATGGCGCCGCGGAGTTCGATGAGCGGGACCATCGAAATGAGGAATACGATTATATACTTCTTTAACACGGCGCAAAGATAGCTATACGGAGGCGTTTTACCAAACGTCAGTTCATACCACGCTGACGCTTGATGGTCTCGTAGGCTTCCTGCACCTGACGGAACTTCTCCGCGGCGGCGCGCTGGACGTCCGGGCCAAGGGTGGAAACCTTGTCGGGATGATACTTCATCGCCATGCGCCTGTAGGCCTTCTTGATTTCGTCGTCGGTGGCGGACGGCGACACTTCAAGCACCGCATAAGAGGAACCGGTGTCCTTGTAGAACATGGCGATGACGGAAGCGGCGTCGGAAGAAGTTATGCGTATGGCCGACGCAATCGCCTCCAGCACGTCCTTCTCCTCCTTGCTGAAGAGACCGTCGGCGTTGGCGATCCGAGCCAGATAATGGTAGAGCTGCAGGCGCTGGGAGTAATTCATGTTGTCGGCTATCTGGCCTCCGACGGAATAGACGTTGACCTCCTTGCGGTTGAGTTCCTCCAGAATCTGCCTGGCCTGGGGGACGGCGCCTTCTCCGAAGTTCTGGCGCACGAAAGACAGGGCGAATTCAACCTCGGCAGGATGCACGCGCCCGTCGGCCTTGATGACCGCCGACGACAGCACGAGCAGGCTCACCATGAAGCTGTTGCGCTGCTCCGTGGCGGAATACTGCCTGGAGCCGGAAGAGTACCCTCCGGAGGAATATCCGGAATCTGCGGAGCCAAATCCGCCGGCTGACGAAAAGTCAGAATCCGGGCTGCCGAAAGGCCCGCTTCCTGTGCCGAGGCGCCGTGCGGCATCCAGCGACCTTTCCACGAAGGCCCCCGCAAAATATCCGAGAAGTCCGCCTATAGGCCCCCAGGAAACCCATCCCAGCAGGCCGGCAAGCCACTTGAAAGCTCCCATTTGTTACATGTTTGAGCCAATACCGCCACAAATATCGCGCCTTGACAAAGAATGTCAATTCTTGCATCGGAGGACAAAATAGATTATATTTACGCACCGAATGAACACTCGAACACTGCAAAGCCTGATGCTGCCGGGGGCCCTGGTCCTCGGAATCAGCCTGTATCTGGCTTACAGGATAACGCCGTGGCTGCATCCTTGCGGGCACACGCTCCACATCGCGGCGTCCGAAGGGCAGCGATTCCTCATCGGCGTACTGCTGTTCCTGCAGTTCGTCAAGATTTCCCCCCACGACCTCAAAATCAAGCGATGGCACCTCCTGGCGCTGTCTTTCCAGATAACGGCATTCCTGCTCCTCACATTCGTGGCCGCCCGCACCGGGGAAGGCGAAATCCGCATCCTGCTGGAGTGCGCCATGCTGTGCCTGGTCTGCCCCGCAGCCGCCGCGTCCGGAGTCGTCACGGAGAAGCTCGGAGGCTCCCTTGCGGGTTCAGTCACCTATGTCACCCTCACCAACGTGGTGGCCACCTTCCTGATCCCCATCGCCATCCCGTTCGTCCGACCGTCGGCAGACCTGGCGTTCTGGCAGTACGTATGGCACATCGCATGGAAGATATTCCCCGTGCTGGTGCTGCCGGCGCTGCTGGCGTGGCTCATACGTTACACCACACACAAGCTCCAGCGCCTCCTGATGCGCTGGAGCCGCTACACATACTGCATCTGGGGAGTCAGCCTCACCCTTGCAATGGTCCTGGCCACCCGCGCCCTGTTGCTCAGCGGCCTGTCGGCGGGAGCCGTGACGCTCATAATCATAGTGTCCCTCGGCTGCTGCGCCCTCCAGTTCTTCACCGGAAAGCACCTGGCACGCACCACCGAGGACAGGATTACCGCCGGCCAGGGACTCGGGCAGAAGAACACCGGCTTCCTTATCTGGCTGGGATACAATTACATGACGCCCGTCACAGCCGTAGCCGGAGGGCTTTACGCCATCTGGCAGAACCTGTTCAACAGCTGGGAAATCCACCGTCATCAGCCATCACCATCCAGCAAACAATAGCATCGCAACGATATGAAAAGAACACTGCTGACAACAGTCCTGGCCCTGGCCATCTTCCTCCCGGCCTCCGGCAATAACGACGGAGTCAAGGATCCGCAGATAGCAAAGGACCTGCAGGAGAACCTCTTCCGCGCCGGCGTCAACACTTGCCCCTATGAGTATATGCCCACGGAAGAAACCCCCGTTCCCAGAGGATTCAAGCCGTTCTACATCAGCCACTACGGACGTCACGGCGCCCGTTCCGGCACGTCCAGCTCCTACTATCCTTCCGTCCTGGACATATTCACCCGCGCCAGCGAAGCCGGCCTCCTCACCCCCGACGGCGAAAAGGCCTTCGGGTACATAAAGGAAGTAGTCCGCCTGCACGACGGCATGGACGGACGCCTCACGCGCCTGGGCACCATGGAGCACCGCCAGATTGCGGGACGCATGTACTCCAAATACGGCAAAACCGTATTCGGCGACAGGAAGCGGCAGAAAGTCCGCGCCGTCTCCAGCATGGTGCAGCGGTGTATAGTAAGCATGACGGCATTCTCCGGCGAGCTGCTTTCCCGGAATCCCAGGCTGGACTTCTGGTGGGACACCGGCGAAAGGATGCAGCCCATAGTCCACACGTCAGAGGGCCCCGTCATCAGGAAAGACGCCCGCAAGATCATCAACGATTATACAAACAGACATCGTCCGGACACCGTGGCCTTCTACGACAGGATGTTCACATGCCCCGACTCCGCCCGCACCATAGTGGGCAACTGCTCCAGGCTGGTACACGAATTCACCCGGATGGGGTGTGCCTGCGCCGCCCAGGGCATGGACGACTTCATGCTCAGGTGCATCGACGAAGACTATCTGTACCATTACACCGTATCCCGCTGCATGAGCCTGTATCTGCGCCAGTGCAACTCAGTTGAATACGGAGACGCAAGGATGCAGCCGGTGGAACTTCTGGTGGACGACATAATCGCAAAGGCAGACGAAGTGATCGGCGGGAGCGACGTCGCCGCCGACCTCCGGTTCGGCCACGATTACCAGCTGCTTGCGATAGCCTCCCGCCTGGGCGTGAGCGGAGTGGCGGAAAGGCTCGACCGCAACAGCTGCCAGAGCTGGCAGGGCTACTTCTATACGCCCTTCGCCTGCAACCTGCAGATGGTCTTCTATCGCAACAGGGCCGGCGAAGTCCTGGTCAAATTCTACATAAACGAACGCGAGGCCCGCTGCACGCTGCTCGACGGCGGCCCCTACTACCGCTGGGAAGACCTCAAACGGGCAATAAAAAAGTAACTGGCGTCAGTACAGCAGCAGGCCCAGGACGGCGCCTGCAAGGATAATCAGAACAGGATTGACCCGCCCCCAGAGAGATGCGGCGAAGGCGGCGGCAAGGATGAGCCAGCTCTTCCAGTCGGAGATGTTCTCCCGGACCAGCTGGAAGTCGGGCGTGCAACCGGCCCAAGTAGTCCTGACGACAAGGATGACGGCGGCAGCGGCAATCAGCCCGACCACGGTGGGACGGAGCCATCCCATCGTGCCCTCGTACAAAGTGCTGCCCCGGAAACGGGTGTAAAAGCGTACTATAAGAAGGACTATGATGAACGACGGCAGGATGAGCGCGAGCGTGGCTACCGCAGAGCCCAGGACGCCCATCCACTGAAGCCCGGTGACGCCGTACATCACCTCGTAGCCCACATAGGTTGCGGAATTGATGCCGATGGGGCCGGGAGTCATCTGGGAAACCGCCACTATGTCCGTGAAGGCACTTTCGCTGATCCACCCATGCGCGGCAACTACCTCGTTCTGGATGAGGGAAAGCATCGCATATCCTCCCCCGATGGTGAACGCCCCGATGACGAAAAACGTCCAGGCTATCTGAAGCAGCAGGCTCAGCGTTTCCATTTCCTTTCCGACAGATAAGTTACACCGAAGCCCGCGACGAGGACGCAGAGCAGAATCCATATGGGCGACACCCCGAGGAACGCCACCAGCACCAGCGCCAGCACCGCCAGGAGCCATTTCCACCAGGCCGTACAGGACTTGCGCGCCATGTCCACCATAGGCACCAGAATCAGAGAAATCACCGCCGGGCGTATTCCTTTGAACGCCCTCTCAACCCAGGGGTTGTCCTTGAACGCGGTGAAGAAGGCCGCAATGGCGAGGATGATTATGAACGACGGGGTGATGCTGCCGAGCGTGGCGGCAATGCTGCCGGGTATGCCCCGCATGCGGTAACCGGCAAAGATGGAGATGTTGACCGCCATTACTCCGGGAGCGCTCTGGCTGAGGGCGACTATATCGGGCAGTTCCTCCTCGGAGATCCATCCGCGGCGGGACATCTCGCTGCGGATGACGGGAATCATGGCATATCCGCCGCCGATGGTGAATGCGCCTATTTTGGCGAAAACGGCGAATATTTTCCAAAGGGGGACCTGTTTTTCTGCGTCCATAACGCAAATTTAACTATTTTTGCATTATGATACGTCAATTAAGCAGCAAAGTCCTGTATATCGGCTCCGACGATACATCCATCGATATTTTTGAGAGCCAGTACATAGTCCCCGATGGGATCAGCTACAACTCCTACCTCATCAAAGACAGCAAAACCGCAATAATCGACACCTCCGACATCCGCAAGGCCGAGGAATGGAAACAGAGCCTTGCCGGCGCGCTGGACGGCCGCAGGCCGGACTACCTGGTGGTCCACCATCTGGAGCCGGACCATTCGGCCCTGATCGCATGGGTGCTGCAGGAGTACCCGGAGGTAACGGTGGTTGCCGGTGCGCAGGCGCTCCGCATGCTCCCGCAGTTCTTCGAGGGCATCTCCCTGGAGGGCCGCACGCTTGCAGTCAAGGAAGGCGACACCCTGGAGCTCGGCGAGCACAGCCTCCGCTTCATCGCCGCACCCATGGTCCATTGGCCGGAAGTCATGATGAGCTTCGACTCCGCCGACGGCGCCCTTTACAGCGCAGACGGATTCGGCAAGTTCGGCGCCCTGGGCAAATGCGGATTCTACGGACGGGACGATGACGACTGGGCATGCGAGGCGCGCCGCTACTACTTCAACATAGTGGGCAAATACGGCCCGCAGGTGCAGGCCGTGCTTGCCAAGGCTGCGGCGCTCCCCATCAAGACCATCCGTCCGCTCCACGGTCCCGTCCTTGAGGACAATCTGGGAGAATACATCCGCCTGTACGACATCTGGAGCCGCTACGAGCCGGAAACCGACGGCGTCTTCATCGCCTGCGCCTCCATCCACGGCGGCACGCTGGCCGCGGCCCGGGAGCTGGAAAAGATACTCCTGGCGAAGGGCGCCCCCAAGGTGGTCCTGTCCGACCTCACCCGCTCCGACATCGCCGAGAACGTGGAAGACGCCTTCCGCTATCCACGCATAGTGCTGGCCGCCTCGTCCTACGACGCCGGCCTGCTCACCCCTATGTACGATTTCCTGCACCGCCTGCAGATAAAGGGCTGGTGCCGCCGCAAGGCCGCCATTCTGGAGAACGGCTCATGGGCGCCGTCCGCCGGAAGGGTGATGAAAGAGATGCTCGGCACGATGAAGGAAGTAGAGATCGCGGAGCCCGTGGTCACCATCCGCAGCAGGATGAAGAGCACCGACATCCCGGCACTGGAGGCCCTTGCGGATGCCATTCTGGCCTGACGTGGTGTTTGCTATTTAGGATATTATGACTACTTTTGCAAAACAAGCGACAGTTCATTTCAACTTTTTATAACAAAAACATTATGAAAAAAATCATCGTTTCACTCGTTGCAGTCCTGGCAATCGCCTTCTCCGCAAACGCTGCCAGCTACAAAGTTGACAACAGCGCCGTCGACGCCCTCATCGAGAACGCGACCGAGGTTTACAACGCCGACTTCATGGCTCCCGCTACAGCAACTGCGGCAGCCAATGCAACCGTAACGGCAGGCAGCGGCGTCAATGCCACCACCGCACTCATCCTCAACATTTTCCTCGGATGGTGCGCCATTCACCGCCACTACTGCGGTACCGCCCCCTGGATGTGGGCAGCATACCTGTTCACCGGCGGTGGAATCTTCGGCATCCTGGACCTCGTGGATTTCGTGATGCTTGTGGTAGGCCTGTCTGACGGCAGCGGCGTAGCCAAGTTCGTCAACAACCCCAAATTCATCGCGTGGCTCTAGCGAGAACCTTTTTTCCTGCGCTCCTCGTCTTGCTCAGCCTGCCCCTTTGCGCCCAGCGTAAAGTATCCGCAGACGTAGAAGTCAAGACGGTAGCCAAAGGAAAAGTCAGTACTGTCACCAAAAGCGTCTATTGCACCCGCAATGGACGCTTGGTGACATTATTCCGCACCCCCGTTTCCTATTACGCCGTTTCCAACATAAAAGGCGAAGTCCAGATTTACAATCCGTCTTCCGGCGAGGTTCTCACCCGGATAGACGAATCCCTGAGTTCCAACACGGAACTCGTAATGCTCTTCATGAGCGGCCACATCGACGACCTCGGCCTGGGATACTTCGGCTACAAGGCCACCGGCACATCCCGTGACGGCGAGTATCTCAAGAAAGTCTTCACCCACGCAGACCCCCAGCAGGCGAAGGTGGAAATAGTTTACGAGAATTATCTCCCGATCTACTGCGAATACACCTCTCCCGAGGGCAAATGCCTCGGCAGGAAATACCTGTCCGAATACAATACCGTGGGGCGCTTCACGCTGCCCCTCCGCGTCACCGACATCAATTACGGCAAAGACCGCGATTCCACGGTCACCCGCACCATATATTCCTCCGTCCGGCTCGATACGGACGACCCCGCCTTCGACTTCACCGTCCCCGCAGACGCCAAGCCCATGAAGCTGGAGCAGCAGGCCCAATGAAAAAGAGGATCATAATCTGTGTTTTGACGATTATTCTCCTGCCTGCCGCGGCAGGGGCCGCCGTGCCTCCGGGCTCTCCGGCAGACCCGCTGAAAAAAGATTTTTCCGAAAAAATCATAGAACAGACCCCTCCTGAAGGGGCCAACGCCCTGGAAAAGGCGGCCTGGTTCGTCAACAACCAGTTGGTTGGCCAGGATTTCTACGAACCGGTCAATTATATGTTTTTCCGGCAGGCGGTCCGGACAATCGGATTCTTCCCGGCCGTCTTCGCCACGGCGGACCGCATCCTGCGAGACAGCAGGATAGGCACCGCCGGCGCCAGACTGGATGCCGGGCACCGGGTAATCCGGGAAGGCCCCGAGGCCTATGCACCAGGGAAAAAGAAATGAGGCGGGCCTGTATCATATCAGCCTTTCTTCTGGCTCTCGCGGCGCCCCGTGCCGGAGCCCAGGACGACTGGGCCTCCAGGGACTTCGACTTCGTGGAATACCTGATTGACAACGGCATGAAGGCCGATGCCAAAGCTCTTCTGTTCCGGGAAAGCTACGTGCCGTCTGACACCCTTACCTACCTCCGTGCCTGGACTGCTTACACCATGAAGGAACTGGAAACTGCCGGCGAGCTGTTCCGGGCCGTACCGGACGGCTCCCCTTTCGCCGACAAGTCCCTGTTCTATTCGGCAGCGGTATCGGCGCACCTCGGAGAGTACTCCGCACCCGTCGCCAGGCTGGAGGCCTACGACGGCAGGTTCAAGGAGGTCCGGGACCTGCAGCTTGCCGGCCTGGCGCTGCTGAGGGACGACCCGCAGGCCTTCCGGCAGGCCGCGCAGGGCTTCGGCTACAGCGACTTCGCCCTCCAGCAGCCGGAGAAGGAACTAAGCGCCATCTACTCCCAGCGCTATGAGGAAAAAGCCAAAAGCCCCTGGCTTGCGGCGGCAGCCTCGGCGGTGGTCCCCGGCCTCGGCAAGGTGTATGCCGGCAACCTCGGTGAGGGCATAGCCGCATTCCTCATCACCGGAGCTCTCGGCGCAATCACGGCTGAGCATTGGATAAAGGACGGTCCCGGAGACTGGAAAACCATAGTCCCGGGTGCGCTCTGCGCCGTCGTTTACATCGGCAACATTTACGGAAGCTATGTTTCCGTCAGCATACAACAAACCAAACTGAAAGATGCCCAGACTACGGCTGTACTGTACAATATCCATATTCCTCTGCGCTCTGTTTTCCGCTAGCGCCCAGGACTGGGAGATGCGCGCCGTGGAATGTGAGAGGCTCATTTTCGACGGCGCCGACCTAGCATCCACCAACGGGGCCCTGCTGAAGAAGGCCGAATGCTACAAGCAGCTCGGCCGCTACGCCGACGCCTCCTCCACGCTGGAGCGCGTGCGCATGTTCGCCCTCACCGACGAGGAGCGTACGGAGGTGCTGTACCAGCAGGAACTCTGCCATTTCCTGAACGGCGAATTCGGACAGGCGGCGGTGATTGCAGACAATCTGGAGCCGTCCCGTCAGGATATAATGCTCCTGCACGCACTGGTGCTGGCATACTCCGGCAGGTATGACGAGTCGGAAATCATAGCTGCCAGATGCATAAGCTGGAACGGCCCGAGCCCGTATCTGGACGAACTTCTGGCGCTTTACCGGCAGCATCCGGCAGAACGGAACGCCGGCGCTTCCCTTGCGCTGAGCTTCCTCCCGCCGGTGGGGCACTTTTACAACGAAGCATACGGCGAGGGGCTCCTTTCCGGCGGTCTCAACGCCGCGGCGGTGGCCTTCATGGTGGCCAATCTTGCCGGAGGCTACTGGATAACCGGCCTGCTCGGCGGAGCCATCGCCCTGAATTACACATACATGGGCAACATCGAGCGTTGCCAGGAACTTACGCAGATTCATAACAACAACGCCCCCATCCTCTTCGGCGACCGCGTGCGGGAGTTTCTCGCGCGGGCATTGGAGGAGCCTCAGAAATGACAAAGGTCCAAAGATATGACGCCATAGTCGATTGGTTCCGCACCAACGTGCCGGTGGCGCAGAGCGAACTGAATTTCAGCAATCCATACGAGCTGATAGTGTCGGTGGTGCTGTCCGCCCAGTGTACGGACAAGCGCGTCAACATGGTCACGCCGGACCTCTTCCGGGCGTATCCGGATGCAAGGTCTCTCGGCGAAGCGCCGCTGGAAGACATCCTGGAGCACATCCGCAGCGTGTCGTACCCCAACAACAAGGCCCGCCACCTCAAGGCGCTCGGGCAGAAACTGACGGCCGACTACGGCGGTGTCGTCCCGGGCACGGTGGAGGAGCTGATGACCCTTCCGGGGGTGGGGCGCAAGACAGCCAACGTCGTCGCGTCCATCGTATTCGACGAGCCCGTGATTGCCGTCGACACCCATGTATACCGCGTCAGCCACCGCCTGGGACTCTCCAGGGGCAAGACGCCGTACGATGTGGAAATGGATCTGGAAAAGCATATCAGGCCTGCCGACAGGCCGATCGCCCACCACTGGCTGATACTTCACGGACGTTACACCTGCACAGCCCGGTCGCCCAAGTGCTCCGAATGCGGCCTCGCAGGGCTGTGCGCATACCATTCACGTCATGCCGAAAGTTAAGAACCTGCTCGCCGAACTCCCGCCTGCGGAGACAATTGACCTGGAAGAGCTGCGCAAGGCGCTTGCCGACGGCTCCGTAGAGCTGGTTTGTGTGCTGGGGCCGACAGCTTCTGGCAAGACACGCTACGCCGTCGCGCTGGCGCGGGAGCTTGGCGGAGAAATCATTTCCGCCGATTCGCGCCAGGTGTACCGCGGGATGGACATAGGCACCGGAAAGGATCTTTCCGAATACGGAGAGGTGCCGTACCACCTCATCGACATCGCCGACCCCGGCGACGGCTACAACGTCTTCCGCTTCAAGGAAGACTTCGGCAAGGCCTTCGCCGATATCCGCAGCCGCGGCGCCGTCCCGATCCTCTGCGGCGGCACCGGCCTCTACATCAACGCCGTCACCTCAGGATACGACTTCCGCTCCCGCAAGCCACTGTCTGCCCCTGCGGTGCAGACAACTTCTATCCCCCTGCACCCCCAGGGGACGGGGGGCGTTCCCCCCGAAATCCCCTGCGGCATCCCCCGCACCTACTTTATCGGCACCCTGGTAACCCGCGAGGTGCGCAACGCCCGCATCGACGCGCGCCTGGACGCCCGTCTGCAGGAGGGTATGATCGACGAAATCAAGTCCCTGCTGGACAAAGGCGTGCCGTCTTCGGTTCTCATCAGCTACGGGCTTGAATATAAATTCGTTACCCTGTATCTGCTGGGAGAGCTGGACTACGCTTCGATGCAGCAGAAGCTCGCCATCGCCATACATCAGTTCGCCAAGCGCCAGATGACATGGTTCCGCGGCATGGAGCGCAGCGGCGTCCGCATCCACTGGGTGGAGGTTTGACCGTTATTCCCAGACAAGAAGCTTGAGGCCCGGTATGCGTTCGTAGTGCCTCCGGTTACCGGTAACCAGAGTCAGTTTGTTGTCTATGGCGATGCTGGCTATGAGCAGGTCCATATTATCCAGCTTCTTGCCCATTTGTTCCAGACCGGCCCTGAGCCGGGCGTATGTTCTGTAAGATTTTCCAAAAGTGAGACAGTCGAACCCTCGTTCTACCCATTCGGCCTACCTGTGGGCAAGTGGGGTGTTCCTTTTGAATGCACCGACAAACAACTCGGCCAGAACGATATCGCAGACACTGAATCTGTCTCTTCCGATTTCCATTATCCTGTCCTGATAATCTGTTCTTCCCTTAAGTAGATTTATCAGGACACAGGTGTCGAGCAAATAATCCATAGCTACCAGTCAAGGTTTTTGGAACGGTCGTATCTGCCACTTCGCAGTTCCTCCACGATTTCGTCTGTGGACTTGTCTCCCCACGGGTCGGGCTCACCTTGTTCCGGACGAGGCATATCTGCAAAAAAACCGGTGTATGGCCCTGTATAGGGTTCGAGTTTCTTCAGTGTAATAGAACCGTCATACATAATCAACTGTATTTCATCTTCTGCTGTCCATGAGAGTTGCTTCAAAAGTGACGCAGGAATAATCACTCCGTGACTATTGCCGATCCGAATTATTTTGCCGGTCTTTTCCATATTCATATACAGATCCAACGGCAAAGATAATGCAATCATACGTAAAAACAAAAGAATAAAAAAGTTATAACATTCAATCCAGTTCGAAGCTGCATACGACGTCGCCGAATCGGCCGTAGACTACGTCCTCCTCTTCAAAGAAGCGGGCCGAGAGCTGGCCGCGCCAGACTATGTCGTCCTTTTCATTGTAGGGGATGTCGAGGTCGAAGCCGTACGACTTGGACTGAATCTTCACCGACGCCTTGCATTCCCACTTGGTTCGCGTGCCGCCGTCGTCTTCGACTATCAGGAAGGCCAGCTTGTCCAGCTGGCTGGTGAAGTCGGTGACCATGATGGCCTCGTAGGGGATTTCCTTGCCTACGTCGCGGCGCTTGACCACTATCATGAAGTCGGTCACCGTGGGAGTGTACAGCTTAAGCTCCGCGTCCGTGGACGCCGTAAAGCCGTCCACGCTCCCGCAACGTATCCAGAATTCCGACGCCCCGCCGAACCAGGAGTCGTAGTTCCTCAGCATCTTGAAGCTCTTCAGCATCAACCTCCTGGGGCGGGAAGCAGCCGGCAAAGCCCCTTGCTTCACTACGCAAGAATATTGTTGCAAAACCTCCGCTTCGCTCCGTCCCTCCCA
>JAFZZW010000041.1 GCA_017615615.1 Bacteroidales bacterium
CTGTGCCTCTCCAAAACCGTCGCTACGCGACCCCTCCCTCTGCTCATTGCATGGCAGGGGGCCCCTCCCTCTTATGGTGCCGAGGGTGGCAACAGGTTTTGGAGAGGCACAGCAGAATCTTTCGGCAAACCACTGAACCATGCACTATATATCTAATGACCATTTGACAATCGAGAGGCTGAGGCAGATAATCGAAGACGGCGAAAAGATCGACCTGTCGGCGGAGGCTGTAGAGGCGATTGAGAAATGCCGCCGCTACCTCGATGAAAAGATGCTGGACCTCGACCATCCGGTTTACGGCATCACGACGGGCTTCGGTTCCCTATACAACGTAACCATACCGTTGGAAGACCTGTCCAGGCTGCAGTACAACCTTGTGGTGTCCCATGCCTGCGGTACCGGCGCCAGGGTGCGTCCCGAGATAGTAAAACTCATGCTTTTCCTCAAGGCCCAATCCCTCAGTTACGGCCATTCCGGGGCACAGCTGGCAACTGTCCGTCGCCTTGTGGATATGTTCAACAACGACATCCTCCCGGTTGTTTACGAACAGGGTTCGCTGGGCGCTTCCGGAGACCTTGCTCCGCTTGCCCACATGAGCCTGCCGCTTATCGGGCTCGGCGAAGTGCTTTACAAAGGCCGCATCCGCCAGTCGGCAGACGTATGGAAGGAGCTCGGCTGGGAGCCCATCAAACTCCAGTCCAAGGAAGGCCTCGCCCTTCTCAACGGCACCCAGTTCATGAGCGCCCACGCAGTCTGGGCACTGCTTCGCGCAAGACGCCTGTCCGAATGGGCCGACGTGATCGGCGCCTTGTCCCTGGACGCCTACGACGGCCGCATCGAGCCGTTCCTCCCCCTGACTCACATGATACGCCGTCACAAAGGGCAGATCGAAACCAGCGAACGTTTTCTCAAGCTGCTCGAAGGCAGCGAACTCATACGCCGCCACAAGGAGCACGTCCAGGACCCGTATTCTTTCCGATGCATCCCTCAGGTACACGGTGCGGCCAAAGACAACCTGGAATACGTATCCACCGTCATCGAAAACGAAATCAACTCGGCGACCGACAACCCCAACATCTTCCCGGATGAAGATATGATAATCTCCGCCGGCAACTTCCACGGCGAACCCATAGCAATCCCGATGGACACCATGGCGGTGGCGCTGTCAGAACTTGCAAGCATTTCCGAACGGAGGGTTTACCTTCTGGTTCACGGCTACCGCGACCTGCCCAAGTATCTGGTCGCAAAGCCCGGCCTGAACAGCGGATTCATGATTCCCCAGTATACTGCCGCATCCATCGTCAGCCAGAACAAAGGCTACTGCTGGCCGGCATCCTGCGACTCCGTGCCCTCATCCAACGGCCAGGAGGACCACGTGAGCATGGGAGCCAATTCCGCGACTAAGCTGATGCGGGTGGTGGACAATGTGGAGACGGTGCTGGCGATAGAACTGTTCAATGCCGCACAGGCACTGGAATTCCGCCGTCCATTGCATACTTCACCCGAACTTGAAGGCGTGATTGCGGGGCTTCGCAAGACGGTGCCCTTCCTGGAAGAGGATACCTATATGAGTCCGCTGATTCACAACGCGATCGACTTTATTCACAACACCCTCGCGCCGGTCAGATGAAACGCCTCTTCACCAATATAGGCACCCTTGCCGGTATTCTCGGAGGCGACGTCCTGCGCAAGCAGGGTGTTGAAATGAACGAAGTCGGTACGCTCCACGACGCCTGGCTGCTTGAAGAAGATGGCATGATAGCCTCGTTCGGGACCTCATCCGATACTTTGCCTGATGCAGACCAGTCGATTGACTGCGAGGGCGGTATGATAATGCCAACCTTCTGCGACAGCCACACCCATATTGTATATGCCGGCAGCAGGGACGGTGAATTCATCGACAAGATAAACGGCCTTTCATATGCGGAAATCGCAGCCCGCGGGGGAGGCATTCTCAACTCCGCAGACCTGCTCCACAACACCCCGGAAGACGAGCTGTACCTCCAGTCCGCCGGTAGGGTCGACGAGATGATTTCCAAGGGCACCGGAGCCATCGAGATCAAGAGCGGCTACGGACTCAACCCCGAGGACGAAATGAAGATGCTGCGGGTGGCCGACCGTATCTCGCAGCTTTCTCCCGCAATGGTGCGGACTACCTTCCTTGGCGCCCATGCCGTCGGCAGGGGATACACCCACGAAGAATATGTGGATGCCGTCTGTGAGATGATGCCCGATGCTGCGGAATATGCCGATTTCGTGGATGTCTTCTGCGAAGAAGGTTTTTTCACTCCGGAAGACGCTGCCCGCATAATGGAATGCGGCAAACAGTGGGGGCTCAGGCCAAAGATTCACGCCAATCAGCTTCATGTAAGCGGAGGAGTACAGGCGGGTGTTGCACACGGCGCTCTTTCTGTCGATCATCTGGAAGAAACCACTGAAGCGGAGATTGAAGCACTTCGCGGTTCAGTAACGATGCCCACCATGCTCCCGGGCTCATCTTTCTTCCTTCGCACTCCGTTCGGCCGCGCCCGTGACTTCATCGAGGCCGGCATGGGAATAGCACTGGCATCGGACTACAACCCCGGCTCTTCGCCGTCGGGTGACATGCGTTTCGTCATGGCACTTGGATGCATCCGTATGCGGCTTACCCCGGAACAGGCATTCAACGCAGTTACCATCAACGGCGCCTATGCAATGGGTATAAGTGACCAGACCGGGTCCATAACCCCTGGCAAGAGGGCCGATTTCATCGTTACCCGCCCCGGCTGGACGCTTACAAAACTCCCTTACCTGTATCAAACCCCGTTCATCAGGAACGTATATCTCCTCGGTCAGGAATATGGCACAAATAATTGACGGAAAAGCAATTGCTGCGGCACTTTACGAGAAGATGCGCGCAGAGGTCGACGAGCTGGCCCTCAAATACGGCCGCCGTCCCGGTCTTTGGGCTGTAATCGTGGGGGAAGATCCCGCCAGCCAGGTCTATGTCAACAACAATCTCAACCGCGCGCGCAAAACCGGTCTTGTCTCGGAGGTGATTAATCTCCCGGAATCGACCCGGCAGGACGAACTCCTGAAAGTCCTCGGAGACCTCAATGAAGACGAACGGGTTGACGGCATACTTCTTCAGCTTCCTCTTCCCGCGCACATAGACAAAGACGCCGCCATATCCGCCATCGCCCCGGACAAGGATATCGACGGATATGCCGGTATGGCCGGCGGCCTCTCAGCCCGCAGGGGAGCTGTCGCGCCCTGCACGTCAAGGGCTTGCATCGAGCTTATCAAATCGACAGGAATCCCTGTCGAAGGCAAGCATGCCGTGGTAGTCGGCAGGGGTGAGCTTGTCGGCAAGCCCGTTGCCGCTCTGCTGCTGGGCGAGAACGCCACCGTAACGATAGCCCATTCACGCACGCAGGATCTCGCCGGTGTTCTGTCCGGAGCCGACATTGTCGTGGCAGCCGTAGGGCGTGCAGGCCTCATTACAGGCGATATGCTCAAGCCGGGAGCCATAGTTATAGACGTGGGTATCAACCGCACGGAAGACGGCCGCATAGTGGGAGACGTGGAGTTCGAAAGCGCCGCCAGGCGTGCCGGCTACATCACTCCGGTGCCAGGCGGCGTGGGTCCTATGACCATCGCAATGCTGATCCGCAATACTCTGGACTGCTATCTGAAGCACACTGCCTGATCAGAGCAGCTTTTCCTTGAGATGCCGGATCATGTCTTTGGTCATGGTCTCGAGGTTGTAAGTGGGTGTCCAGCCCCATTCCTTGCGTGCGCACACATCGTCCATCTTGTTGGGCCAAGAGTCGGCAATCGCCTGACGTACCGGATCCACCTCGTAACGCATCTTGAAGTCGGGATAGTGCTTGCGGATGGCGTCGTAGACTTCTTCGGGGTCGAAACTCATGGACGCGATGTTGAAGGCGTTGCGGTGTACCAGATACCTGGGATCAGCCTCCATTAGCTTTATCGCGGCCTTGATAGCGTCGGGCATGTACATCATGTCCATGTAGGTACCATTGGCCAGCGGACAGACGAATTCTTCGCCCTTGACTGCGGCATAGTAGATTTCGACCGCGTAATCCGTGGTGCCTCCGCCGGGGAGAGTCTTGTAGGAAATGAGTCCGGGGAAACGGACGGAACGGGTGTCGACGCCGTATTTATGGAAATAATAATCGCTCAGAAGCTCTGTGGCCACCTTGGTGACGCCGTACATCGACGTGGGCCTCTGGATGGTGTCCTGCGGCGTGTTGTCGCGAGGGGTGTCGGGGCCGAATGAGCCTATGGACGAAGGCGTGAATACTGCACACCGGTTCTCGCGGGCGACCTCCAGGACGTTGAGAAGTCCGTTCATCTGGATGTCCCATGCCTTGAGCGGCAGGCGTTCGGCTGTTGCGGACAACAGGGCGGCAAGGTTGTAAATGGTATCGATGTCGTACTTGTGGACAATCTCCGCTATCTGGCGGCCGTTGCAGACGTTGGCGACTTCGAAGGGTCCGCTCTCAAGAAGGTCTCCGGTGGGCTCGGCACCAGGGATATATCCGGCCACGATGCTGCCATGGCGGTAGGTTTTGCGGAGGACCATGGTGAGCTCGGAGCCAATCTGGCCCGTAGCGCCTATAACGAGAACATTTTTCATTTAGCGTGTTATTAATTACAATGCAAATTTATTAAATTTGTACGGAAAAGCATTGAACTAACCACATATATTATGTACGGAAAATTCCAATCCTACCTTCAGCAGGAACTCAAGACCATAGACGAGGCCGGCCTGTACAAGCGCGAACGTACAATCTGTTCCCCGCAAGGCGCGGAGATAACTCTTGCGGACGGCAGCAAGGCCCTTAACTTCTGCGCCAACAATTACCTCGGCCTGTCCGACAACCCCCGCCTTATTGCGGCTGCCAAGAAAGCCATGGACGGGCGCGGCTACGGCATGTCGTCGGTGCGTTTCATCTGCGGCAAGCAGGACCTGCACCGCCAGCTGGAAGAAGCCATCAGCGCTTACTTCCACACGGAGGACACCATTCTCTATGCCGCCTGCTTCGACGCCAACGGCGGAGTCTTCGAGCCTCTTCTTACAGCAGAAGACGCCATTATTTCGGACGCCCTAAACCACGCATCAATCATAGACGGAGTACGCCTGTGCAAAGCCGTCCGTTACCGCTACGCCAACGCCGACATGGCCGAGCTTGAAAAATGCCTTCAGGAGGCCCAGGCCCAGAGGTTCCGCATCATCGTTACAGACGGCGTTTTCTCCATGGACGGCAATGTGGCCCCCATGGACAAGATATGCGACCTGGCAGAGAAGTACGACGCCCTCGTGATGGTGGACGAAAGCCACAGTGCCGGCGTCGTCGGCAAGAGAGGCAGGGGAGTTGCGGAACTCTTCAACCTCTACGGCCGCATCGACATCCATACCGGCACCCTCGGCAAGAGCTTCGGAGGCGCGGTCGGCGGATTCACTACAGGCCGCCAGGAGATTATCGACATGCTCCGCCAGCGCAGCCGTCCATACCTCTTCTCCAACTCCCTGCCGCCGATGATCTGCGCAGCGGGAATAGAGACATTCAGGCTTCTGGACGAAAGCGACGAACTGCACGACCGCCAGCAGCAGAATGTGGCCTACTTCCGGGACAGGATGCTTGATGCCGGATTCGACATCAAGCCCACCCAGAGCGCCATCTGCGCCGTCATGCTGTACGACGCCCCGCTGAGTCAGAAGTTCGCCGCCGCTATGGCGAAGGAGGGCATATTCGTTACCGGATTCTACTATCCGGTGGTGCCCAAGGGGCAGGCGCGCATACGCGTGCAGTTGTCCGCCGCCCATACTCGCGAGCAGCTTGACAAGGCGATTGCCGCCTTCATCAAGGTGGGCAGGGAACTGGGAGTCCTCAAATAATCAGATATTTGCATTGCGGATGTGTTCCGCGATGCATTTTACCAGACGGTCCCGGGCGTCGGTGCTTCCCCAGGCAGTATGAGGGGTAAAGCGAAGGCGCTCGGGATGTTTTGTATGCAGAAGGGGATTGTCCGCATCGATAGGTTCGCGGCTGAAAACGTCCAGAGCGGCGCCGGCGATGCTTTCGCTGCTTATGGCATCGGCAAGCGCTTTTTCGTCCACTATCGATCCGCGCCCGAGATTCAATAAATATGCGGTGGACTTCATCAGAGAAAGTTCCCGCGCGCCTATGAGTCCGCGTGTGGCGGAGTTCAGGGGAGCATGGATGGACACGACGTCGCTTGTCTTCAGCAATTGTTCAAGTTCTACTGCAGGATAATCGGTACAATGCTTTGTGCCAGAGGTGGAATAGTATTGCACTTTCATGCCGAATGCCTCTGAGACCTGAGCCATCTTGCGGCCTATCGTACCCATGCCGATTATGCCTATGGTCTTGCCGTCAAGCTCAATTATCGGCTGTGAAAGCCTGGTGAAAATAGGGGAGCGGGAGTACTCTCCGGACTTGACGAAGTCGTCGTACCACGGAGCGCTTCCGCACAGCGACAGCAGATGCATGAAGGCATGCTGGACTACAGAACTTGTGGAATAACCTGCCACATTGCGCACCGGTATGCCGAAGGCCTCGCAGTCGTCGGTATTGATATTGTTAATGCCTGTACCCGACTCGCAGACAAGCTTAAGCCGGGGCGCCGCCTGCAGAAGCCCGCGGTCGACGATCACCTTGTTGATAATGAGGACGTCGCAGTCTTTCACCCTTTCACGGGCTTCTTCTGCGGTGGAAGTGGCATAAGCAACCAGTTCGCCGAGGGCGGCGATTGGACCGAGGTCCGTATCGGCAAGGGTGGAGGCGTCGAGAAAAACTATCTTCATTCTTCGGCGGCCTTTCTCTTCTTTTTGTTGAAGGCGTGCTGCACGACGGTGTCTTCGGGAAGGGTCTCAAGGCGTTCTTTCATAACCTCCGGGTTCTCGAGAAGGGCCCTGAGCTGCTTGAGGGAATTGACGAAGTAGAAACCGTCGCAGAAACGCTCATCCGTTACGATACGGAGGGGCATGAGCTTGCCGATCACGATTTCTCCCTTGCGTACGACAGGTTTAAGGGATTCCTTGCCCATCGCGAAAAACATTCCCGTATTGCCGAAATTGTAGAGATGGTGGTATATGGACGGACCCTTTATGGATTTGAGGTTGGTCACGAAGGCGGTACAGTGGAAGGGGAGAAGGTCGAGTACCGATTTGGGCAGAAGGCCATGCAGGTCGGCGAACTTAAGCATGCCGACCATGAAACCTATCATGAAGTTGGGCACAATCGAGAAAAGACGTGCCATGGTATCCGTGCCGTTCTTGGCGTCGAGCGATATGTTTTTCTGAATGACTTCGTTGATTTTATCCCTTATTTCCGGCAGGGACTCGTGGCCGGTGAAATCAATTTTGATGGTGGCGTCCGCGGCGTCGGGGCTGAGGACTTTCTTTACCAGGAACGATATCTGGATGCAATTGCGGGCATATATGCGGCCATTGCAGATGAAGCGGTTGATACGGGGGTACAACGCGGTTGCACGCACGATTGCGGCAATCAGTATGTGCATGTAGTTGTATTTCTCTCCGTTTTCGTATTCTTGCTTGATGAATGCGTCTATGGGTTCGCAGGGGACGTCGTAACTCGTGGAGTTCATGGCGTCGGCGCGGGTGGGCATGATGTGGGGCATCATCCTCTGGATGGGATCGAGGTTCTTAACCTTCTTCCCGTCTGCTCTGTATCCGAACATAGGTTAATAGGAGTTAGTTGCGCAAATATAATAAATATATTTGCAGATGATGGAAAAATTGCGCAACTTTGCGCTCGCTTTTCCGGGGCTGTTCTGGTTTTGACAGCATTGACGACGGAAGGTAAGCACGCCGGGAGTAGGCAACTGGCCCGTAATCCTCAGATGTCAAACAATTAGTAGGCAACTACAACTATTCATACGCTTGCTAAACTCCAAGAGTTTACGCATTAATCAGAGCCGCCAAGGCTGCGGAACTGACGTATATCCCTCCGGCTTTAAGCCGCTTATGTCCGGACCAAGGGGTATCATCCAAAGCGGATGCACGGAACAGACGCCTCTACGTTCCGCCAAGATTCAGAGGATAAGCTGCTGCTAAGGGCGCCTTCCCTCGTACAGCGGCCGACAATCAAAGGAAGGATAAGCGTGTAGAAAGCCTTTTGGCGCTTTGTTTGGACGCGGGTTCGACTCCCGCCAGCTCCACAAAGACCATTGATAATCAATGGGGTTACGTACTTACGCAGAAACTTACGCAGAAGAAACTGCAAATTTCTGCGTAAAATTTGTTTTTACCCTCATAGTAACTCTATTGCATCTGCCCAAGCCCCCTCCCAGGGTCGAACCGGGAACGAACCACGCCATACCTTTTATATAATTTCGTCGATTCTTCGTCACATCAAGTGAACAACCAGCAAGAAAAAATCGCCCCCGCAGGATCATTTCCCACGGGGGCGACAAGTTTAGATTATCAGACCCGGCGAACCGGTCTAAAGGCTATTCACCGCCGCCAGCCTATTCAGATGCCCAAGAGCACTGGGCCAGCATCACACCGGACTTCTCACCGGTGGCGCTGTTCACGAAGTAGTAGCGGAAGAATACCTTGGGAGCGCCAGCGCCCAGGACACCGTTCTTTGCCTCGTAATCGGACTTGATGTCCACGGCAGAGGTGTTGATGGTATCGACCATCTTGATCTGTGCGGCCTTGCCGTATGCACGGGTCACACCATTGGACTGGCCCTCAGTTGCCTCGATGACGAGCTTGAGGTTAGTCACGCTGGCGGGCGCGGCGTCCAGCTTGAAGGTGAAAGCGCTGCCGGTGCAGACGATGGTGCAGGCACCCGGAGTCTCGACACCCACGAGAGTGGGCGGAGTGGTGAGAGCGGAACCGCCGCAAGCGACGATCCAATAGTTCAGACGGGTGAAGAGGTTGGCACCGGAGATCTTGCCCCTGGTCCCGAGGACAGACTTGGCCTCCTGGCTAAGGGCTAGCTTGTTCCAAGCGAGAATCTGCTCGTTGGTGAGGCTGCGCCACATGGTGGTGAGACGCTTGAAAACGCCCTTGACCTTTGCCTGGTCAGAGGTCCTGACACTTCCGCCATACCCGCGGTTGCGGATATACTTGCGGTTCTTCACCTTTGCGGCCGTAACGCCCTTGGCGCTGCCGCTCATCTCCTCGAAGGCGATGCTGGGGATGTACTTCATAGTTAGAAGAATTTGAAGTTAATAAATTGAGTAATAATGAAATAGAGTGCTATCAAAATCAAAGCAAAGAAGCAGAATCCTCCGACCCTCAGCTTGGCTTTCTGCCAGCCGGTCAGTTTCTTCTCCACTTCAACGGTAACGGTATCTACGCGGTCGCGATATACCAAAGAATCCCTAAAAACAATCTCCTTCTGCACCGCCACCGGCTGCTTGACAGCCTTCGTCGAGAGCGAATGAGAAAGGATTCCGCTGGAAATCACAGCCTCGGACTTCGCATACTTATTCTCCAGTACAGAAGCAGTATCCAATGTTGCGACCTTCTCCACAATCACCGGCAGCTCAACATAAGCCGTGTCGATCTGATGAACCACCTGAGTGCGCACCTCCACGCGAGTGCTGTCCGTCTGGACTGGAACCGGACGGGCAACACCGCAGGAGATAAGCAAAAGGGCGAGGAAAAGAGGCGTATAACGAATATTATTTCTCATAGGACGAATCTTCTTTATCTGCTTTATGACGGAGTTCCGCTTCAAACTTCCGGAACTTTACGTCGTATGATGTCTTAACACCCAGGATTGCACCGCACAAAACTAGCAGCTCACTCACGATTGAGATTGCAGAATTCGCAATCTCTCCCAGTGGCGGCACGATGAACAAACACACTGCGGCTATGACCACGCCAGAGCTGAAGCTCGCAATGGCGATGGCACTCTGCAGATGAGTGAGTTCTTTCTGGTCCAGACGGTGACTCATACGGCTTAATGTCTTGCTATGAATGCTGTAAAGAACTGGCCGGAGTTCTTGGTCGCACCAAGGTCGGTAATGTTGGTGCAACTGAAATGCGCTCCGGATATATGAGCCATAGTCATCAGCTGGCCACTCGAGTCAGTCATGCTGTTCGGATAGACCAGAGGGAAATAAGCCTCCCAGTCGTCGAAGGTGTCTGCCAGGTCGAACTCTATATCAACTGATCCGTCATCTGCGCTGAACTTGTTGAACCGAAGACAGAGAAAGACATAGCCGTCTGAGTTGTATCCATACGCTGAATTCAACTGTATGCCAGCAGGCTGGCCATAAGGAATAGGATTGCGAATTGTGCCCTTCTCAATAGTGCCACGCTGACCAGGCATAGCATAAGCTGTACAGACGAATATTGTAAGAGGTCCACGAGTATCGAACTCTGTGATTCTCTCAATGAAAAGGCTGTTATCCTTTATCCAGGACTTGAGAATAGTTCCTCTGTTGGGAGTAACGCCGGAAGCCATAAGCCAGACATAGCTCTTGGCCGACTTCTTCATCACCAGGCTCTGGAACTTTAATTCGATGACGGTGGCCGCCTGGTACTCAGGGGCGGTCAAATCTATGTTGAAACGGCCGGTAAGGACGGTGAGCGTTGCTGTCTCATATGACTTGAATGAGACCTGCTCGATACCGATGTTATTTGCTATGGATGTAATCATAAGGCAAGAGGATTATTTAATGAGACCTACACCGAAGACTTCCATATGCTTCATTGCACCACCGTCACGTTTTGAGAAATTGACAGTGTTGTAAGAGCTGCCTATGTAGACATTAATCTCCAAGAGAGAAACGGCCCACTGATAGCGGCCTTTACCACGTGCCGGTATAAAGCTTATTGCGCTGATGAAGTTCTCCGGAATTGTAGTCATAGCAGCGTTGACGCCGGCCAGGTAACTCAGCAGCTCGAACTCCATATCGGCGATGAACAGAGCAGATCCAGGGACCTCTTCAACCGAAAGTTTATCGAATCGAGTCTTAGTAGGGTCGTACTCAATATTGTTCATATTGATTAGGGTGCGAGGCACATAGATTTCCCCCTCAATCTGAGACTCATTCTTGCATATTGCAGTCACGCGCATAGTCTCACCCACAAAGCCGGTTTCTGCGTCCAGCCACCACAGCTCAATGAAGATCTTCTCTCCAAGCTTTGGCGCAAATCCAATAGTCGAAAGATAAAGGCTTGTGATGTTTGTCTCACAACCATCATCTTCCACCCCTGGCGCTACGATTACCGTCTTGCTCCAACCCGAAGACACGCCAGTAGACTGACCGCCGGACATCTTCACAACCAGCCTGTGCTCGCTGTCAGGACAATTAAGGCCGGCGAAAGCGATCACATCCGGAGTCACCCAGAAATCATCGTAATCCACCTCGGGGACATCTGCAGTATACACGGGAGCCTCCGAGAGAAGCGGCCTGCCAACCATTACGCGATTGGCATTAAGCCGCACATACATATTCATTCCGGAGAGCTCAGCCTTCTGTCCGAAAGTAGAGATGCCACTGGCGTGCTCGGCCAGCCGATCCCACTCGCGCATCTGATTCGCGGTAAGATCTCTCCAACTCTTTGAGATTTTCTTAAGTGAGGCCCGCCTTGCCAACTGTGCTCTGGTCGCATCACCAGTCGGATAACATTTAACTGAAAGGATGCTACGGCCGTCTACCTGACGTGCCGTAACACCCTTTGCTGACCCGGAAAACCCACCGAAAGCTATAGAAGGAAGCGCTATCATAATTCAAGTTTGGTTAACACGAACATCCATCGTTCAGCACAAATATAACAAATACTTTACTAATTACAAAACAAATATTTACGATAAATCAGCGAAAGTAAAACGTTAAGTATAATAGAATAGCAAGGCATTTCCCTAAGTTTCCAAAAAGTCAAAAAAATATTATGCCCCAGAAGCCACCCTACACGCATTTTTGCTACTTTGTTGAAAACTTCAGCAAAAACCACCTATAAATGTCAAATAGAATTCGTTAATTTTGTACATATAAAAAATCTCCTAACATGAACACCATCATTGCATTCGTTAATCACGTCATCGACGTCTGTGTCAAGTGTCGGCACAGAGAGGAGTGCGAGTGGTTTCAAGGAGCCGGCCGAGTAATTCTCGACGACCTCACCCCAGAGCAGTACAGCCGCATGACACACGAGAAGATTGCGGCCCGCATCCACGCCGATGTCCCGGCGCCCCCGGAGATATGCGGCCAATACACTTTCGACGGCATGATGGAATATCTGGACGAACAATTGCGCAACGCCCAGATGCCCCAGAACACCGAAGAACTCCTGGACCTTCATTACAAAATATCGCAGCTATGGCGCCGCCTGGGTCGCATTCCCCGTGATTGCCGCGACCCTTTCGACGCCCCCATCCACGCCATCATCGACCGGGTCATCGCCGCACTCGACTACCATTTCCTCAAACTCCACCTCGACATAATTGACATCCTCCTGGAAGCCCACCACGACTATGACCGGGCAACTCACCTCCGTCGCGACCGTGTACAAGGCGTAGTCAGAGTTCTCCTGGCCACAGCCCATAAGCTCACATACGAGGAAATCGTCGCCTATAAGGGAGACTTCAAAGACTACGTAGTCCAGAACGAACTCCCCGCCATCGAAGTGACCAAGAAAGACAAGCCCGGCACCAAGTTCCCCTCAAAACTCAGCAGCGCCATTCCTTACCTCGACGCCCTCCAGAAGCACGGCTTCCTGGACAAACGTTACCATTGGATAAAAGACGAAAAGCACACTAATTATCACGCCAGCTGGGCCTCCAAGATCATGGTCCACAACTGCCCCGGCGCCTCCCACGCACTGATCGGGCAACTAATCGGTGTACCTAGTCTCGGATCGTATGTATCACTAGCCAAGACTAAAGAACCTATTAAGCGATTAATCGAACAACTATTCATCGACGAGGGTCTCACCGTCACACTGGAATAGAAACGGCTATAAGCCTAATCACCGCCACCTATAAGCGTCCAATAAGCCTATAGGTGGCCTTTTTTGTGGCCTTATTTTCAAAACTTTGCCCTTGGAAAAAGCGCGGATGCAGTGGAGGCTACCCGCGTAGAGCAGAGGGGTCCCGGACTCCACCCGGTAAACCCCGACACTCTCCTAAACCAATAATGCCACAAAGAGTATGAGCCTTATTGAATCAACGCGGCCCCTCTACGCGCTAACTGAGGGAGAATTCTTCATGCACGTGGAAGAATTCATCAAGACCACCATCCAGGTAGCGCTCCGGGACAAAGCCACCTCCGGTAACGACAATGGCGCGCCCAAGCGCTACGTGTACGGTATCGTTGGTCTCGAGCGTGCCCTGGGCGTATCCCACAA
>JAFZZW010000007.1 GCA_017615615.1 Bacteroidales bacterium
CCGGACAGGCTCCATGTGCCGCTTGCGCTCCGCTCGGTCCGCTGCGGCTGGCACGTGCTCCTGGAGAAGCCCGTCGTCACGTGCGAGCGGGACTACCTGGCGCTGATGGAGGCCTCCGCCGCGGCCGGCGTGCATGTGGGCGTGTGCCTTGAGATGCGGTTCCATCCGTATTTCCGCCGCATCAAGGAAATATACGACTCTGGCATTCTGGGGCAGGTTCTTGGTATCGACCATACCGAGCACATCGGCCCCGACCGCATGGCCCACACCTTCGTCCGCGGGCTCTGGTCCAAGTCTGAGGATTCCGGTCCCATATTCCTCTCCAAGTGCTGCCACGACGCAGATTTCATCCTGTGGCTGACGGGGCTCGAACCGGTTGAGGTCCGGTCTTCAGGCGCATTGACCAAGTTCGTCTTTGATCCGGACGCCCCGGCCTTCTGTGTCGATTGCAACCGTACTGGCTGCCCATACTCCGCCGTTTCCCTGTACCGCGACCGTCGCGAATGGATCGACGGCTTCGACGTGCCCGACGGATCCTCGCTTTCTGAGGTGATAGATGCCGAGCTCCGCGGGGGACGCTATGGCCGTTGCGTCTGGCATTGCGACAACAACGTCAACGACATGCAGGATGTAGATGTGGTCCTTTCTGGAAGGGACGCGCATTCCGGGAACGTCGCGTTCCCCCTTTCCATGCATCTGGATGGTACATCTCTGCTGGAGGGGCGTACTACCGTCATCCGCGGAAGCGCCGCAACGCTTACGGCGGACGGAGGAATAATAAAGGTTGAAGGGAACGGCCCGGTATTGACTGAAGATTTCACCTCACTTGCCGGAGAACCGCTGCATGCAGGCGCCGACCGCGCCCTGGTGGAAGATTTCTTCGCCGCCATCTCCGCAGGCGGCGTTCCCTCGGCATCCCTGGAGTCGGCATACCAGGCCCATCGTATTTGCTGGCTGGCCGGGTAGATTATTTCTGCGGGGTGTCGCTCAGAGTCTTCATGCCGGGGAAGAGATAACGCTCCTGCTCAACGCGGCCGTCGGAGAACCTTATCCAGGTGCGGAATCCTTTATCTCCTTCAGTAAACTCGAATACCCTGGCACCGTTCGGCTTGAGGTCGTTGTAAACGGTGTCGCAACCGCCATAGCGGCCGTAGATAAAGAAGAAACCCTGCCAGAGCATAACGAAATCGTTGTTGTGGTCGTGGCCGGTCACGACGCCCTGGACATCACCTTTTTCACGCATCGCCGTGTACAGTCCGGTATTGAAGAGCGGCACTGCAGGCTCTTCTCCCAGGTTTCCGGTGAGGAACCGGGCTTTCTTGGAAGCATCCCCCAGCGCCTGGCGGTATTCCGGAAACGGGATATGGAAGAATGCGAGGGCCGGGACTGGGGAGCCGCCGTTGAGATTCGAGAACCAGTCGCTGCAGCGGCGGTACCAATCAATCTGGTCTGAGTGAACATAGCCCCAGCTCTTTATGCCGGCAGGATATTCGCGGCTGCCGCTGTCGAAAAGATAGAGCACGCGCTCGATGCCGTCTTTCCCGGACAAGGTGAGGATGTCGTTGGAAAAACCGTTGATGCCGGGTTCTGCCGACGTGTTGACGTTGCCGGGGAAGGAAAGAATCAGATTATAAATCTCTTCGCGCGTGAGGTCGAAGTCGCTGTCATGGTTGCCAAGTGCCACGGCGAAGGGAATTCCCCGGTCCGCAAGGGGCTGCAGCGCTTTCTGCGCCGACGGCCCGGCAGGCTCGCCGAAAACGATATCGCCCGTATGAATGACGAAATCTGGCTTCTCCGCGTCAAGGACAGCGTTGATGTTCTGGATAGCCCGTTCCGACCGGGGATCGCCTGCAATGACGTGGGTATCCGCGAGCTGGACAATCTTGAACCTGCCCTCCCGGTTGTACTGCAGCCGCGCCGCAACCCGCGGTTCGTCCGCCTGGCCTTTTTCCTGGCATTTCACCTGGCATTCAGCCTGCCCGGCAGCCTGGACCGACACGGCAAGGAGCAACGTAATGAGTATTGAACGAAAAGCCTTCATATTGCGATTGTCATTTCTGCCTTCAAATATATGAAAAATCTTCATAAGTGTCTTCCGGGGTGCTTCCCTCGGCACCCCTGAAAGCAAAAACGCCCCAAAACGTCGTCCGCGGTCCCCTCTCCAGCACCCCTGACGACAGAGGATAAATAGTGCCTGCATAGAGATTAATTTGTATATTTGTGCAAACCAAAAGTGACAATGGCAGACAATTATCTTGAAAGGCGCGCCGAGGAGCTCCGGGCGTCGGGTCGCGTGGTGGTGCGCCGCAATACTCCTTCGCTGGATACTCTCCTTGTGCGCAACCGCAGCCATAGAGGGTTCGACAAGTCCTATGTGGTCGCAATGCGTCAGCTGGAGGCAATAGTGTCCGTAGTCAACAAGATTCCGTCCAGCAAGAACGGCCAGCCTTTCCGTTTCAAGCTGCTTGATGCGGCTACCGGAGGAGAAAGCTTCTGTCGTTTCCTGCACTTCGGCGCTTTTCTCCCTGAGCTGCATCTGCCTTTGGCCGGGACAGAACCGCAGGCGTTTATCGTCGCGTGTTCTACTGTCCCGGAGTCACCGTCGGTGGATATAGACCTTGGAATCGTCCTACAGAGTATGGCGCTCAAAGCAGTGGAGATTGGACTTAACGCCCTGATCGTTAGGGCATTCGATCGACAGGAAGTCAAAGATACCCTTGGACTTTCCCTTGAGCCTCTGGCTGTTCTTGCCGTCGGCAAGGGCACAGACAGAATAGAACTTACAGAAGTACCCGAGGGCTCCGATCTCCGTTATTACCGCAAAGACGGCATCCACTACGTCCCAAAGATCCGGATGGAGGACCTTATCCTGTAGTTCCTGTTTCTCTTCAAACAACAGGCATCCACTCAGAGACTGGATGCCTGTAAATAATCGGTAATGAGAACTGTTTCCGACGCTGTTGCAAATGTAATCAATAATACACATCCTGCAACTATTAATGTAGAGAAACGCAGGTATTGCCATGCAGATTTTTACGATTTTTTAAGGATTTTACGATTCTTTAAGAAATCGAGATGTGTCGGTATCACCGCTGGCGGTGAGGATGTGGTGGGAATGAGCACCGCCGGAGATAGAAAGGGGAGCGCGAAGCGCGCGGGGAAATGCTTTCCCCGTGCCCCTGGGGGCAGCGGCGTGGCCGCGGGGGATGGTAGTGCGAGTATCGCACCCCAAAAAGAAAGGGCCGGCGAATGCCGACCCGAATTCTTTTTGGGGTGCGATGTGGGGCTCGAACCCACGACACCCAGAACCACAATCTGGTGCTCTACCAACTGAACTAATCGCACCGTGTTA
>JAFZZW010000042.1 GCA_017615615.1 Bacteroidales bacterium
AGTAGCCGATTTCCTTCATGCGGCCGAAGAAAAAGCGGAGCACCTTGGGCTCATATACCCACTCGAGGCCGCCGATGAGGCTGCGGTTGTCCCAGAGCCACTTCACGCGGTCGGCGCAGTACTTGACCTGCGACAGGGTGAAGACGCGGCGGGGCATTGCGAGGCGCTGGAGCTCCAGTTCCGCATAGCGCTCGGTGCCGTCGGGCTCGCGCTGCTCGCTCACGGTACCGCGCTCCATACCGCGGATACCGCCGGCGATGTACAGGGCGGCGCCTACCGCCGCTGCAGGATACTGGTTATGAGGGAGGTCTGGAACTATCTCCGAGCAGTTGAGATGTGCTCCGAGACCGCCTGCAGGCTTGATGACAGGCACGCCGTAGTCGTCAAGTTCCTTCACAAGATAAGCGATGAACTCGGGACCCTGGCTGATGTATTCCATGTCGAGGGATTCGAGCAGACCGACCGCCATGGATTCCATAGAACGCACCTCCATGCCGCCGTAGGTGAGGAAGCCCTCGTACAGGGGCACGAATTCCATCATCTCGTCGGTGAACTTCTTGTCGTGCGCGGTGATAATGCCGCCGCGGGAGAAGCCGAGCTTGCGGGCGCTGAAGTAGATGATGTCGAAGCGGTCTGCCAGCACGTGGTAGATCTCCTTGGTGGTCATGAACTTGCAGCGGGGCTCGCGGACCTTCATGAAATATACGTTGTCCTGAAGAAGGGATGCGTCGAGCACGCTCCTCACTCCGAACTCGTGGCAGATGTCGGTGACGGCGAGCATGTTCTCGAGGCTGACAGGCTGGCCTCCGATGAGGTTGGTGCCGGCCTCTACGCGTACGAACGCCACTTTCTCGGGGCCGTATTCCTTGATGGCCTTGCGGAGGGCCTTCAGGTCGAAGTTGCCCTTGAAGGGATCGTCTGTCTGAGGGATGAGACCCTTTTTGTCGACAAGTTCGACAACCTCGCCGCCGAGGCGGGTGATATGGGCCTTCGCCGTGGTGAAGTGGAAGTTCATCAGGGCATACATACCGGGCTTCACGTAAGCCTCGGCCAGGATATTCTCAGCGGCACGGCCCTGGTGTGCAGGGAGGACATTCTCGGTGCCGAAGACCTCCTTGACGGCTGCCTTTACGCGGTTGAAGGTCTCGCTGCCGGCGTAGGAATCGTCGGCGATGCTCATCGCGGCGACCTGCTGGTCCGACATTCCGTTCACGCCGGAGTCGGTGAGCATATCCATATAGATATCTTTGTTCTGCAGCAGGAAAGTGTTGTTTCCTGCCTCCTGGATCTTCTTGAGGCGTTCCTCCACGGGAAGGAGGGAGAGTTTCTGGATGACGCGCACTTTGTGCATCTCCAGGGGGACCTGGTTCTCAGGCTGGTAGAATTTTACTGGCATATCTCTATTCTAACGTTTCTTGAGGCGTAAAGATAATAATTAATTTCCGAAAAACGCGTCCCGGGCGTGTCAGTCTTCGTGGAGAAGTTCAAGGTAGGACTGCAGGACGCGGAAGGAGTTCTCGGGGGCCTTGGTCCAGAAGTCGGCGTAGGAACCTTCGTCGACACTGTCGGAAATGATACGGAAACTGATGAAGGGGATGCCGTAGCGGTGACATGTCTGGGAAAGGGCGCCGGATTCCATATCTACGGAAAGGGCATCGGGGTAGAGGGCTCGCAGCGAAGGGATGTCGTCCGCAACTATGAACCGGTCGCCGCTGATCTGGAGTCCGCCCCTGATCGTGAGGCCTTCCAGTCTGAGGTTCATCGCTTTGTCATACATGGCCTTGTCGGCGTCGAAAAAGCGGGGGTAGCCTTGAACTTCCCCTATGGCGTACGGGGCGCCGCACCATACGTCGTGGTACGCCACCTGGCGGGCGACAATTACGTCCATAGGCTTAAGCGAAGGGTCTATGGCACCTGCCACTCCCGTGGAGATAATGGCGTCGGGACGTTCACGTTCGATTATCGCCGTCGCGCCTATTGCAGCGTTTACCTTGCCTATCCCGCACATGCTCAGGCTTATGCCGGGTTTGTCCTTGATTGCGGCGCCAACCATCTCGTATTCACGCTCGAGCGCCACTATTATCGCTATCTTTTTCATATCGTCAATCCCGGGACCGGCGGGAGAATTCGCACCCGCACCATGTCTGGTTATAGAAGTTCTGTTCCTTGATTATCTCCGCCCTGCGCGGCTGCAGGCCTCCTTTGCGCCAGTTGTGGTTCCACCAAAGTACCTGCCGGTCCTTTGGTGGAACGTTATTATCCCCCTGCACCCCCAGGGGACGGGGGAGAGAGTTGGTCGAACGATCGGAAATCTCCCCGCAGGCCCATCTCCCCGCCTCATCAACCTGATCGAGGCTCTTCCAGCGGGAGGAGGCGAGAGTGGTGGCCAGGACGTCGAAGCCGTGGCCGGCGGCATACTGCGCGGCCCGCAGCAGACGGAACTTGAAGCACTGCAGGCACCTCGGGCCGCGCTCAGGAGCGGCGGCCAGTTCGTCCTGCCGCTCCTTCCCCTCTCCCAGCACGAACCGCAACCAGGCTTCGTGGTCGTACTCATCGTCGATGACCTCCAGCCCGAACTGCCCGGCGTACCGCACCAGCTCGCCGCGGCGGAGTTCATACTCCTCATGGGGAACAATGTTGGAATTGGAAAAGAACAGCGCCGGGCGCAGGCCGTTCTGTACCATACACTCCACCACGGCCCCGGAACAGGGCGCGCAGCAACAGTGAAGAAGGATTCTTTCCCTGCCCTCAGGTGTCTCCAAACGCAACATTTTGCAAATTTTCGCAAAGTTATCAAAAATATTTTTGCGAATTCGCCAAATATGGTTATTTTTGCAGTCCCAAATCACACGCGGTAGTGGCGAAATGGTAGACGCGCTACTTTGAGGGGGTAGTGGGCATTGGCCTGTGTGAGTTCGAGTCTCACCTACCGCACCCCAGCCGGTTCCGGAGAATTCCGGGGCCGGTTGTTCGTTTATGCCAAAAAATGCGTATCTTTCGTGAAATTCCACGATTATGCGCTTTAACATTAGCCGAATAGCATTGATTACCTCCGCAGTGGCCCTGACGGCCCTCTGCGCCTGCACCCGGGAGCCGTACGTCGCCGATAATCCGGCCAGCCCCCGTGTCCTTACCCTCAGCCTCGGCGCGGAGTCTGCGACAGGCACCCGCGTCGCCTTCGAGAACGACCGGATATTCAAGTGGCAGGAAAGGGACTCCGTGGGAGCCTGGATGTATTCCACCACGCTCAATAACGTAAGGGGCTCATACGGAGTGGAAGGAGAGTACGGCCCCTGGATGGCCCCCTTCCACCTTGCGTCCGGAGCCGGAACGGGCAGCGGGGTGTTCACCTTCGACATCCAGTATCCCGAGAACCACGAGGAAGTCGGATACGTGGCGATTTACCCTTATTCCGGGGCGTCGTATTACGACGGAGGCTCGCTGGTTTACAACCTGCCCACGTATTGGTCCGGACTTCCGGATCTGAACGCCGTCCGCATCCCCATGGCCGCCAATCTCGATTCCGCCGAGAAGCCCCTGCAGTTCAAGCACATCGGCGGCGCCGTCAAGGTCACGTTGACCAACGTTCCGGCCGGAGCCCGTTATTTCAAGCTTACTGCAGACAAGAACATCTCCGGGGACTTCGTCGTCAAAGTATCCGATATCGGCACCGCGGTCCTTACGGGAGCCGGTTCCGAGCCCATGGTCGAGCTCCAGCTTGCCCGGGCCCTCCCCAACGACGTCCCCGTCCTTGACGTCTATTTCCCCGTTCCGCCCGGCACCTACACCTTCGGCCTGGGAATTTATGGCGACGGAGTCGTTTATGCCGAGAAGCAAGGCACCACACCCAACACCATCGACCGCGGCACCATCCTCCGTATGCCTTCAGTGGACCTCAAGGTCGATCTCGGCGAGTACGACCCCAACCTCGCACCGGAGAAGAAGCTTTCCGGCATCACCTACCAGATGAACGTATTCTCGTTCGCCGACTCCAACGGCGACGGCATCGGCGACTTCCAGGGAGTGATCGACCACCTGGATTACCTGGAGGCCCTCGGCGTCACCGCCATCTGGCTGTCCCCTATCCATCCTTCCCAGTCATACCACGGCTACGACGTCACCGATTACGATTCGATAGCCAAGCGCTTCGGGACCAAGAAGGTTTTCATGAACCTTGTCAGAGAGGCGCACAAGCGCAACATGCGCATATATCTTGACTACGTCATCAACCATACCGGCAACGGCCACTCCTGGTTCCTGGACGTCAAGCAAAACGGACCGGCCAGCCCTTACTGGAACTACTACGTCATCTCCAAGGATCCCATGGCCGACTGCTATGCAGGCAACATCGACCAGATTCCGGCCGGATGGTACGATACAGGCAAATGGTTCGACTTCACCGTGTCCGGCACCGGAGAGAAATATTACTATTACTCCGAATTCGGCACCGGAATGTTCGCCGACTTCAACTATTATCACGGCTGGAACTGCTCCGAATCCCCGGCATTCCAGGCCGTCGTGAACGCAATATCCACCTGGCTGGAATGCGGAGTGGACGGCATGCGCCTGGACGCGGTCAAGCATATCTTCGCACAGGAGACCAGTTACGAGAACATCCAGTTCTGGAAGGCATTCTACAATGCCGTCAACTCCTATTACAACACTTACGCCGAGTACCGCGAGGACCTTACCGGCAAGGCTGATCCCAATATCTTCATGGTTGGCGAAGTAATGGCCGGCGAGGAAGTCTGCCTGCCGTTCTATGAAGGTCTGCCTTCCTTATTCGACTTCCAGTACTGGTATGATCTGAGAGGCGTGCTCAACTCCGAGAATGCCTTTGCCAACGGCGAAAAAAGCTTCTGCTCCGGTTTGTGCGACCGCTTCTACGCCCATCTGGGCAAGCGTCCCGACGCCATCTACTCTCCCAAGCTTTCCAACCACGACGAGGAGCGGACGGCCACCACGCTCGGAGGCTACATGCCAAAGATCAGGCTTGCCGCAACCATCCTGCTGACTTCCCCGGGCCGTCCCTTTATCTACCAGGGAGAGGAACTCGGATACTGGGGCACGAAGGTGGGCGGCGACGAATACGTCCGCACCCCCATCCTCTGGACCCCCGACATCGGCAGCGCCGCCACAAAGGGCATCTATGACAAGTACGACGCCAACATGCTCCAGGCGCCTATCGACGTACAGTCCCAGGAGGCCGATTCCGGATCGCTTCTGAATCTCTACAGGCGTTTCGCCTATGCGCGCAACACCAATCCCGCCATGGCCGACGGCAATCCCGAGTACGACAGCAAGACGGGCGACAACAGTTCGGTCCTCTGCTGGTACATGCATGCCAACGACGGCAGCGGCAAGTGCTGCCTCGTGATGCACAACATCTCCAGGGACACGCAGACCGTCGAGCGCTGGAACGGTGAGAACCTCTCCAATATCCTGGTCGCCAGCACCAAGATAAACGTTTCCGGGAACAAGGTTACAATGCCCCCTTATTCGTCCGTAGTATTCGCCATCAACTAAACCGTCAAAGCCATGAAATATATAACGCCTAAAAGCGAAATACTTGCAAACATGCTTTCCTGCTGCATTCTCGAGGATAGCCTTGTCGACACTTACGGTGGCGAGGACACAACAGTAGCAGATGGCCAATGGTGATTTCAATCAGCTTAACAAATATGAAACTCAAGTACAACCAACCCGTGGCCGAGCCCGTCAGCGAGCAGCTGGCCACCGCTATCCTGGAGGCATCCGTAACCGGACAGCTGCCGACCTATGGAGAAAGCGAAGATCTCGTCTGGTAAAAGGAGGAACTGTCATGAAGAAAGTTTTAGCATTTGCAGCATCCCTCCTTGCCATGGCGGCCGTAGCATCATGCAACAGCGCCCCCGAGCAGCCGGAACAAGTCACCTACACCCTTTCCGTTGAAGTGCCCGACGGCGCCACAAAGGCTCTCAGCCTTGACGGAAAGACACTCAATGCCGTCTGGGCGTCTACTGACGTTGTTACCGTATACAACAGCAGCAACACTTCCATCGGAACTCTTAAGCCTCAGTCCTCCGGATCGGCCAGCACCGTTCTCAAAGGAGACGTCACCGGATCACTTAGCGCCGGCGCCAGCCTGAGGCTTCTCACCCCAAAGTCTTCGTGGCTGTATTCCAATCAGGACGGAACCTTCTCTACCGTCTCAAGCAAGTATTCTTTTGCTACCGCCACCATATCCGTATCATCTGTCAGCGGGTCAAAAGTAACTACCACTCCGGCCACTTTCGAGCACCAGCAGGCCCTTGTCAAGTTCACGCTCGTCGACGACAGCACCACGCCCGTCCCCATCAAGCCGGATGAGCTGACAATCTCGTCAACCAGCGGCAAGATAGTCCGCTCGGTCAGCGACGCCCTTTCCACCTTGACAGGCTCACTCACCGTCGTACCGAAAGACGACACAAACGTCCTCTACGTTGCGATCCGCAATGATTCCGGAGCGACAGACACCTATTCCCTCACCGCCACCGTCGGCAAAAACACCTACACCGCGACCAAATCCGGAGTGACATTCCAGAAGGGCAAATACTACGACGTCACCGTAAGGATGAAGGAAGTCAGCGAGACCTTTACAGTCGTCGGCGGCCCCGCGGACGTTTTCGGCAGCTACTGGAATCCTGCAGACAGCAACAACGACATGGTCAAGCAGGCAGACGGCACATACAAGTCCAAGACTTACAATATCACCAAAGACCCTACCAGCATAGGTTTCAAGATTGTAAAGGATCACGATTACGCCGCAGGGGAATGGCCGTCGTCCGATTATACGCTTACGGCAGGCGTGGGTCCTTTCTACATAGTATTCGACCCGGTAAACGAGACCATCACCCCTACGTACACCAAATCCACGGCCGCTACCATTTACACCGTAGCAGGAACCCCCGCGAGCGTCTTCGGGAAAGAATGGAATGAAACTTACGAGGCGAACGACATGTCCCTGCAGAGCGACGGCACATACGCCAAGACTTATAACAACGTGCCCGGCGGTACCGAGCTTCATTTCAAAATTGTCGTCAATCATGCCTGGTCCACCAATTACGGTGCGAGCAACAGCGACCTGAGCGGCGACAGTGACGGCAACTGCGTATATACCAAGAGCAGCGCCGGCAACGTTACCATAAAGTTCAATCCTTCAACCAAGCGGATTACAGTCCAGTAATATGAAGAAGTACTATTATAAACCCGTCGTCGAGGAGGTCACCGGCCTCCTTGACGACGTGATTCTCGACGCATCCGGTGACGCAAGCCGTAGCGATTACGGCCAGGCAGAAGAGTTTGACTGGTAAAACGGGCGCAATCATGAAAACATCAAGATTTATCATTGCCGCTTTCTTTGCCGGCGCACTTCTGTCCTCCTGCAACATCAAGGAGCAGCAGGAAACTATTACCCCGGACCTTCAGACCGGAGTGTTCTCCGTCCGGGCCGACAAGTCCGAACTGACCAGGGCCCTCACACTTGATGGCAAGACCCTCAAGGCCGCGTGGGCTTCCGGAGAATCCGTCGGCGTTTACCGCCCCGGGGATCAAAGCACAAAGCTCGGAGTTCTCCATCCTGTCACTACCGGAACATCCAGCACCACCCTTTCGGGAACCATCGACCTTACCGGCCTCAACGTTAATGACGAACTGTTCCTGCTTTATCCGGACAACTACTGGTCATACTACGGGCAGGACGGCACTCTCGCCAGGGTTTCATCGGACTTTGACTTCGCCACCGCTACAGTTACCGTATCCGCCATCAACGGCGGGAACGTATCGGCGTCGGACGCTGCTTTCCAGAACCGCCAGGCCGTAGTCACCTTCAATCTCAAGAACAAAGACGCAGACAAGGCTCCTCTCGCCGTCGCGGACTTCGTTTTCTTCAGCGGGACACGGAACCTCATCGGAGAATACGATATGACATTCTCGCCTGTTCCGTCCGACAACATATCCCTCAAGCTGAATCCGGAGTATCCCGTTTCCGAACTTACCCTTGCGGTCCCTACCGTGAGCACCGATCCGGCAAGCTACCGTTTCTATGCAACGGTCTTCGATTCTTCCTGGAACCGTACTCTTTATGAGACCGTTGCCAACAACGTCAGCTTCATCCCCGGCAAGTATTATGCGGGCAACTTGAACATGTATGCCGTCCGCTATACGGCCGCGGGTTCTCCTGCCTCCGTATTTACAAATGTCTGGGACGCTTCCGTTACCGCCAACGATTTGGATTTCAACGGCAGTTATTTCATGCAGTATCTGAACGTTCCCGGGCCTTGCGAGATAGCCCTTAAGGTCGCCAAGACCACCAAGGACGGCACCGCATACTATCCGGACGGAGGAGATGCGACCAATCTCGTAGTTACGGCCCTTGCCGCAGGAAGCCTGTCGGTCATCTACAATCCTGCGGACGACTCGGTCTCGGCGGAAATGTATTATTCCACCGACCCCGGCACCATCTGGACGGTGGCCGGCAATTCCGGTGCGGAGAATGAAGACCCCGACCCTGTATTCGGCACCGAATGGGACAGGTTCAATAGCGCCAACGACATGGTTCTGTCCGGAGGCAAATTCGTCAAGACCTTCCCGGCTGTAGCCGCGGGTACGGAGATGTACTTCAAGGTGGTCAAGAACCGTTCCTGGTCCGAGAGCTACGGCGGCGCGGGTGACACCAACTATTATTACAAGGTGCTTGCGGATGGCGACGTGACCGTCTCCTTCGATGCGACCAACAAAGTCATCAGCGTGGACGGCCCCGCGGCTCCGGAGCCTTACTGCCTGTATGTGCTCGACGAGAAGATAGCTACCGGTTCCGATTGGGGCAGCGTACGCAAGATATGGTACGGCGGCCTTACGGAGGACATCCCTTCATCCGGAACGGAAGTCGTCGGCACTTACACCTACAACAAGTTCATCCTTACAGATGCAGTCGTGAACAGCACGGTGGACATTTACTACAAGGGCGACAACGATTGCGAGGTCAAGCTCCCGTCCGTCGCTGTTGCGTCCGCCACAAAGAAGTATTATTTCCGCACCGACGGCGTGCAGCAGACGGCTGTATCCGATCCGGCTAATCCTTCAGCCCTCGACCCCACCCCGAGGTTCTGGCTGCGCTCCAGCGTCACCGACCTCCATTGCCACATGTGGGGCGGCAGTTCCGCCACCGCCTGGCCCGGCGAAGCGGCTACCATGGTTGACGCCAAGCAGTACGGCCACAACTGGTATTACGTCGATATCATCCCCGGCACTACCAACATGATCTTCAACTCTCCCGGTGGTGGCTGGCAGACCGCAGACCTCGACCTTGCAGATCCTACTGTAAGCTACTATTATTACATATACGGCGGAGACAACTTCCAGCCTGTAACCTGGTAGATATCTGTTTCTTGATTAACCGGCGCGGGGCCCTGCAGGCTTCGCGCCGGTTGTTTTTTTGGGGGGGGCTCAAGCACGCTCAAGGGGCTGCGCTCCGCAGGCTGCTGTTTCTCCATCCTCGCTTCGCTCGCCCTCCCACTGCGCTGCGCTTGTGGGCCCCTCCCTCTACAAGCGAGGGTGCTTACGATTCCGAAACAGCAACCTGCATCCGCTTAACCAGCCCCTTCTCCGGCTCACGGTGCTTCCGCAAGTAGCCTCCCAACGCCAACCAGCAACAGAAGTGCGCAGGAGGCACATCGCCGTCGGGACCCGGCCTTCCGGATACCCGCCTCCCGACACCTCATGGCTTTCTACAGCCGTTGGAAGCCTGTTGCTGTCGGGAAGCTACTCCTGGGATGCCGGCCGTGTGCAAAATAGCCGCTATTTGCACACGGGAGGGGTGCTTTGCCATGGTTCGTGTGCAAGACAGGCCTCTTTTGCACACGGAGGCAATAACGAAGAGATCGATTCGCCATCACAGGTCTTGCCTCCCGCCGGAGAAGGGGCTGCGCTCCGCAGGCTGCTGTTTCTCCATCCTCGCTTCGCTCGCCCTCCCACTGCGCTGCGCTTGTGGGCCCCTCCCTCTACAAGCGAGGGTGCTTACGATTCCGAAACAGCA
>JAFZZW010000043.1 GCA_017615615.1 Bacteroidales bacterium
CAACTCCGGGCACCAGGTCCGGAGTTGTTTATAAAATAGCCGTCAGCCGAATTGTCCGAAAATGATGGGCAATAATGATTTGGGGGCCGGACTGGATCGGGGATCCCGTCGGGGCGGGCCTGCCTTCCTCACTCCGAGCTTTCCCGGTTCTGGAAGAACTTTGATGTTTTCAGCTCTTGGGCCTGACGGCTAAGCTATTTTATTCCCGCAAGATAGGCGTCGGTCTGGTCCTTGAGGTCCTTGACCTCGGCGCCGAGCTCCTTCATAAGCTTCTGGCAGGCGATGCGGTTGACCGTTTCGTTAAGCGTAACGATTATCAGTTTGTCCAGGACTGATTTGTCCGGATACTTGATGTCGTAGGAGTTGAACTTGCGGTTGATTTCGTCTGCGGCGGTACGCATGGTCTCTTCCATCTCGGGGGTGGCGGCAACCATGGGGAATTCCGTTCCGGCTATCTTGAGTTTGATATTCTGCGCCATTTGCTATCCCTCCAACAGTTTGATGCAACGGTCGATTTCCCGTACAAGCTTGGTAATGCGGGCCTTGGCCTCTGCAGGGTCCCCTGCTCCGCTGAAGGCGTACTGGAGTTTGAGGTTGTCGATCCTGGAATCCAGTTCCGAGGCATGGGCCTTGCAGGCGGCAAGCTCTTCCCGGCACTGCTGCAACTCAGCGGCAAGGGCGTCCGCCCGTTGCTTCTGGTTCTCATACAGAGAGATGAGTTTGTCGATATTGGTTTTGATTTCTTCTAACATCGCACACAAAAATAGGAAAATAATTCAGACTTGTCAAGATTTAGGAACAGAATCCAGTTTGACGTTGCGGGATATTGCCAGCAGAATAATCAAGTATATGACAATGTCCACTACGAAGAGCAGGTTGATGCATAATGTCAGGTTGCTGATGAACAATCTGGTCATCAAGGCATTAAGGACCACTATGGAAAAATCCATTCCAAGTATGACAACAAGCGTTTGCCTCATAGTCAGTCCACAGCGCATCAACAGATGATGAATGTGGTTGTCGTCCGCTTCGAAAGGACTCTTGTGATTAATAATGCGCGTGACGAACAGCCGGATCACATCCATCAACGGGATCAACAATGAAGAAAAGATAATGATGATATATTTTCCATTGGTAATCATGCCGTTACGGCCGCCGAAAGAGCATATGGAGACAATCAGGAAGCAGATTATCAGGCCAAGGGTAAGAGATCCGGTATCTCCCATATAAAGCTTGGTCTTTTTCTTGGAGCTGCCGAACACATTGAAAAGCCAGAAAGCCAGGACGGCACCAAGCATCGTAACGGAAACAGTGGAATAAATAAAACGCCGTTCGCGGATGAAAATGAAAGCCAGAATCCCCAAGGTAATCATGGCAATACCCGAGGCCAGCCCGTCAATGCCGTCAATCATATTGATGGCATTGGTAATGAACATGAACAGGAGGACGGTAAACGGCATGCCTATGTAGAAAGGTATTCTCTCAATGCCGAACAGCCCATAGAAACTGTTCAGCCAGATACCGGACGACACCAGGATGGAAGACGCCAGAAACTGTACCAGAAACTTCATCTTGTAACTCAGGTCGGACAGATCGTCCAGAATGCCAAGGACATACAGCAGCATAGCGCTGCCGAGCATAAAAGTCAATCTGATTATCATAGTTGCATCCGGATCCGGAGCGCTCATAATGCCTAGCCTATACAGAAAGCCGATGCTGAACGCCGTGACTATCATCAGCGTCGGCATGAATGACATGCCGCCAAGACGTGGTACCGGAATCTTATGTACCTTTCGTTCGTCAGGAATGTCGAAAATCCTGTTTTTGTAGGAAACGACGAGCAACAACTTGACTATCGCCGCGCCAACGGCCAGAGCCAGAACAAAATCTATGAACAGAATCAGATAGAAATATGAAGTCATGTCCACCATAACGGTTTCTACTTTATATACCCTTTACGAAGGCGCCAGAAATAATGCCAAACGAGAAATAATGGAAGGCTCAAGACCTCTGAAGGATAATAGGCCAGAAAACGGAGAGCACGTCTAAGCTTTCGCTTTCCATGCATAAGCCTGCTCTCGTCCATACTGTGAGCGTTTCGGGAATCGAACTTGCCGAAATTGCCGGAAACCAGTATCTCTTCCAGCAGAAACTTTCCCTGACGATAATCAGGTTTACATAGCATTAGATCAGGGTCTATGGCGAACACTTCCCTAAGAATATACATTACTCCTGCAGCAAATCGCATCATTCCCAACGACTTAAGGTCTTTAATAACATTTTTGCGCGTTTGGCTGTCAAGAACATTCAAAACATAGTAATAGTCCAGCAGCTGACGGAATCCGATACCTTCATCAAGGACATGGCGATAAATGTGGATAAGGAGGTACACGGCGCTCATCCGGAGCGTGGTGATACTGAAGCCCAATTCACCCACATAGTTTCCAAACTGCGAATCAGCATTGGACGAGAAATACTTTTGGAGCTTGCGGTTGTAACACGGGGAATTCATCCAGGTAGGGGTAAAGTGCACTTCCACGCTTACACCCTTAATGATATGTGTATGGCAATGATGGTATACGATATCGGTCACCGTACATTTGTCTTTAAGGAAAGCCAGGACTACATCCCGGTCCCCTTCAACCCAGATGTCAATGTCCCCGCTTTGACGAAGCGACGGATCGGGATATAACGAAGCCACGCCCAGCCCCTTCAAGATGCAGGATCGGAAACCACCGGCGGCGAACAGTTCGCTGAGATACTTACATGCTGCCTTCAGGCGCTCATTCTTCTGCTGTACCTTTTCCGACATCATCGCCCAGCGCGAATAGACACCGAGCGGCACCTCGATCTTATCGTGGAGGGAATCGATGACCGGGAAAGTGACTGCCACCAGATTGTGCTTGGAACATGTGGACAGGAGGTCATCCCACTGCTCCCTGTTCTGGGGAACGCTTTCCAGGTTGTCCCTTACGCCAAGAGCTATCTGTATCAGTTCAAAAAAAGGATTCATCCGTATCAGTTATCTTTCGGCCCTCATGGGGTTGGTAAGAAAATCATGGTATGACAGCCTGATGCCGTCTTCCAGCTCGGTTTTATAAGTCCAGCCCAAAGCCGTGGCCTTGGAAACGTCAAGGAGCTTGCGCGGGGTGCCGTTGGGACGTGTCGTATCCCATTTGATTGCGCCTTCATACCCCACCACTTTCGCCACCAGTTCGGTAAGGGCCTTGATGGTAAGTTCCTTGCCGGTACCTGCGTTGACTGTCTCGTTGCCGCTGTAATTGTTCATCAGGAACACGCAGAGATTGGCCAGATCGTCGACATAGAGGAACTCCCGGAGCGGACTGCCGTCGCCCCAGCAGGTCACCTCCGGAAGACCGGCCACCTTGGCCTCGTGGAAACGGCGTATCAACGCCGGCAGCACATGGCTGTGCTCCGGATGGTAGTTGTCGTTGGGGCCATAGAGGTTCGTGGGCATCACGCTGATAAAGTCGGTCCCGTACTGGCGGTTGAGGAATTCGCAATACTTGAGACCGCTGATTTTGGCAAGGGCGTAAGCCTCGTTGGTTTTCTCGAGGGATCCCGTCAGCAGGCAATCCTCCTTCATTGGCTGCGGCGCCATGCGCGGATAAATGCATGACGAGCCGAGGAACTCCAGCTTCTTGCAGCCGTTCTTCCATGCTGAATGGATGACGTTCATCTCAAGCACCATGTTGTCGTACATGAAGTCTGCCAGAGCGTTCTGGTTGGCTACTATTCCGCCCACTTTAGCTGCGGCCAGAAACACGTATTCAGGCTTCTCGGAAGCGAAGAATGCCTCAACATCGGCCTGCCTGGTGAGGTCGAGTTCCTTGTGCGTACGGGTAATTATGTTGTCATACCCCTGCCGTTTCAGCTCCCGCACGATGGCGCTTCCCACCATTCCGCGGTGGCCTGCGACGTAAATCTTGCTATCCTTCAGCATCGCCTATCCTTTATTCAAATCGTGCCGAACCATTATACGTACAAGCTCCTCAAAGGTGGTCTTGCGCGGGTTCCAGCCAAGGACAGTCTTAGCCTTGGTGGGATCGCCAAGCAACTGCTCCACTTCCGCGGGACGGAAATACCTTGGATCAACCTCAACAAGCACTTTGCCTGTTTTGGTGTCGATTCCTTTCTCTTCCACGCCCGAGCCTTCCCAACGGAGCTGTATTCCGGCTTCCTTGAAAGCAAGGGAGCAGAACTCGCGTACGCTGTGGTATTCGCCGGTGGCGATAACGAAGTCGTCGGGCTTGTCCTGCTGAAGCATCAGCCACATGCATTCCACATAGTCTTTGGCATAACCCCAGTCGCGCATGGCATTCAGGTTGCCCAGGTAAAGCTTATCCTGAAGGCCCTTGGCTATACGTGCCGCCGCCAGCGTAATCTTGCGGGTTACGAACGTCTCGCCGCGGCGTTCGCTCTCGTGGTTGAACAATATGCCGTTGCAGCAGAACATACCGTAGCTCTCTCGGTAGTTCTTCATTATCCAGTAGCCGTACAGCTTTGCGACTCCGTACGGGCTGCGGGGATAAAACGGCGTGGTTTCCTTCTGGGGAATCTCCTGCACAAGGCCGTAGAGTTCGGAGGTGGATGCCTGGTAGATGCGGCAGCTGTCCGCCAAACCGGCTATACGAACTGCCTCCAGCAAGCGCAGAGTGCCCATTGCGTCGACGTCCGCAGTAAACTCAGGCACGTCGAAGGAGACCTTAACATGGCTCTGTGCAGCGAGGTTGTAAATCTCGTCCGGCTTGATTTCCGTGATGATGCGGATGAGGCTGCTGGAATCGGTCATGTCGCCCCAATGGAGTTCGACGAGCCTCTTCTTTTTCATATCCCGCACCCATTCGTCAAGGTACAGGTGTTCAATTCTGCCCGTATTGAACGAGGAACTGCGCCTCAGTATGCCATGGACCTCGTAGCCTTTTTCTATAAGGAATTCGGCAAGGAATGAGCCGTCCTGACCGGTGATTCCTGTTATCAGTGCTTTTTTCATATCTGTTGATTGCTCTTATTCTTTTTGGCGCGCCGCCGTTCCGCCATATATAGCCGGGGCAGCGTAGCGACGATCCAGAAGCAGCGTTTTATCTGCTTGCCCGGGTTTTGGAATAAGCGGTAGATGAACTCCAGGTGGTGTTTCTGCATCCACGCAGGGCATCTGGCCTCATCCTGGCCGCTGAAGAAGTTGAATACCGCCCCGACGCCTATCATCACGCCGCTGCTCAGGTGAGGCAGAAGAAGGTTCATGAAACGCTCCTGCTTGGGAGCCCCCAGGGCCACCCATATTATTTTTGCCCCGTCAGCTTCTATCGCCTTCGCTATACCGGGGTAATCGAACTGCTCGACTTTCCTGAACGGGAGTTCCATGAAGGTCATGCCGTCTACATCGGGATTCATTTCCTTCAGATGAGAGCGCAAAGCATCAAGGGTTTCCTGATTGGTGCCAAGGAACAGCATCCTGTATTTGCGGGACGAGACAATATCGCGGAAGATGTCGGACCCGCAATACTGCTGGTATTTGATTCCATAAATGGACTTCAGGTATACCGGCACCCAGCTGCTGTCGCAGATTGCGAACATTCCGCCGTTGACCACCTTAAGATAATCCGGGTCACGGTTTGCGGTATTGAGTACGACGCCGTCGGCTACGCATATATATCCCTTCTGCGCCTTTTCGATTGCCTCGTGGACGGCCTGTTTGTCGAATTCGTAGTTAATGTTGAAGTAGTTGTTCATACTTCTTACCGAATAACTTGATGAACCGAATCAAAAAAAACCGTTTGGCAAGGCCGTAGCGACTCCACATCTGCATCTGTTTTTCGTTATGCAACAATTCCAGGGATTTCCTTATATCGTTTTGCAAATGTGAGTAACCTTGATGCATGTAAGCCGACCTTAAAGCAAAAGAATAGGCCTCTTTTTTTTGTGGACTTGATACAGACAGGCCAGTCTTGGACAACCGATAGTATGTCAGGTATTCATCAATATTCGCAAGCCTCCCGACAGTCCCCAACTGCAAAAGAAGATCCAGATCTTCATTCCCCTTGGGAATTCGGTAACACCCTATACTTTCAACAGCATCTTTCCTGTACATCAATGTAGTATGAGCCATTGGGAAATGCATGGTTACCAACCGCCTGACGATGCTCTCATGTCCCTGGGGAAACCTTGAATGAGGTATCACCCTGTCCCCATATCTGTAATAAATATTGCCGCCCACACAACTGACTTCCGGATGTGAGTCCAGATAGTCGACCTGTTTCGCCAAACGATCCTTTACAGAAACATCATCATCGTCAATCCGGGCTATGTACTCACCTTTGGACTTGGAGATTCCATAAGTGAGCGATGACCCCAAGCCGGAATTCTCTTTTCTGTAAACTACGATCCTGCTGTCTTGAGTAAACGATCTGATGAAAGGTTCCAAAGGTTCCCGAGAGCCGTCATCGACAATCAAAAATTCAAAATCGCTGAACGTCTGATTCAAAATTGATTCAACCGTCTCTTTCAAATAGCCTGCGTTCGAATTGAAGGCCGCCATTAACACTGTTACTTTCATATCAGTAAGATCGTTTTGAGACAAGATCTTCAATCCAACTCTGATACGTTGAAACTACAGACTCCGGTTCAAATCTATGCCAGTAGGAATAATCAAAGGTCAAAATTGAAGGATAGTCAGTAATTGCACGATATAGGAACGATGCTATTGATTCCGTGTCATTATTGGAGAAAACCGTATGATTGGAATTACGGAGTTCCCGTTCCAGAACCGATCCTATTGGGGTGATGCCCAACACCGGACGCCGGAAATAGAAATACTTCAGAATCTTTGATGGGAAAAAAAGGTTGTCGGGATTAACCCCGTCAATAGCCAGAAAAAGATTCGACTGCTGATAATACTTCTCACACTCTTCAGCCGACATGATGCCATGAATATTGAACAAATCGTCCAGGGCCTTCTTCTTTATCAGCTTCTTGTCCTCTTCCTTCACACTTCCTATGAAATGTACCTCAACCCTGTCGCGCACATCCGGATGTCTTTGCATCAATGTATCAATTGCCATGATGAACGGCTCCGCGGTCCTGTTAAGCATGAAATTACCTATGTGCGTAACAATCAAACGGCCACTCGCGGTGACAGGCTGCGGCTCAGTTTTCGGGAGAGGAACAGAGAGAGGTAAAACGACCACTTTTTTCCCGATCTCGGGGCCATAACGGGTTCGCCATGCTTCAGCGATTACCTCGTTATCATGTATGATAAGATCTGCCTGTTCAGCAGCAATCCGTTCCATTTCCCAATCTTTGTCTTTAAAAAACTTTGTTTTGAAAGGACGATATGGATTGTCTGCCCAAGGGTCATAAAACTGCATAACCCATGGTAAGCCGGTTGTTTGTTTAATCTTCAATGCGGCCCAATGACTGGCCACGGGATAAGAAACGGAATGAATGTAGTCCGGCTGGATGCGGCAACAATCGATATCCCGTAGAATTTTTTTCACTGTCCTTTTTCCCCACGCTCTCCATTCATAATCCGGCAGCCATGTCAAATCGGGCAAAACCAGCCTCCTGACAGCTGCGGCAAAGTACTGCACCCATCTGTCTTCGTGAACAAAACTGACGTAGTCGGGGATTCTGTCCAACAGGGGTTTCCTGTCTGAAGTATACACCATCGGTTGCCAGCAATCATTCGGCATGGCTTCCACAAAAGCCCTAAGGCATTCACCTACAGGAGAATGAGAAGCCTGATAATACCGGTTGATGAACAATGGCCTGATAATATGCATTTGTTTAGTTGGCTACTCGAATTGTCTGGCTTTTTTATTGAGAAAAAAGTAAAGATTCAGCAGCGGATGCAAAAACTTACGCATTCTTCTTTCCCGAGTATATTCATGTCTGTATACAGCGTCATACGCCGCCTTATCATACTGATACCGAACGCCCTCCAGAACATCATGAAGCACGGACATATTCTTATTGAAATCCAATTCCCGCTCCGCATAATCTCTGGCTTTCACTTTCATTTCCGCCAGGTCTTCCCTCCCGTCCACGAATCCCTGCATCAGAGATGCTAGAGAATCTATATCAGCAACTGCCAAGGGCCAATAATATCCATCCTCACGGCAGAAGTAATAATCGACTTTACATACTCGCCCGAAATCCCTCTCAATGAACTCATTCATAGGAGCATTGTCTATCGTAATACAAGCAAGGCCGGAAGAAGCTGCTTCCATCAATGTCAATCCGATACCGTCCAGACGAGAGGGATATACATAAACATCTGCCATGTAATATAATCCAGGAGCAGATACCGTCTTCTCTATCACAACAAGGGATCCTTCACCGGCAAGTTCGTCGATAACGGACTTCAAGTTTGGAAATACTGTTGCCAGACTGACTTGTGCATGAATAATGAGGCGGGCTTTTTGCCGGTCTTTCAATCGGTAAAAAGCGGAAATGACGTGATCGGCACCCTTGCGATATGGGTCCATTCCCGCAGAGTTGAAGAAGGTGACTTTCTCATGTTTATCAACACCGGGTGTATATAGATTGATATCTGTACCCCACTTCAAATAATGTGCACGAGGGTTGTCGCGGAATGCAAACGCATGTCGTTTTGTGTTGCAGATCAAACAATCATATATGTCATAGAGAGGAATCAACGTCTCAGTATAGTAATCTATATACGCAGCGGTTTTAACCTTCCATTGCTTACACCATAGCAACGGCATGAAAACTTGTTGTTCATTGAAAAAAACAAGTTCAATACGGTTTTCGTCTATCCAACGCTTAAAATCTCTCTTCTTGATGAATGTACTGCCGTAAATGGACCAGTCGGCCCAGTCACGGGGAGCCCAGTGAACATTTGGGAGGTCCCATTTCGGATCATTTTTCCCGCTCTTTTCCCCTCCTCTGGCGTATATAAACACTTCATCAGTCTTCTGAAGAATGTTCATATACTGCCTGGAAACATATGATGCCCCACGTTCAAACCAAGTGGTTACGATTCCGATTCTCATAGATTGCTGCGAAGGAAGTCCACTATTCTGCTACATGCATGTCCATCCCCATATGGATTGACCGCTTTGCTCATCTTTTCATATGCCGCAGGATCGTCAATCAGGGCCGACACTTCATCGACAATCAGATTACGATCCGCCCCCACAAGTCGGACAGTACCACTCTTCAATGCTTCCGGTCTCTCCGTCTCCTCCCGCATGACAAGGACGGGTTTCCCAAGACCCGGAGCCTCTTCCTGTATTCCTCCTGAATCAGTGAGGACGATGAAAGACTTTTCCATCAAGAAAACGAACTCCAGGTATTGCAGTGGTTCAATGAAGAAGAAATTTTTGCACGAAGATAGATTCTCCCCGAAAACTCTATGTATGGGCTCACGGACATTGGGATTCAGATGCATGGGATACACAAAGTCAACCTCAGGATACTTTTCGGAGAGTTCCTTCATCGCCATTACCATATTGATGAATTTATCCCCGAAATTCTCTCGGCGATGACCGGTAATCAATACCAGCTTCTTATTTCCGTCGAGACGAGCAGCATCGTATCCATTATTTCTCAACGCAACAACCTGGTTGTCAGCTAGTTTCTTATCCGCCTTCAACCGGCCGACGACCATCAGCAGTGCGTCAATAACAGTATTTCCAGTCACCAGCACCCGCCCTGGTGCTCTCTCGGACCGAAGGTTTTCCTTACAAAGTGGAGTAGGAGAAAAATTGAACGTTGCAATGCGTCCGGTTATCTGGCGATTGATCTCTTCCGGCCATGGGCTGTATATGTTATAAGTTCGCAGGCCAGCCTCGACATGCCCTACAGGAATATGCTGGTAAAAAGCCGCCAAAGCAGCCGCCGAACTGGTTGATGTATCTCCGTGAACAAGAACAACGTCGGGCTGGACCTCCTTCAAGACATCACGCATTCCCACCAGCACCTTTGCAGTTACGTCGTACAGATCCTGTCCCTTCTTCATGATGTTCAGGTCAAAATCAGGTTTGACATCAAAAATCTCCAATACCTGATCCAACATCTCACGATGCTGTCCTGTAACGCAAACAACGGTCGTAAACTCATCAGGGAATTTTTGAAACTCCTTGACCAGCGGACACATTTTGATAGCTTCGGGGCGGGTACCGAAAACAAGTAACACTTTTTTCATGAGTTGACTATAATATGCTTTCCTTTTGCCAGGTCGCCAATCATGGCTGATGCATTTTTGAGCACATATGTCAAACTGTCGAACCTGAATAGTTTACAAAGGAAAAAATAAATAACAGCACCGGAAAGGACCTGAATGGACAAAATCCAGATATTGCCTATCGGCAGCAGCTCACAGGAGAACACTACTGCACCCATAATAAGAGAAGCAAGTATAATCAGACAGATGTCTTTCAACTGCTCAACGGCCCCGTAATCGATAAGTCTTTTTGCAGGAGACAGGTTGATTGGAATACAAATGGCATTGTACAGCACAATCCCCCAGGCAACAGCGTAAACATTCATCATAAAGCTTATGACCAGGATGATTGCTTCTATGATCTTCTTGATTATCTCTATCTTGAGAGTCAAGTTACTGTAACCAAGAGCCTGAATGGCTGTGGCATTTATATTCTGTATCGGCATCAGAAGAAAAGCGATGCAAAAAATCCTGATAAAGGGCACGGCCGGGAGCCACTTTTCCGTAAGCAGCAGCAAAACTATCTCCTTTGATGCGAAAAAGAATCCGGCCAGAAGAGGAGCGACAAATAGATAGCTTACCGTCAAGGCTCTGCGCATCATCTGCTTGACTCTAATCCGGTTGTCCTGCTCATTGGAAAATGCAGGAAGAAGAACCGTCTGTATGGATGATGTGACATTGCCCATGATCAGATTGGGCATTTGCTTTCCCCTGTCAAAGTATGCCAGGGTTGACGGCTGGTACAGCTTTCCAATAATCAAAGACCTGATATTCTCGTAAACAGTGATAATAAAGTTAGTAAGGAAAACTTTCCAACCGAAATCAAACAGTCCTTTAAACCTCGACAATGAAAACTCAAGAGTAGGTTTCCATCGTATGGCGAATAACAACAGGATGCAAATGATAATGGATGACAACAAATACTGGCCAACCAGCGCCCACACGCCAAAGCCCTTATATGCCAAAAGAATACCTACGCTTCCGGAAATGACCAGCGCCACTGCATTCACATAAAAATTCTTCCGGAAAAGCATGTGCCGTGAAACAAATGCAAACTGTATGGAATTAATGGAGCCAAAGAAAACAATTATCCCCAAAACACGAAGAACGGGCGTCAAGAGTTCCTTGCCATAAAAGCGGGAAATCAAGGGCGCGGAGAAAAAAAGAACCGAATATACAACAGCCGCGATACACAAACAGAACCAGAATATGGTTGAATAATCTTTTTGATCCGAGTCTTTCTTCTGTATAAGTGCAGTATTTAGTCCTCCTGTGATTATTATGTTTGCAAAACTGATAAAGACGAGAACAATGGCGATTATTCCATAGTCATCCGGCATCAGTATCCTTGCCAGAATAATCGAAATGATGAAGGACACGAGCTGAGTACCGAACCGCTCGAGCAAGGTCCACATCATGGATGTAACAACTATTCTGTTTTCATTTCCCATCTATACGGAATTTACGGCATGAAAACAAAACGATATGTGCCGAACCTGTCGTCCGTCATTCCCGTGATCCACGGCAATGACGTCTTGACTGCGTATCCTATCAGAAAAACCATAAACGCCAAAGCCCACATTTTTCCGTATCTCTTTTTTATGTCAAGTGTTACTGCCGGATAGACAACAAGGTTGAATACGACCAGGTACATTATCATACGGGCAAATGCTCCGGCTCCGTAGAATAACATATCTCCGAAAGCAGCAACGATAGAAATAATGCAGAAAATCCTCATTTTCGGGCCCGTATTGCGGATATAGCTGGAAACCAGAAAAACGATCACGGCATCGTACAAGACAATCAAAGGAGATATATCGAACAGATTCGTTTGAAGACTCTCTTCGAGATTTGTCGTTTCTGCATAGTTTGACAGACGGTTGAACGATCCGCCTGTCATCAGCATAAGCGGAACGAGGTACTGGTTCAACACGGTTATTTTGAAAAAGTATGTGAGCAGATAAATCAGCACCATCATTATCGGGAACACGTTATACTTGTTCCACCACCGTTTGAGCGCAACCACAAAAGCATGAGACCTTGGTCTGCTTAGATGATGGAATTGCCCGTCAATCTCCATACTGTCCCTCATCATCAATGCCCGCTTCTTCCATTTTATCCGTTGCCTGACAACGACAGCCACAAATAAAAGATAAAACGGCAGTACCACCAACATTGAATTGTGTGTGAAGTATGCAATAACTACAAGGAATGGAGACAACCAGTTCAACCTCTTTCCGTCTGCAATCAGAAATGCCAGTACCATAAACTCGATTGCCAGTCCCTGACGCATAGCCTTCATCTGCAACAGCATCATGTTGAAGGTGAAATAGAAAAGGATGGCCGCCAGATATCCAAATCTCTTAGGGGTATATTTACCGACGAACTTATATAGGACAAAGCATTGAAAAAAGGAAATGATGAATACATAGAGCCAGTACGGGAACAAGTATGAGATCAGATACATCAGATAAGTCATAACCGGCTCATCGTCCGAAGAAATGACTCTGGCATCCGCTATATGATCCGACTCTATCATCTCATATGCTGCCTTGTATGTCATGAAATCCCCTTCAACCCCTTCCTGGAACCCCATTATAAGGAGAACCAGGATGAACCCCCAGTACGGCGGTAGCTTCTTGCGGAACAAGAAACTGAACAAGACCAGAAGAATACCGACTGTTAAAAGGATTATCACGACACCAGTCCGGATAAAAAGGTGTTAAGGACGGAGATGTTTTTTGCGGGAGAGAACATCTCTTCTACAATCTTGCGGTCTTCGGAAGCGAGCGAGGCACGAAGACGGGAATCATCTGCCAATAAACCACGGACGGCCCTTTCGAACGAATCGATATCGTTCATCCGGAACAGGCAGGCCATCCTGCCGTCGAGGGAGTACTCCCGCGCCTCCTCGGTATCGGCGGCGACCGCAGGCAAGCCCAGTACGATGGCCTCGGCCATCGACAGGTTGGCATGCGGGATGGTGTAATAACTGAGCATGCAATACGACTGCTGCATGATGCTCTTCATTTCATAGGTCCCGGGAATACAAAGCACCCGTGAATCGTTGCGAGCCAGCATCTTCACCTTATACTCGTAAGTAGGGACCCCGAGCTTGTACATAAGCATTTTAATACGCCCTGTCAACCCTCTCCCGGAAAGGTCCTTGGTGCAGCCAAGGACGAGAAGCCTGTAGGAGCTGTCGGTCAACCGGGTGCAGAAAGTCTTCATGACTTCGTAAGCACCTTTGATCCGCAGCACTCCACCCATGAACAGGAAGAGTTTCTTGCCGGCCATACTCTCGCCGAAAAGATCGTCCAGGCAAACAGGCTTATCCCTTGAGTCCATGTCTATCCAGTCATACACTACAGTGGATCGGATGTCCGGGAAAATCGACGCGCTATACCCGTTTATAGCGACAATCCGGTCGCAGTACTTTCCCACAATGCTCCTCACCCATTTCAGCTGCATCCGGTGCTCGTTCAACGGCCAATGCTCCCTGACATGCATTACGGTAATGCACCCGTTATCCTTGGCGGGCTTCAGGTAGGGCGAGATCATCATGTTGTTCAGATAAACGATATCCGGACTCTCTTCTTTCAGTATCCTTTCGAATTTGCCCAGCGATCTGAACACCCGGAAATATGCCTTGACGCTTTTATAACGGAGCAGCGGTTCGTTGTAAGGTATCTGCCTGAGCTCCGGCATGAAAACCACCCTTATGCCCAGGCGGTTGAATTCCTCCGCCAGGGTCCCGTTCCCCTGAAGGAGCACCACAGGCTCGAACAGGGAACGGTCAATGGATTTCACAAGGTTGAGAAGGCAGTAGCTGCCGCCTCCCACACTGGAGACATGGTGAACAAACAGAATCCGCCTCATCGCTCTTCAGGGGTTTGTACCGAAATAACCACCGAAGCCTATTCGGGTTGATTCTCCTTTTTGATGCAAGCCCAAATTGATCCTGCAAGAGCGCCAAGGATAAACCACAGAATAACAAGCTTTACCCGTGACGGCTTACCGACCCTGGGTGCCATTCCATGCTGAATAACCACCAGAACCGGGGCCTCCTGCTGCAATTTTGCTTCAGCATTCATCAGATTCTGGGCAGTTTGACTATACATCTGAAAGCGAAGCTGCGCTTCATTCTGCAATTGTTGCTGATAAACCTGGGTACCCTTGCTGATGATATTCTGGTGTGAATCCATGTAATTGGCATAGGCTCGCTGAGCTCGAAGATAATCTTCCCTGGTCTCCGTATATAAATCCTGGAAATACTCTACATTCTCTTTTGATTTTTCCGTTCTGTAGGAGATGACAAATGCCTTGAGCTCTTCTACAGCTGCATTTGCAAGATTGGCGGAAATGACAGGGTCCTGTGTCGTAACGTTGATGGACAAAAGATAAGTGCGCTTCTCCAGTGAAGAAGTGATGCATTTCGACATTGCTTTTACCACCCTTTCCTGCTCGCGGGTCAGACGCAGGGAATCCATCTCAGAATGTCCTTCGGCCTCATCCTTCTCCCCTGGCTTTGAAAACAGCCTGAAAACAGCATCCTTAGCCATAAAAGGGAGCCCTAACACATATCCCCACCATGGATGCTTGGTGTAGTTTGCCATGTAGTCATACAAGTCCGTATGAATAACCGTATCCTTCTTCTCGATGACCACGGGCATATCAAACAAGTCAATGTAAAAACCAGTGGAATTGATAATTGACGGATACATGTCAGGATGCATAGCATCGGTAAGGGCCATGGTATTCATGTTGACACCGGCCAGGCTTGCAAGAGTGCTCAAGCCTCCAGACGTAGCGCGGGTGACCAGTTCCGGTGCCACTACCGCTTTGGATGTGTAAGTCCTGGGGGTACCTAAAGCTATTACAACACCAAGAATCGCCCCGCACAATGCGAACAGCAACACCTTTTTCCATGCACCCAGCACTCTCTTTACATATTTCATGAGATCGATGGGCTCACCAATGCCGCCATCATAATCATCGAATTCATCAAATTCCTTCATAACCTCATCATTATGGACTAATTATACGTGATAAAAAACGCAGCTGCCACTGACTACTTGAACAGATTCACGATAGTCGCGACCATTGTGGTGATGGAGGCCGCAGACGTACCGATACTCAGCCATTCTCCGGTGGACAGCCTGTCCTTGTCGGAACGTGCCGGAACGACTATTTCGCACCCCGGCTGCAACTTGGCTCCGGCACCTACGGCGACAGTACCGTTCATGTATACCACATAGGTCTTGGCACGGCGCGCGCGGTTGCTGAAACCGCCGGCCTGGTTGACATAATAGCGGACGGGCTTGCCGGAAATGTAGTGTACGGTGTTGGGATAAAGGACTTCACCCTGGATACGCACCGTAGTGGCCACCTCGGGAACGATCAGTTCGTCACCGTCGCGAAGGATCATATCGTAGTCGGAGCCCGGATTGGCGAGCGCCTTGTCAAGTTCCAGACCGACAGTATAAACCTCGGAAACCTTGAGTTTGTTGACATCGAGCGAGTCGCTGCTGGAGATGGTCTGGCTGACCATCCTGGCCATGGCGATACGGACGTTGCGCTCGTACTGATTGATCTTGCGCTTGAGCATGGCGCCCTGGATATTGCCGTTGGGCGTTGCGCCTCCGGCACGTTTGATCAGGTCGGATACGCGTTCGTTATTGGCGACCAGGGTATACTGACCCGGGAAGGTCACCTCGCCGGTGATGGTTACGTTACGCTGTTCGATGTACGTAGGGCTGCGGCGCACTGAGACCACGTCGTTAGGCATGAGTTCGAATCCGCCGGCGCCGTCCTCGACAAGACCGTCCTTGATGGACAGCGAGAACACCTCGGCAAGAATATCGTTGGCGGCGGTGCTGGAAGCATCGTTGATACGGCGGGAGATGTCGACCTTGGCGGTGGAGGCGCCTTCGGCAAGACCGCCGGCAATAATGATGATATCTTCGACGGTGGTATGCTCGGCATACTGGTACTTGCCGGGAGTGGTCACATAGCCGGTGACCGTAATGTCTCCCTTGGGTTCAAGTTCGTTGACGTTCGAAATGATCAATATGTCGCCTCTTTGCAACAGGATATCGGGAACAGTACCTTCCAGGATGCCCTTCAGGGGAACTGCGACAAGCGCCATCGAGCGGTCAGGCTTCTCGCGTACAATCTGGGCGCGCCCGAGGAACGCATCCTCCATCACACCCCCGGCATGCTGGATAAGCTGGCCGACGGTGAGGATGTCGCCGCCGATCTCGAATTTACCGGGACGATAGACCGAGCCCTTTATCTCGACGCGGTTGGTGAACACCTCCACCTCGCTGCCGCTGACAAGGACGGCGTCTCCGTCACGCAGAGAGAACGAATCGTACTTTTCAGATTTGACCGTATACATGGTGTTGGTGTGACCGTTGTTGCGCTCGACGCCGAGTTCACCTGGCCAGGCATTTCCTGTAAAGCCGCCGGCATAGTTGATGAGGTTGGCGACGGGCTCGCCGTCTTTCATCTCGTAATACATCGGCCTTTTGATGGCGCCGGTGATGCTCACAAGGGCGTCATAGGCCGGGACGATGATAACGTCGCCCTCCTTCAGCGGATAGTTGAGTTCCGTCTTGCCGTTGAACAGGTATTCGTAGATGTCCACGACGGCCAGAGTCTCCCCTCCGCGGACAATCCTGACGTTTCGCAGGGAACCGACCTCGGTGATGCCGCCGGCCCTGTAGAGGGCATTGAAAAGCGTGGTGAAGGAAGACAGGCGATAAGCGCCGGGGAGATTGACCTCGCCCAGTACGTTAACCTGGATTGAACGGATGTCTCCGAGGACTACGCTCATCTGCGAACCGCCGCCCTTCAATGAAGAATAAATCTTGCTCAAGGAGTTTTTCAGCTTGCCTGTGGCCTCTTTGATGGTCAGCCCGGAAAGGACTACGGGACCGACCTGTGGGATGTTGATGCGGCCTTCGGGAGTGATTTTCTGGGTTATATTGGCCTCGCTGACACCCCAGATGTCGATAATCACCTCGTCGCCGGGACCGAGGACATAATCCTCCGGAGTGGCGACATTCACATTGGGCTCGAACGACATGGTCTTGCTGGTGAACATCTTGTGGCCGTAGATAATCTTCTTTCCATCCTCGTCCAGCAAGGGGTTGACATCTTCTTCCGGAGTTTCGGTAAGCTCGTTACCCTCAGCTTCTGCCGTCTTTTTCTTTACCTTGTTGGTGACAGAGCCGTCGGAAGCATTCAGCCCCTGCTGCACCTCTTCATTTTCTTCTTCCTTAACGGCATTCACACGCTCCTTGGATGTCTTGCCAAGCTTGTTGGACGGAAGCACATTGGTGTCTCCCATGTTGACGTTGCCGCTCTTGTAAGCCTTGAAAAGCCTCTGAAGCTGGGACGTGGTAACGCCTTTCGCGAGGAGTTCCGTGCCGATCTGCCTTTCGGACTTGCCCTGGGTCATTCCCTGGGTGATGTAGGTGATGATCTGTTCGTCAGACATCTGGGCAAACGCCGCCAGCGTCCCGAGCGAAAGGAACGCCACCAGCAGCATAATGATTCTTTTACGCATATCGTTTGAGTTTTTGTTACGACTTCGTCCCCGCCTGTCACATCCTGGATGTGGGCGCCGACAGCCCCGGAGGGCGCGTCCCTGCCTCTCCCCTACGGGATGAGGGCGAGGATTTTCTTGCTGAGCTCTGCGCTCAGAAGATGCTCGAGCGAACTCAGACGGTGAAGGTCTGTGCCGCTATAATCGTACATCCCTGCCTGCAGGAGTTTTTCCGCCTTGGCCTTGACCTCGGAGCCGTATGCTCCGACGAGGGATGTTATATTCAGCTGAAACTCTATCTTGTCGGCCTTGAGGGCCTCATAGCGTGCCATGTCCATGTACATGTAACGCTCCGGATGGGCGAGGAGCGGATACCAGCCCTTGGATTTGACAGACGAGAGTATTCCGTCCATATCCATGGGCGGGTTGAAATATGACGTTTCCACGAGGAGACGCTTGTCCGGAAGGGGAAGCAGATCGCCGGCCTTGAGCCTGTCCTCGAACAGGGGGTCCATCATGTTCTCCGAAGCGAGATGGAGGCGAAGGCGCCCGCCGTAGGCCACCTGTAGGTCCGTGAAACGCTGGCGCAGGGCGGCAGTGGTATTGGGGATGTCTTCCATTATGTGGGGCGTAAGCCACACTTCCTTGAAACCTGCCTTTTCATAGAGGGAAAGGGCGGCGAGGGAATCCTCCATGGTCCTGAAACCGTCGTCAACACCGGGAAGGATATGGCAATGCCAGTCGGTCCTTCCCTCGAGAAGGCCGTAGGTTGACACTTTGACGCTGCGGTTGAACAAGCCCATACAAAAAGCAAATATAAAGAATAAATTCTTTATTTCCTAACGGAAGCCCTTGAGGCGCTGGCGGAGCGATCCGTCCATGGCCATTTTCATCATCTTGCGGGTCTGCTCGAACTGCTTTATGAGCTTGTTGACATCTGCAAGAGAGGTGCCGGAGCCCCTGGCGATACGCTGGCGGCGGGAGCCGTTGAGGCATTCGGGATGCTCCTTCTCGTACGGCGTCATGCTCTGGATGATAGCCTCTGTAGGCTTGAAGGCGTCGTCGGGAATGTCCACGTCCTTGAGGGCCTTGTCCATGCCGGGCAGCATGCCGGCGAGGTCCTTTACGTTGCCCATCTTCTGGACCTGCTTGAGCTGGTCGTAGAAATCGTTTATGGTGAACTGGTTGCGGGCAATCTTCTTGTGCAGTTCGCGGGCCTGTTTCTCGTCGTACTGCTCCTGGGCCTTTTCCACGAGTGATACGACGTCGCCCATGCCGAGGATACGGTCCGCCACGCGTGCGGGATAGAAGACGTCAAGCGCCTCCATCTTCTCGCCGGTACTGACGAACTTGATGGGTTTGCCGGTGACGGCCTTTATGGAAAGGGCCGCGCCGCCGCGGGTGTCGCCGTCCATCTTGGTAAGGACGACGCCGTCGTAGTCTATGGCCTCGTTGAAAGCCTTGGCGCTTTCCACGGCGTCCTGGCCGGTCATGGCATCCACCACGAACAGGGATTCGTCGGGGCGGAGGGCGTCGTGAAGGGTGCGGATCTCATCCATGAGCTCCTGGTCGACCACCAGGCGTCCGGCGGTATCGACTATCACGACGTTGTAACCGTCCGCGCGGGCCTTGCCAACGGCGGCCTTTGCCACCTTGACGGGGTCCTTCTCATCCGGTTCGCTGTAAACGGGCACTCCGACCTGCTCTCCCAGGGTCCTCAACTGCTCTATCGCAGCGGGACGGAAGGTATCGCATGCGGCCAGCAGCACCTTGCGGCCTTTTTTGCTCTTCAGATGCAGGGCAAGTTTGCCGGACAAAGTTGTTTTACCGGAACCGTTAAGACCGGCGACAAGGATGACGGAAGGGGTGTTCCTGAGGTTTAATTCCACATGCTCGGAGCCCATGAAATCGGCAAGTTCGTCATGGACGATCTTGACCATCATCTGCTGGGGCTTGACTGCGGTGAGGACATTGGCGCCAATGGCCTTCTGCTTGACCCTGTCGCAGAACTCCTTGGCCACCTTGTAGCTGACGTCGGCGTCCAGCAGGGCGCGACGGATTTCCTTGAGGGTTTCCGCTATATTAATCTCACTTATCTTACCTTCGCCCTTCAGAATCTTGAAGGACCGCTCGAGCCGTTCCGAAAGATTGTCAAACATTGCTGTTTCTGTAACTATTAACCTACAAATTTAAGCATTTTTCTATGAAACCTGCATTCTTAGACAAATTCAGACTCTTTTTCGCTCGCGGAGCGAACAGGAACACCAATCCCCGACACCTCAACTACAGCAACGGGCGCACGGCTGCAATCATCCGCAAATGGATTGCGGAAATGGGATGGGCGGAAGACGCCACCCTGCAGGAAGTCGCCGATTCACTGGGACTGTACAAGGAAGACTTCTCGATGTACTTCCGTAGGACATATCATCAGAACTTCCTTCAGTGGAGGAAGGTAATCCGCATCGACGAGGCCAAGCGCATCCTGGTAAAAGACAAGACAATTCCCACCGCCATCGTAGGAGAGGAGGTGGGAATCTGCGACAAAAGCAATTTCAAACGCCAGTTCCGCGACCTTACCGGATGCACTCCGGCACAGTGGCGGTCAAAACACTAAGGACATATCCTGTTCAAGCAATGGATCCGCGACAGTCTGAGGAACGAACTCCCAGGAGCCGAGTACCGAGCGGTCGGAAATCAGGCCGGGCCCCACCTCGCCGTGCTCCTTGATGAACTGATATACGAAATCCCTGATCTCCGGATACTTGGCCACAATCCTTCCGGGAAGTTCCTCACGCGGGATGCCTGCTCCCGTCGTAACGAGGTGCCCTCCCCCGTTGGCACGATAAGACGTCATGGCGACCTTATAGTGGGCGTCGGGCTCGAACGGGGCGCCGCCGGCCATAGAGGATATGATTACCCTGCTGCCGAACGGCTTGGTGACATCGACCGTATAGTTGATTCCGGCGGCGGAGTCGAAGTTGTAGGACCGGTTGACGAAAGACCATCTTTTTGCCCCCGTACGGACGTCGGAGGCCTGTTTGATATTCAGCACATGTTCTCCGGGAGTAACTATCCAGCGGTCGTAGGAATACTCCATCATGGAGAGGATCTCGCGGCCGGTCATGTCAAGCACATACAGCTGGTTTTCGAACGGATATATCTTGAACATGTCGTTGAACACGACTTCTCCGGCAGCCACCTTGCTGTTGAACGAAAGGGGTGCCGCAACGGAAATGTCGGCGCCGCTGGCCTTCAGCTGAACCGTCTGGAGGAAATCGATGTAGCTGCACATCCCGGTATAGGCTTCGCGGCTGAGGAGCGGCATTTCAAGGCGCCCCACTTTGGTCAGGGTAAAATCGCGCACCGTCCGCCAGTCCTTGTCGAACTCCGCCACCATGGACTCATCGACCTTTCTGCGGTCCATCCGTACTGTTTCCGCAGTGCGCTCCACCACCTTGCGGCCGCGGAACCTGAGCACCGCATGGCCGACGTTGGCGCTGCGGGCGCCGCCGTTGACAAGGACGCATTCAGGCCTGGTGCAGCATACCGGATTGTGGTCGTGCGCACAGACCAGGACGTCCACGCCACGGATCGTATTAAAAATGTCAAGCCCCTGATTCTCAAGGGAAGATCCGTCGCCCTTGCCAGTACCGGAGTGAATCAGGACGACCACGGCATCAGGCTTAATCTGCGCCCGAAGCTGGTCTACCCTTTCCTGCACCAGCGGTATCAGGTTGGCAAAGCGCATCCCGCTGAATACCTCTTCCGAAAGCCATTCGCCCATGTTGGGATTGTCGTACCCCATGACTAGAATCTTGCGGCCGGCCTTGCGGACAACGGTATATTCCTGGAAATATCCGGTGCCGTCGGGCCTGAATGCATTGCCGGCAAGCCATGGGATTCCGGCCTGCTGCATCTGGGCGGCGATACGGTCGTACACGGCATGCCCGGTTTCGATGTCGTGGTTGCCGAGGGCGCAGGCGTCGTAGCCCATATACTTCACCAGGCGCGGGAAGATATGGGGAACGTCCGTAGCGACGTAATTGAAGTAATAAGAGGCGTTGTCCCCTTGCACGGAGTCGCCGCAGTCAAGCAGCAGAACGTTATCCGGTCCCACTGCCGCCCGCAGGCTGTCAACATAATACTTGACGCTCACCATGCTGCTGCGGGGGCGGTCGCCTTCGACATAAGGACGGTTGAAATAGGTCCCGTGGATATCCCCGGTAGTGACGACATGGAGATCTCGGGGGCAAGCGGCGGCCGGAACCAGTACTGCCGCAAAAAGAAGGGATATAAGAAAACGTTTCATTACAGATTCATGCCGGGTTTCCTGCTTTTCTTAGGCGACTTGGGATGCGGGCGGACGGGGTCGAGGTCGATGCGTACGCCGATCCTCTGGTCCGACCCGCGGAAGAAACGGGCGCCCAGTTCTTCCGACGGCTGCCCGGTGTGAACGACAACGGCCACATCCAGGCTGAGCCACTTGGAGATTCGGGGCTGATAGGAAATAGTAAGCCAATCCGCCCAGCTGGGAGTGCCGTGCAGGGTTTTGAAGCCGACTGCGCCGTGGTAGAGGTCACGTCCGTAGGTTATCCCCTCGAACGACGAATCGTAGAACGGCATGAGGTCGTCCCCCCAGTAGAAACGGTTGGATATGGTGACGTTCCATTTGCTTACGCTCTGAAGGCACCAGAGGCCCATCGGGAAAACGGGGGCCTTGCCGGACTTGCGGTCGAACTGACAGGTGAAAATGCCGCCCAGTTCCAGACGAAGGTCGTCCATCCAGGTGAACGGTTCCCAGACGAGTCGGGGATTGACGAGGTCGTAATCGACCACGTTGTCGCAAACGGGCGACTTGGAGTAATGATAGACCGACGCCGTCCAGCCGAGGGAGAAATCTCCGGCGAAACGCCACTGTCCATCCGAAAGAAGCTGGAAGCGCTCCCGGCGCAGCGGAGAGTACTCATCCCCGACCTTTCCCTGCCAGTCGAATATCAGCTCGGCACGCAGGCGCTTGTCGATCGAGTACTTTATCATAATGCCCTCCACATTCGGATCGAGGTAAGAGTATTCGGTATCGAAGACGGGGCCGATGTAGCCGGTACCGCCGCCATAGCGCCTCGGAAAGCACCCTGCGTACGCCGTCAGGCTGCGGCCTCCCGGGAATTTTGCCCCGACGTTGTAATACAGAAGGATTTCCCGGAAGAGGCCGAGGTTCTCCACCCCCTCTCCCATCTGCTTGAAGACGTCAATGCCTACCCTCAGACGATGGTAGAGCGAAGGGGTCTGTGCCAGAAGCAGGCCGGCCTCCGGAGTGAGGCGGATCCCGTGAAGGGTGTGGGAATACTGATAGGGGTAACAGTAGTTTTCGCCGACCTGGTACCGGCAGGCTCCGTATTCGTAATTGTTGAACAGGTAGTCCAGGCCGACGTTGTAGTCGAACTCCTGCGCTCCTGCAAGCAAACTTGCAAGAAGCAGACATACGACCGAGGCGATTTTTTTCATATCTTCGCAAAAATAACAATTTCGCCCGATTTATGAAATTCTTTACCAGGATTAGTATAGAGCCGCTGGGCAAACCGTTTTCCCTATCGGACAGGATAATGATACTCGGCAGTTGCTTTGCCGATTCCATAGGAGGGAAAATGAGCGCCGCGGGGTTCGACGTCTGCGTCAATCCGTTCGGCACCCTGTACAATCCGGAGTCCCTGGCGGAAGCGGTCCGCCTGCTTGATTCCGACCGCCTCTTCGGACCCTCCGACTGCGTCCCGATGGGCGCCGGAGCCGGGCGCATCTGCTCATTCCGGCACCATACCTCCTTCGCCCGGGAGACCGCTGAAGAATTTCTTTCGAATGCAAACGCCAAATTGCAGCAAGCCAGAGAGTTCTGGTCGTCGGCAAATCGTCTCGTCCTGACCCTCGGAACCTCCTTCGCATGGTACCATAACGGCTCTGTCGTCGCCAACTGCCTCAAGCGTCCCGCAGGAGAATTCACCCGCCGTATGCTCAGCGTAGAAGAGAGCGCCGGGTGCCTTTCCGCCATCGCCTCGGCCCACCCCGGGAAGGACCTCCTGGTCACCGTCTCCCCCATCCGCCACCTTGGCGACGGAGCCCACGCCAACGCCGTCAGCAAAGCCCGTCTCCTGCTTGCCGCCGACGCCATAACTGGATTTGCCGGACCGGGGTGTGCGCCGAGCGACTTTGGTCCTTACGAACAGGAGCGAGGTGCACACCCCGGTTCGGCGGCAACCGTTGCATACTACTTCCCGGCATATGAGATTATGATGGATGAACTCCGCGACTACCGTTTCTATGCCGATGACCTCTTCCACCCGTCCACCGCCGCCGTCGACTACATTTGGGAACGCTTCCTGGAGTCCTGCGTCTCCCCCTCCGACCTCGACCGGATTGCCAGGAACGAAAAAGCGGCGCGCCAATCGGCGCACCGCCCTAACCTGGTGTAAATACAAACCCTATTCTTCGGGCTTCATAGTCGTGTAGACGTTGGTGACGTCTTCGTCGTCTTCCAGGAGACCGGTGAGTTTGTCAAGAGTTGCGCGCTGGTCTGCAGTGACGTCCTTGAGGTCGACGTTGGGAATCTGCTCGAAGCCGCCGGAGATAAGCTCGTAGCCGTTTTCCTCGATGTACTTCTGGATGGAACCGTAGGAAGTGGGCTCGCCGTAGATGACGATGACCTTGGTCTCGTTGTCGTCCTTGTCTACCTCGACCTGCTCGAAGAGCTCCTCCACGCCGTAGTCGATAAGCTCGAGCTCGAGTTCCTCGAGATCGATACCCTCTTTCTCCTTGACGCGGAAGGTGCACTTGCGGTCGAACATGAAGGACACGCTGCCGCTGGTGCCGAGGGAGCCGCCGCACTTGTTGAAGTAGCTGCGGACATTGGCGACGGTGCGGGTGTTGTTGTCTGTGGCGGCCTCCACGAGGTAGGCGATACCGAAGGGACCGAAGCCCTCGTAGATTATCTCCTTGAAGTCGCCCTGTTTGCTCTCGGTGGCCTTCTTGATGGCGCGTTCGATGTTCTCCTTGGGCATCTGCTCGGCACGGGCCTCGGCCATGAGGGCGCGGAGGCGGGGGTTGCCGGTTACGTCGGGACCGCCCTGCTTGACGGCGATGGTGATTTCCTTGCCAAGTTTGGTGAAGGTACGGGCCATGTGGCCCCAGCGCTTGAGTTTACGTTCCTTGCGGAACTCGAATGCACGTCCCATATTATTCGGCGCGGGTTATGTATTTGTCGATGTCGTAGCCTTCTACCGAAGAAGGATACTTGTCCTTGATGGTCTTGTAGTACTCGAGAGCCTTGTCTTTGAGGCCAAGCTCTTCTGAGATGATACCTGCCTTGAGGAGGTAGCCGGCGGCGAAGTTGTCGTCGGACTTGCGGGCGGCCTTGAGGTAAGCGGCGACGGCCTCTTCATTCTGGCCGAGAGCTGCGTGGGCGTCTCCCTGGGCGGCCAGGGCGCGGGCTGCGAGGATGGGCTCCTTGCCATTGTACTTCTTGAGGTAGCCGAGGGCGTCCTCATACTGCTCGAGGTGGAGGGCGCAGATGCCTGCCTCCATGAAGATGGCGGAACCGGCCTTGGATCCGTACTCGGCGATGATGTCGGCGAGGCCGAGGATGTTGCCGTCTCCGTTGAGGGCGATCTCGTACTGTCCGTCACCGAAGCTGCGCTCTGCAGGATATGCCTGCTGCATGGCCTCTTCGCACTTGGGCTGGTAAATAAGTTTGACGTAGGCGAAGACTGCGAGGGCGACAACCGCTACGATGGCGACGACGGTCCAGATGGTCTTCTTGTTCTCGTTGTAAAACTGATCTGTTTTGGAGACGGTCTCCTCTATGTTTTCGCGGCGGAGGGCCTCCTTGTCATTAACGTTCTGCTTTGCCATATATGCTTTAATTTTGTTTTTCCTGATAAAATAGCTGACAAAGGTAGTAATTTCAATTAAAAAATCCTAATTTTGCAATATGCCTGTTCTGCATAAAATAGTCATTCAGGATTTCCGCAACATAGAGCTGCAGGAGCTGGAATTCTCCCCCAACCTGAACTGCATCTGGGGCGGCAACGGAGAAGGCAAGACCAACCTCCTGGACGCCATCCACTACCTGTCCATGACCAAGAGCGGCATCCAGGCATCGGAGAAGTTCAACTACCGCCACGGCACCAGCGCATTCGCCCTGAGCGGCGAGTACGACATGGGAGACGGCATCATGAGCCGTTTCTCCATAAAGGTGGCCGACGGATGCGAGAAAAGGATCCGCCGCGACGACAAGCCCTATCCCAGGGTTTCCGAGCACATCGGAGTCTTGCCGATAGTTCTCGTTTCCCCCTCGGACACGGACCTTGTATCGGAATCCGGCGACGAACGCCGCCGTTTCGTCAACTCCTTCATCTCCCAGATGGACAGGCAGTACCTGTCCGACGTACAGCAGTACAACCGCTACCTCGCCCAGCGCAACCGCCTCCTCAAGGACGAAGAGCCCGACGCCTCGCTGTTGGAGGCCTTCGACTGTCGCATCGCCCCCCTGGCATCATCAATACACCAGGTCCGCAACAGTTTCACGGTGTCGCTTCTACCTGTTGTCCAGAAGTATTACGAAGCCATTTCCGGGGGCCGGGAGACCGTGTCCATCGCTTACAAATCGGACCTCACAGGCAAAAGCTGGGAAGCCCTCGCCGCCTCCCGGAGCGAACGCGACCGCATCCTCCGCTACACCGGCGCCGGCGTCCACAGGGACGATTTCGCCTTCACGCTCGACGGCTATCCCCTGCGCCGCTGCGGCTCACAGGGGCAGCAGAAGTCCTTCCTCGTGGCCCTCAAATTCGCCCAGTACGAAATAATGAAGAACGCTTACGGCTTCCCTCCCATCCTCCTGCTGGACGACCTCTTCGACAAACTCGACATCGACCGCGTCGGCAACCTCCTGCAAATGGTGGCCGGCCACGATTTCGGCCAGATATTCCTCTCCGACACGGACAAGACGCGCACGGAAGCTCTCGTCGACAAGATAACCTCAGACCGCGCCTATTTCAAGGCATCCGGCGGCACATTCACCAAGATAGATGGACAGCTACAGGATTAACCGCAAGAGCGCCATCTCACTGGGCGCAGCAATCCAGGAATACCTGAGGGATTCCAGGTTGTCCTCCGGCCTGAACACCCGCCGCATCTTCGCCGCCTGGGACGACGCCTCCGGAGCCGGTCCGCTCACGCTCAAGCGCTTCTACAGGGGCGGCAAACTGTACATCACCCTACGTTCTTCCGTGGTCCGCAGCCAGCTCGCGCCACAGAAGGAGCTCCTTATAGAGAAGATGAACGCCATACTCGCCTCGGATGAATGCTTCTCCCGTGACGACCCGTCCGTCTCTTGGGTTAAAGAACTCATACTCAAATGATTATAGTAATAGATAAGGATATCCCCTTCATCGAAGGCGTATTCGAGAACTACGCGACTGTCCGATACCTGGACAGCAGCGAGATAAACGCCGCCGCGGTGCACGATGCAGACGCCATCGTAATCCGCACCCGTACAAAATGCGGCGCCGCCCTGCTGGAAGGCAGTTCCGTCAAGATAATCTCAACCGCCACCATAGGATACGACCACATCGACCTGGAGTATTGCAGGAATAAAGGCATACACGTACAGAACGCCTCGGGATGCAACGCCGGAGCCGTAATGAACTACGTGGTATCGGCGATTTACGGCACCGCCTCCCGCAAGCGCATCAACCTTTCCGGTTGCAAGGTGGGAATAATCGGCGTCGGCAACGTCGGGTCCCGCGTAGCACGCGCCCTTGGGCTGCTCGGATTCAACGTCCTTCTCAACGACCCGCCCCGGGCGGCGGTGGAAAGTCCTGCCCTGTTCTGCGACCTCGACTTCCTCCTGCGCAACTCGGACATCGTGTCCATGCACGTTCCCCTCACGCCGGAAACCATGGGCATGGCCGACGCCGCATTCTTTTCCAAGATGAAACTCGGAGCCATCTTCGTCAACGCCTCCCGCGGCGAGGTGGTGGACGAAAGCGCCCTGCTCGGCGCAGTGGAGAAGCTGGGATCGGTGGTGCTTGACACATGGTGCAACGAGCCCGACATCAACCGCGACCTCCTCAAGGCTGTCGACATCGCCACGCCCCATATTGCCGGCTATTCCTACCAGGGCAAGCTGGTGGGCACTTCGATGGCAGTCCGCGCCGTAGCCCGCTATCTGGACATCAAGGAACTGTTCGACTTCTTCCCCGACCCCAAGGGAGAACCCCGCGACGCCGTCAAACTGGACCTCCGGGACAAGTCACAGGGCCAGATCACCTCAATACTCCAGTATAATTACCCCATATTCACGGACGACTTCATGCTCCGCATAGCCCCCGAGAACTTCGAGAGCCTGCGTGCAAACTACCGATACAGAAGAGAATTTTTCATAGACTGACACATATATGGACAACGCTAAGATCAACGCCGAACTCGAGTGCATCCGCAAAGGATTCCCATGGCTCGACATCGTCGCCCCGGCCACCCCGGAGCGCGGAATTGAAGTACTCTCACCGGAAGAAGCCGCCCGTGCAGAGGCCTACGCCGACAGCGCAGACGTCGCCGGCCGTTGCAAATTCGTCCCGGCATCCGGTGCGGCATCCCGCATGTTCAAGGACATCTTCGCAGGTGCGGAAGAAGAAAACGACGCCGTCCGCAAGCTTGCAGCCGAGCTCGAGAACTTCGCTTTTTACGACCCTGCCGTCTTTGGCAAAGCCCCCTATGATCCTCAGGCTACCGCACGCAAGCTCCTTCTCGACGAGGGCCTGGGCTACGGCAAGAAGCCCAAGGGCGTGCTCAGGTTCCACCGCTATCCCGAGGAGGTACGCACCGCCATCGCAGAGCATTTTGTGGAAGGGCAGGCCTACATGAAAAACGCCGACGGCAGCGTAAAGCTGATCGTCACCATCTCCCCTGAGCACCGCGAGCTGTTCGAGGCAGCAGTAGCGGAAATCAAGCAGAAATACGAAGAGCGCTACGGCGTCCGTTATGAGGTGGAATTCACCTATCAGGACAAAGCAACTGACACCGTGGCCGCCACACCCGAAGGGAAGGTCTTCCTCAAGGACGACGGCACTCCCCTCTTCCGTCCCGCCGGCCATGGCGCCCTGATCCACAACCTGGACAAGGTGGAAGAAGAACTCGTATCCATCAAGAATATCGACAACGTCTGCGTGGAGCGCATGCAGCCCGCCACTTATAAATGGAAAAAGGTGCTGATGGGCCGCGCCCTCGAGCTCCGCGACCGCATCTTCGACTATCTCCTCACATTCGACCAGCTTACCGAACTCCGCAAGAACCTCTCCGACTTCCTGTTCATCCCCGGCAACAACGTCTATCAGGACGACCCGTTCGCCACACCAGAATGCCAGGAACTCTGCAACGAGGTGGAAGTGTTCCTTCGTGACGAACTCTGCATCGAAATGCCCCCGGCAAGAGACTGCCGCGACCGCGCCGAGGCCCTGATCGCCAAGCTCAACCGCCCCATCCGCGTTTGCGGAATGGTCAAGAACGAAGGCGAACCCGGCGGAGGTCCCTTCATCATCAAGGCCAAAGACGGCAGCACATCCCTGCAGATCCTGGAGAGCGTCCAGATCAACCCTGACGACCCTTCGGCGGTAGCGGCCCTCAAAGGCGCTACCCACTTCAACCCCGTCGACCTCGTATGCTGCCTGCGGAACTACAGAGGCGAAAAGTTCAACCTGCTTGAGCACGTAGATGAAGAAACCGGCTTCATCAGCAGCAAATCCTACGAAGGCCGCCCCCTGAAGGCCCTCGAACTCCCCGGCCTCTGGAACGGCTCCATGTCCGACTGGAACACCCTCTTCGTCGAAGTCCCGGCAGAAACCTTCAATCCGGTCAAGACGGTCCTCGACCTTCTACGCCCGGCACATAGATAGTTCTGCCCGAACTATCTATGCGCTGCCTGACGGCAGCTATTATCCCCCTGCACCCCCAGGGGACGGGGGGCGTACCCCCCGAAACGCTTCGCTCTCCCTGCGGAAACGGAGCGTCAAATCCGGGCGATGAGGCTTTCGCAGGCGCGGAGGGAATCGCCGACGGAAACAAGGATTTCGGCTTCCAGGGGTAGATAAATGTCCACCCGGGAGCCGAATTTGATTATGCCGCACTGCTCCCCCGCACGGACCTGAAGTCCCTCGGAAGCATAGCAGACGATCCGGCGGGCAAAGCCGCCTGCAAGCTGTTTGAAAAACACCTCGCGCCCCTCCGGAGTACGGATGCAGGTGCAAAAATGCTCATTCTCCTCGGAAGCCTTGGGCTTGAACGCCAGGAAATGCCTGCCCGGATGGTACATCGCGTAACACACCGCTCCGCTCACGGGCCAGAAATTGGCATGCACGTCCCAGAAATCCATATAGACGGACACCATGATACACTCCCGGCACAGGAACTCCCTTTCTACTACCTTCTTGACAGCAACCACCTTGCCGTCGGCGGCAGAAGAAACAAGGGTTGACGAACCGCTTGCCCTGCGTGAAGGGACTGCATGAAAAAGCGTCTGCCAGACGGCAAAGGCGAACGACGCGGCAACTATGAAGGTGCACAGCCACCATTGACGCACAAACAGCAGCGCCGCTGCCACCGCGACGGCTGCAATGAGCCATACCAGGGCAACGGCACCGTAAGAACTGCGGTCCAGTTTCATAAGAGCCCGAACAGCATCAGGTAAGCGAATGCTGCCGGGATAGCGAACAGAGAACTGTCGAAGCGGTCGAGCATGCCGCCGTGGCCGGGGATGCATTTGCCGGAATCCTTGACGCCGTAGCGGCGCTTCCATACGGACTCGAAGAGGTCTCCAAGGACACCGCAGACGGAAATAAGCACGCCGAGCACGATGCAGTGGACCAGAGGATACTCCATCCATCCGATGAAATGCAGACCGGCTGCCGCACCGGCCGCAAGGACAACGCCTCCCCAGAAGCCCCACCATGACTTTTTGGGAGAGATGGCGGGAGCAAGTTTGCGGGAATCGGGCTTCTGGCCAAGCAGGGTGCCTATGCAGTAGGCGCCTACGTCAGAGGCCCAGATGACGATGAATATCACCAGCATCACGTAACCGACGAACTCGTTGCCGGAAACGACCATGAAAGGTGCAAGGGAAAACGGGAGAGCAGTGTAAAGGATGCCGAAGTAGCAAAGGGCGGTATCCTCCACGTTGTCGTGGCTGGGTGCCAGTACGATGGACGCTGACAGGAGGATAACCGGCACCGCGGCGGCGGAGAGCCAGCGGACGTCGATGCCGTAAAAAGCTATGGCGCAGCAAAGCACATATACGGTGGCCGCCGACAGGAGCGCAAGCTTCTGCTGGAGGAGCCAGCGCTCGCCGAGGGAAATCGTAAGGAACTCCCTCAGGCACATGTACATCACGATGAAAAAGAGAGCGGCGAATGCAAGGGGGTAAAACAGCATTCCTCCCACCATGAGTGCGAGGAACACAACGCTGCTGAGCGTCCTGACAAGAAAATTACTCATCGCCCTTAAGTCTTTCTTCGCCGTGCTTGCCGGCCTTGGGGCCGAAGATGGCCTCGATATCTTCAGACATAATCACTTCCTTGTCTATCAGCAACTGCGCAAGCTGCTCGAGCCCCGCCCAATTGTCCGTAAGTATCTTGCGGGTGCGCTCGGTTACGGAATCGATGATGGCGCGGGCCTCGGCGTCGATCAGTTCGGCGGTCTTCTCGCTGTACGGCTTTGTGAGCTCATATCCGGCTGCGCCGGTGGAATCGTAATATGAAAGGTTGCCGAGCTTGGACGACATTCCGTAATAAGCAACCATCGCGTATGCCATCTTGGTCATGCGCTCAAAGTCGTTGAGCGCACCGGTGCAGGGAACGCCGTTATTGACGATCTCCTCGGCGACGCGTCCGCCTACGAGGGCGCACATATCATCGAGCATGTCGGACTTGGACATCATTACCTTTTCGTCCGGGAGGCTCCAGGTAAGGCCAAGGGCCTGGCCGCGAGGGATGATGGACACCTTGAGGACGGGATCGCACCCGGGCAGGAGCCAGCCGGCGACGGCGTGACCGGCCTCGTGGTATGCGGTGAGGCGCTTTTCCTCCGGGGACATGATGGTCTTCTTGCGTTCGATACCGCCGACCACGCGGTCCACGGCATCCATGAAGTCCTGATTGTCTATGGTCTCCTTGTTCTTGCGTGCGGCGGTGAGGGCAGCCTCATTGCAGACATTGGCTATATCGGCGCCGGAGAAACCGGGAGTATGCTTGGCAATGCCTTCCAGGTCGAATTTGTCGTCGAGCTTGAGGCCCTTGAGGTGTACCTGGAAGATCTCCTTGCGTTCGTTGAGGTCGGGGAGGGTTACGTTGATCTGACGGTCGAAACGGCCTGCGCGCATGAGTGCCTTGTCCAGGATGTCGGCGCGGTTGGTGGCGGCGATGACTATCACGCCGCTGTTCGTGGCGAAGCCGTCCATCTCGGTGAGGAGCTGGTTGAGAGTATTCTCCCTCTCGTCGTTGCTGGAGAAACCTACGTTCTTTCCGCGGGCGCGGCCTACTGCGTCTATTTCGTCGATAAACACTATGCAGGGTGCCTTTTCCTTGGCCTGGGCGAAGAGGTCGCGGACGCGGGAAGCGCCCACGCCGACGAACATTTCCACGAAGTCGGAACCGCTGATGCTGAAGAAGGGAACGTTGGCCTCTCCTGCGACGGCCTTGGCGAGCAGGGTCTTGCCGGTTCCCGGGGGCCCCACGAGAAGGGCGCCCTTGGGAATCTTGCCGCCCAGGGTGGTGTATTTCTTGGGATTCCTGAGGAAATCGACTATTTCCATGACCTCCTCCTTGGCGCCGTACAGACCGGCCACATCCTTGAAGGTGACGTTGACTTTGTCCTTGTCCGTAAGCTTGCCCGTAGCCTTGCCGACATTGAAAGGATTCATGCCGCCGGCTCCGCCGGGACCGCCTCCCATGTTGCGGGTCATGCCGCGCATCAGGAATATCCAGAAAACCACCAGAAGGGCCATCGGGAACAGCCACTCAAGGATGCCGGACCATATCTTGGCGTCGTTTTCAATGACGAGTTTGGCCTGGCTGGAGGTGGCAAGGGTGGCATTCAGCTCGGAAAAAACGACTTCCGGGTCGAACTTCTGGGATGTCAGGAAATAGAAATGCGGGGAGCTCTTGGGAGGGTTGCCGCCGGGATACAGGGATGTATACTTCTGAAGGGACTCGGGACGTATGGTCACGCTGCCCTTGTAGTCGTTGCGGACGTATTTGACCTCCTTGACGTCGCCGGCCTTTATCATCTCCTCCACCTGGGCCCATTCCACCTTCTGGGGCTGAGGGCCGGAGTTGCCCAGAAGCATCCAGCCGATGAAGCCGATGAGGAGGATATAGAATATCCAGCCAAGGTTGATACGGACCACGCGGACGCGCGGATTCTTTTTATCGTTTTGTTTTTGAGACATCTTTTCGATAATTTTGCAGACAAATATACAACAAAAATGAATCCAAGCCACCCGCGCCCTGACATATTGTGGTTAGAAAGGACCGAATCCACGAATAAAGCCCTCCGGAGCGCATCGGGGGCCCTGGACAATTTGTCAGTGATAGCCGCCAGGGAGCAGACGGCCGGCCGCGGGCAGGGCACCCACACCTGGCATTCCACCCCGGGAATGAACCTCACGTTCAGCCTGTATTACAAGCCGGTCTCCCTGGATGTACAGGACATCCTTTCAATCACGCACGCGGTAACGCTTGGTCTTAGGGATTACCTGGCAGACAACGGAGTCCAGGCAAGGATAAAATGGCCCAACGACATTTGGGTGGATGACAGGAAAATCTGCGGAATCCTCATCGAAAACACCCTCGACGGACATAGGGTGCATGACAGCATTATCGGAATAGGATTCAACCTGAACGAGACAGACTGGCCGGCCGACCTGCCCAATCCGGTGAGTCTCAAAGAACTTACAGGTCGCAGCTACTCCCCCTCCGACGAGCTGAGGCTGCTGGCAGAAAAAATCTGCCGCCGCCTTTCCCTCCCGGAGACCAGCGACGGCAGACGAGTGCTGCAAGAAGAATTTGGAAAGTATGTATTCAGACTCCGCGAAGAGCGCTGATCGTAGCGGCCGGATCGGGTGAAGAGAATACCGAACTGCCGGCAACCAGCACGTCTGCGCCGGAATCCTTGAGAGCGGAGGCATTGGACATGCTTATACCCCCGTCAACTTCTATGGGAACCACGGCTCCGAGCCGCTCCATCTCCGCCTTGAGAATTGCGATGCGGTCCAGGCTCTCATATATGAATTTCTGCCCGCCGAAACCGGCGAACACGCTCATGATCAAAAAGAAATCGGCCCTGCCGATATACGGGAAGAGTTTCTGGACAGGAATGTCCGGATTGACGGCCACGCCTGCCTTCATTCCCAGGGCATGGATGGCGTCGATGTTGGGTCCGGTACGGCGCCCAGCCTCTTCCTGGTGAAAGCTCACATAGGAGACGCCGTCTGCGGCCAGCCGCTCGAACCAGCGCTCGGGATGGACCACCATGAGGTGGGCGTCCATCGGTATGGCCGCCTTGCCCTTGAGGGCGTCGATGACGCTGAATCCGAACGAGATATTGGGCACAAAAGTACCGTCCATCACATCCAGGTGGATCCAGTCGGCGTGGGCGTTGAGCATCCTCAGATCAGCATCCAGATGCAGGAAATCGGCGGCCAGCAATGACGGTGCTACCAGCATAGGCTATTTCATGTTTCGGACGACATCGTCCAGAAGATCGACGAATTTGTCCAGCGTGGCGAGTTCCAGCTTTTCGCCGGGGGCATGGACACCTCGGAGGGTGGGACCGAAGGAAATCATGTCGAGCCCGGGGAATTTCTGCAGGAAAAGACCGCATTCCAGGCCGGCATGAATCGCCTTGACCTCCGGTTCCTGGGAGAACAGACGGCGATAGGCCTCCACGCAACGGGCGAGGATGGGAGAATTGACGTCGGGGTTCCAGCCCGGATACTCATACATGTGCCGGACCCTGGCGCCGTAACCCTCGAAGCAGGCACGGACCTTGGCCGCTATGGCGCGGCGCTCGCTGGTGGCGGAGCTCCTCTGGCTCGTAACCACTTCGACTTTACCTTCTCTTACATGCGTACGCACGCTGGCCATGTTGGTGGACGTCTGGACAAGGCCGGGGATATCCTGGCTCATGGCCTGGACTCCGTGGGGCGAGGTGAAGAGAGCCTTGACAACACGCTCGGTCGCGGGACGGGACATGGACTGAAGCTTCTTCTGGGCAGGCTCGGAACTGAACTGCAGGGCGGGATCCGTAGCGTGGAACTCCTCGCGGATGTCTGCACCATAGGCGGCGAAAGCCTTCGCGATTGCGTCGGGATCGGGTACCGCGACTACTGCGCTGCACTCGCGGGCTATGGCGTTGGGCTTGCCGCCGCCGTCGATGCTGACGAGGCGGAAAGTGGGCCCGAGCTGCGAGTAAAGGAAACGGGCCATAAGCTGGACGGCGTTGGCCCTGCCCTTGTTGATGTCGTCGCCGCTGTGACCGCCGATGCCGCCGCCGATGCTCAGCAGGACATGCTTGGCACCGCGGACTCCGCTGTCGCGGCGGACGGTGAACTTGATATTGGTATTGAGCCCACCGGCGCAACCGATGAACAGCTGGCCTTCATCTTCCGAATCCAGGTTGATAAGGGTCTTGCCGGTGAAGAATCCGGGCTCCAGGGCCTCGGCTCCGTCCATTCCGGTTTCCTCGGAAATGGTGAAAAGGCACTCCACCTTGCCGGTGGGGGCGCCGTCCTCAAGAAGTGCGAGGCAGGCGGCGATGCCTATGCCGTCGTCGGCACCCAGAGTGGTTTCCTTTGCAATCATCCAGCCGTCTTCGATCTCATACCTGATGGGATCCTTGCGGAAGTTGTGGCTTGAGCCGGCGACCTTTTCGCAGACCATATCCTGGTGTGCCTGAAGAACGACAGCGGGAACTTTCTCCCTGCCGGGAGCGGCCTCGCGGGTAATCAGGACATTGCCGGTGGCGTCCCTCTTGCCCTCCAGGCCATGGGATGCGGCCCAATCCAGCAGCCACGCGGTCATGGGGCCCTCGTGACCGGACTCCCTGGGGATGGTTGTTATCTCCTTGAAGATATCAAGAACTCTTTGTGCTTTCATATTGCGGTGGTTAAGAAGCTACTCGGCAGGAGACAGCTGGGATTCAAGGTCAGTGACGTACTTCTTGAATACGCGGTCTGTCGTCATCATGTCGCTGACTATGTTGCAGGAATGAAGGACGGTTGCGTGGTCCTTGTTGCCGGTCTGGGCTCCGATGGTGGAAAGGGAGCAATTGGGCAGCAGGGTGCGGCAAAGGTACATGGCAATCTGGCGGGCCTGAAGGATCTGGCGCTTGCGGGAGCGCGACAGAAGCTCTTCAGTGGAGATGCTGAAGTATTCGCATACGGCCGACTGCACCCTGCCGATGCTGAGCTCGCGGACCGGATTGCTGACAATCTTGTCGGCGACCCTGGCGGCGAGTTCGACGGAGTTCTCGGCGTGGTTGGCGGTGGCGTAGGCCATCACGGAAAGGAACGCTCCTTCAAGCTCACGGAAATTGGTCTTGATGTGGGAGGCCAGGTATTCCAGCACCTCCTGCCCCATGGTAACGCCCTCGCGGCGGCAAAGCGCCTGGAGCATCTGGAGACGGGTATTATAGTCCGGATGCAGAAGTTCCACGGAAAGGCCCCACTTGAAGCGGGAAAGCAGGCGCGCCTCGAAATTCTCCAGTTCCACGGGGGGACGGTCGGAGGTGAAGATAAGCTGCTTGCCGCTCTGGTGCAGGTAGTTGAAGATGCTGAAGAAAGCACTCTGGGCTCCGGGGCTCTGGAGATCCTGGATGTCGTCCACAATGAGGACGTCTATCTTCTTGTAAAGGGCCAGGAAGTCGTTGAGCTTGTTCTTGACGTTTACCGCATCGACGAACTGCATCTTGAAATCGTGGCCGGTGATATAGCGGACCACGAGCTCGGGGAAGCGGTCGTGAACGGCGATACCGATGGCCTGGGCGAGATGGGTTTTGCCGAGGCCGGGGCCGCCGAAGATGAACAGGGGGTTGAAGGAAGTCTTGCCGGGTGCGCCCGCAATGGAAGTGCCGGCGGTATAGCCCATCTTGTTGCACTCGCCCACTATATAGTTGGCAAAGCAATAGACGGGGTTGAGGTTGGGGTTGATCCTGACCTTCTGCATACCGGGGTACGCGAAAGGGCTGGGGGTGCCGACAGGGGCGAACGGAATATTGACCTCCCGGTTGACGGGAGCGGTGCCGGCGGCCGCGGGGACCTGGATGGCGGGCTGGCTCTTGACGGCACGGACAAGATATATAAGTTTCGCGTCCGCGCCTATGACGCGCTTGAGAGTCTTTTTGATTACATCGAGGTAGAATGTCTCGAGGTACTCGCGGACGAAGTCGGACGGGACTTCCACCGTGAGGGTGGAGTCCACCAGGGATACAGGCCGGACCTTGGTGAACCAATTCTGGAACTTCTGGGGTTCCACGATATCGGCTACCATTGTGAGGAAATGGTTCCAGACGCTGATATGTCGTTCGGTTTCGTTCATTGGACAACAAACGCCCCGTCAAAACTGCCGGAGCGAGTGCAAAAATGGTTGAAAAAAAAGTTATAAAAAAATCTTTTTCTTATTGTTTTTTAAGTTTTTTATCGCTACAATACTAAGACCGTCGATTGAAAACGGCTAATTTATAACAAACTAAAAAACAACTACTTACAAAAGCCAATTCTTGTAAATGCGTATTATTCACAACGTTTCTAAAATAGACATTTTCTAAATTAGGCGTTTTTGGATTATTGTGCGCCCTATACTACTTCAGGCAACAAAAAACGCAATTGGCATTTTTATTATTTGGCAATGGAAACTCTGTCGGCCTCGATTTTTACGACAAAAGCGTCAGGATATTTTTTTCTGATTTCGGGGAGTTTTTTTCTGACGGCGGAGATATCGTCTCCGACGCAAATGATATACTTGAACACCTTGCCCGTGTCGTAGATGAATGGCTCATATCCCATGAAGGCCTTGTCTTTCTTCCCCAGGCGTGCGGAGCCTGCGAATATCTGGACTCCGTACCTGACTCCGGCGACGGCGGCCTGCTCCGGAGCATCCTCTTTCCTGACTTCTTCCTTCTTCGTCTCCTCCTTCATGGTATCTTTCTTCTCCGGCTCCGCCTTTGCGGGCTGATCCTCAATCTCTACGTCGAGAACCATGGTGCCGTCGTAGGCCGCCTTGTACTTCTTGAACGCGTTGCACAGGCGCGTGGCGAGCTTGTCGCGTTCGGAGTCCTTCTTGAGTACGGCGAGGTCGGAGGAATTGGAGATGAAGCCGAGCTCGATCAGAACTGCGGGCATCGACGTGCGCCACAGGACGAGGAACGGATCCTGCCATATGCCGCGCCCGGTGGAAATGGGCCCGCCCTTGAGTCCGTCGGCGACCAGCTCGGCAAATGCAAGGCTCTGTTCGAGGTTGGAGTTTTGCATCAGCTGAAGGAAGATAAACGACTCGGGATCTGAAGGATCGAAGCCCTGATACTTTGTGGAGTAATCATCTTCCAGGAGTATCACGGAGTTCTCTCTTTTGCAAACATCCATGTTGTATGCAAAAAGGTCCCTGTTCTTGTTTGACGACTTGCCAAGGACATGGACAGAGTATCCGCTGGGGGCAGTGGATGTGGCAGAATTGATGTGTATGGAAATAAACAGGTCCGCGCCCTTCTTGTTTGCAATCGCGGCACGGTCATTGAGAGCAACGCTGTTGTCCTTGTCGCGGGTGAGAATCACTTTGACCCCGGGACTTTCAGCCTTGATTTTGTCGGACAGCTTTTTGGCGATGTCCAGAGTGAAAGTTTTCTCGTAGCTCTTGCCGTCCCTGCTGACGGCGCCGGGATCCGTCCCGCCGTGACCGGGATCTATCACGACAGTATTCAGGCTGAAATCCTGGGCCGCTGCCGGCAAGACCGCAAGGACGGCGGCGAGGACCAAGTAAATTGCGCGTTTCAAAAATAAATGCTAAATTTGTCGATTGCAAATTTAATGAAAATTTTGTAATTTGAGTACTTTCAGGCGATTGGTTTTTGCGGGGCTTCTGCTGATTCTGGCCACCCTTTCCCTCGACGCCCAGACCGTCGGGCGCAGAGGTCAGAGGCAGGTGTTCAGCAACGCCGTACCCAAAACCAAAAAGACCGTGGAACTCGATTCCGCGGCCCTCGCCCGGCTCGACTCCCTGCACAGGGCCGATTCCGTCCGCCGCGCCGACTCCGCCGCCCTCCGCAGCATGAGCTCCCTGGAAGCCCCCGCATTCTCGGCCGCCAAAGACTCCATCGTGGAAGTATTCACCGACGGCCAGAGGATGATTTACTACTACGGCGATGTGACCGTGGAATACCAGGACATCAAGCTCACCGCCGCTTACATGCAATACGACATGAATACCGGCACCGTGTTCGCCAAAGGCGTCTACGACAGCCTGGACGGTGAATGGAAGGGGCGGCCCGTCATGACCCAGAAGGGAAAGACTTACAACATGGATGAGGTGAAATACAACTTCAACACCAAGAAATCATCCATCAAGAACATCATCACCACCGAGGAAAACGCCCTCCTGCACGGCGGGAAGGTCAAGATGATGCCCGACGAGAGCATCAACATGACCGACGGCAAATATACCGTCTGCGAACTTGACAACCCTCACTACTACCTTGCTCTCACCGCCGCAAAAGTCATGACCAAGCCCACTCAGAAAACCGTGTTCGGGCCCGCATACCTGGTGGTGGAGGACGTCAAGCTGCCATTCGTCGGCCTGCCTTTCGGATTCATCCCCAAGCGTCCGGAAAGGGCCACCGGTCTCCTCATGCCCAACTTCGGCGAAGAAAACGCCAGAGGCTTCTACATGCGCGACGCCGGCATGTACTTCGTCTTCGGGGATTACCTGGACCTGTCGCTCACCGGCGACTACTACACCCTCGGCTCATGGGCCGTCAACGTGAACTCCCGTTATATGGTGAAGTACAAGTTCACCGGCAACTTCGGTTTCACATACTCCCACGACCAGACCGGCGAGCCCGAGACCCCCGAATTCCAGCAGTTCGACAACTTCTCGGTCAAGTGGTCCCATTCCCAGGACCCCAAGGCTCACCCCGGTACATCGTTCAGTGCATCCGTCAACTTCTCGTCTCCGGGCAACAACAAGTACAACTCCCGTTCCGTAAGCGAGGCTCTCCAGAACCAGATATCGTCATCCATTTCATACTCCAGAAACTGGAACGGCAAGGTTAACATGAGCGTCAACGCCCTGCACTCCCAGAGTTCCAGGGATTCCTCGTACGCGTTCACCCTGCCTAACGTCACGCTGTCCGTAAGCACATTCTACCCTTTCAAGCGCAAGGTAAGGGTGGGCACGGAACGGTTCTACGAAAAGATATCCATCGGCTACAACACCTCCCTGCAGAACAAGATCAACTTCAAGGCGTCCGAATTCGGACAGGAGGGTTTTCTGGACAAGTTCCAGAACGGCATGAACCACAACTTCAGCATCGGTCTGCCCAACTTCCAGCTTTTCAAATACCTCAACGTCAACCCGTCCGTAAGTTACGCCATGTCCTGGCAGTTCCGCAAGAAGGAATACGCCTACAATCCGGAAACCGACAAGGTTGAAGAGCAGGCCAGCTCGCAGTTCAACACCTTCGGCATAACCCAGCGCTACTCCGGGTCCGTCGCCATGAGCACGCGCCTTTACGGCATGTATCAGTTCGGCCGGTTCAGCAAGGTGCAGGCCATCAGGCACGTCGTGTCGCCGTCGGTGTCGATGAACTTCGCCCCGGAACTTGGCACCTACGCCAACGGTTACAGGACTCTCGCGTACACGGACGTCCACGGCCAGGAGAAGACCTACGACTACAACATCTACCAGGGCAGCCTCAACTCCCCTCCCGGCAAGGGCCGTTCAGCCACCGCCAACATCTCCATCGGCAACAACCTGGAGGCCAAGGTGCGCGACTTCGCCGACACCACCGGCACCGGCACCAAGAAAGTCAAGCTGATCGACCAGTTCAACATAAGCACCGGCTACAATTTCCTGGCAGACTCCCTCAACATGAACAACGTCAACATATCGATGTCCACGTCCCTGTTCGAGAAGATCTCCATCAGTGCCAACGCCGGATTCGACCCGTACGCCGTGAACGCGGGCGGCAAGAGGATATCCAGATTCGCCGTCACTCAGGGCCAGGGCCTTCTGCGTCTGACGAACATCTCCGCGTCCGCATCGTATTCGATTTCCGGAGACGGCAAGATACAGGGCAACGACGGCTGCAAGGACCCGAACGGCCGTGGCGCCGGTTCCAACATAAACGGAGCCGCGAGCTATTACCAGAGGTACTTCTATCATCCGGTCACGGGAGAATACATCCCTGGCGGGTGGCTGTACTATACCAACCCGGACGTTCCCTGGTCCCTCAACCTCAGCTACTCTTTCAGCTGCTCACGGCAGTATAAGATTAATGAAGGCGAACTGGACATCGTCAACAATATAACCCAGACCCTCCAGGCCAGCGGCAACATCAGGCTTACGCCGCGTCTGAGCATCAACGCCAGTTCCGGTTTCGACCTCCAGGCCATGAAGATTACCACCACGCAGTTCAGTTTCACGTACGACCTGCACTGTTTCAACATATCCGTATCCTGGGTTCCGACCGGCACCTGGGCGTCATACCAGTTCCGCATAGCGGCAAATGCTGCGGCGCTTGCGGACATCCTTCAGATCAAGAAGAGCAGCAGCTACTGGGACAACTGATGATAAGGGGAAAGAAAATAGTCGTCGTGATGCCGGCATACAATGCGGAGAAGACGCTGGAACAGACTCTGGCCGAGGTCCCTCGCGACATAGTGGACGAGATAATCCTCACCGACGACTGCAGCCGCGACGGCACCGTGGCGAAGGCCCGCGAGCTCGGGATCAGCGAGATTCTCGTCCATCCCACCAACAAAGGTTACGGCGGCAACCAGAAAACCTGTTACAAACGCGCCCTGGAACTCGGCGCCGACATCGTCGTCATGCTCCACCCGGACTACCAGTACACCCCGCTCCTGATCGAATCCATGGCGTACATCATCGCCAACGGGGTCTATCCTGCAGTATTCGGTTCCCGCATCCTCGGCGGCGGCGCCCTCAAGGGCGGAATGCCCCTGGTCAAATACATATCCAACCGGTTCCTTACGTTCACCCAGAATATACTTCTCGGCCAGAAGCTTTCGGAGTATCATACCGGATACCGTGCATTCAGCGCCGAAGTTCTGCGGAAAGTCGATTTCGAAACATGTTCCGACGACTTCATCTTCGACAACGAGATGGCGGCCATGATATTCTGGGAGGGATTCAAGATCGGCGAAGTCACCTGCCCCACCAAATACTTTGAAGGCGCATCATCCATCAACCTTGCGCGCAGCGCCGTATATGGCCTGGGAGTACTGAGGGTCAGCCTGACGTACCGCCTTTGCAAATGGCATCTGATGCGTTCAAAACTGTTCCCCGCGCGATGAAACCCAGGCAGCTATTCAGAGACCGCACCAATAACATGTGGGTGCAGCTATTCCGCTACGGAATTTCCGGGTTCAGCGCCACGGCAGTGGACTTTCTGATACTTACCGTTCTCACGGAAGCCTTCGGTGAAGACCTCCTGCTGGTCTGGACGGCCATCGCATTCATCTCCGGCCTTGCGGTCACATACCTGCTCAGCACGCATTGGGTTTTTGACTCCCACCGTTTCAAGAGCAAGGCGGCGGAGGCGCTTGTATTTGTATTGATAGGCATCGTGGGACTGGGCCTCACGGAACTGCTCATGTGGCTCTTCGCCGAAAAAATGGGCCTGTTCTACCTCCTGTCAAAACTGATCGCCAGCGTCCTGGTATTCATCTGGAACTTCACCGCCAAGAAATTCATAGTATTCCACAAATGAAGCGCCGCATCCTGCTGCTGAACCTCCTGGTGGCCGCATTGGGAGCCCTTCTGTTCCTTCCGGGCATCGGAAGCGTCAGGCTGTTCGACTGGGACGAGATCAACTTCGCGGAATCGGCACGCGAGATGCTCGTCACCGGCGACTGGTTCGACGTTCAGATCAACTTCCGTCCCTTCTGGGAGAAGCCCCCGCTGTTCATCTGGATGCAGGCGCTCGGCATGAAGCTTTTCGGCGTCGGTGAATTCGCCGCACGTTTTCCCAATGCAGTGGGCGGCATAGTCACCCTGCTGGTCCTTTTCAATATAGGGCGCAAGGAGGAAGACACACGCTTCGGGCTCCTGTGGACGCTCATGTACGGCATTTCGTTCCTGCCTTTCCTGTATTTCAAGTCGGGCATCATCGATCCCTGGTTCAACCTGTTCATTTTCCTGGGGATATACTTCTTCTCCAGGTACGCCAGGGCTCCGGGAGTGCGTCCGGCGGCACTCAGCGCCTTGTTCCTGGGGCTCGCGGTCATGACCAAGGGGCCGGTAGGATTCCTCATATTCGTCCTTACCGTTGCAGTATGGCTTGTCGTACGCAGGTTCCGTTTCTGCTTCCGGTGGAAAGACGTGGCGGCTTTCTTCGCAGTCTTTGCGCTTGTCGGCGGCTCGTGGTTCATAGTGCTTGCGCTGTCGGGACATGCGGACGTCATTCGGGATTTCATCCTGTACCAGATCAGGCTTTTCCAGACCAAGGACGCCGGGCACGGAGGCTTCTTCGCATACCATTTCGTCCTGCTGTTTCTCGGCGTAGCTCCGGCATCGATTTTCGCCCTGTCGACGTTCGGGCGCAAGGCCGGGAGACTGCGTCCGGCCGACTTTGAAAATTCGAGCGGAGTCGATGATTTTTTGTATCAGGAGGCCGGATGCAGTCTCCCGGCCAAAACAGCGCCCGAACTGTATCCATGGATGATGATATCGTTCTGGGTGGTGCTGATCCTGTTTACAATCGTCAAGACCAAGATTGTCCATTATTCATCGTTCTGCTACTTCCCGCTGACGTATCTGGCAGCGTTCGCTGCGGCACGGATGATGGACGGGCAGCTCAAATTCAGGCGTATCCAGCGGATTCTCCTCATTATACTTTCATGCGCATATGCTCTGGTGCTAGGGACCCTCGTGTACTTCGACAGGCTCAAGGACGCCCTTATTCCGTATATACAGGACCCGTTCGCCGTCAGCTGCATGGAGGCCACGTCCGAATGGAGCGAATCGGTGACTCTCGCAGGGCTGTTGCTGGTAGTCACGACAGTGTGGTTCTGCACCAGTTTCCGCAGGAGCCTCAGCATCCGCAGTTTCGGCATACTGGGGGCAGGATACGTCGTTTTCTCAATGGTAGCGATCCTCTGCGCCGTTCCCCAGATAGAAAAATACAGCCAGGCCTCGGCGGTGGATTTCTGCATCGAACGCCAGGGTGAAGACTGCTACGTGCAGCCGGCGTATTTCAAGAGCTACGCCCAATACTTCTATACGGACCGGCAGCCGCAGAACAGTTGCGACGACTTCGAATGGCTCTGCAGGGGCCCGATCGACAAGCCCTGCTACTTTATTGTAAAAGATGAACCCGGCAATGCAGAACGGCTAAGGGACGATGCCCCGGAAGCGCAGCTGCTCTACCGTCGGACGGGATTTCTTTTTTTTGTACGTCAGAACCAGCCAGAAAGCCAGAAGCTCGAAAACGAGCAGGATCAGCAGGCCGAGGTTGAATAATACCGTAAGGAATACGTTTACCCTGTGAGGGCTTACCACGTACGGCGAATCGGTCATGCGTGAGTTATACCTGGCAAAGGCGTTGGTATACGCCGCCACGCCGTTATCGAAAAACGCCGAGAAACGCACGTAAGGCTCGTCTTCACCCAGTTTATACGACAATTCGGTGCCATTGGCCTCCGCAAGGAGGGCATGGTCCTGGCCTCGGGCCTCGATGCGGGCGGGGGCGGAAAGGCACACGTAAACGGAGTCGTTCCTCATTCCGGCGGAGGTAATTCCCGGAAGACTGGCGTTCATGGCGTATTTGACATCCCAGTCGCCGTCACCGAAATCGGGTATGCGCATGGTATAGAACCGCCCGGCGGCAAGGGCCGGAGCAAGGTCTTCATACCGGCCGGACGGGGCATCAATCCACGAGCAGCGGCGGGCTATCTTGCGGTGGTTGCCTGTGTCGTGGCAGTCGTCGCTGAGAAGGTTGTATGAATAATGCCCGGCGCTGAGTCCCTGGTCCCAGCGAAGGAGGCCGGTGTCATACCCGCATTCCCCTTCGATGAAACGGTAGCCGGTAAGCAGGCGCATGGCGCGGGAGCCGTGAAACAGGGTGCGGTCGGGGTGATTCATCATAATGAAGTCGGCGTCCGCTCCCAGATAATCATACTGCCACTGCTTCTGGGAGGCGAACAGGGGAAGGATATGGTCGAACAGGTGCATCCGGGAGGGGTTGAATACCAGTTTGTGGAACTTGGAGATATTGTACCCGTGCTCATAGACATTGACCTGAAGGCTTGTATCCGAGGGATGCTCCGTAAGGGTGTTGTGGTTGGAGAAGGTGATGATGTCGTATCCCAGCTTGCGGTAGTCGTCATAGACCACATCGGGGTATTCCGGGCATTCGTTGAGGATGTTGTCAACCTTTGTGTGTGTATGGAAGACAGCCTTCTTCCAGCTGCCGGAAAAACCGTCGTACGGATTGTAGATATCGGGTCCCGAGAAGGGCTGCGGCTTGCTGAAACGGTATATGGGCGAAACGGAGAAAACCGTTATGATTATCGCCGCAAGCAACAATACTGCGGCGACCGCCCGAAGTATGACAAGAAGGATCTGTTTCATAGCGCGAAAATAAGAATTTTTTCTTATATTTGCACCGTCAATCAACTGTCTCCCCTATCTTTAAATATGACACACAAACTCGCAGAGCTCAATGCCATGAGCAGAGAACAGCTTGAGGCATTGGCAAAAGATCTCAAGATCAAATTCAACAAACACACTTCACTGGAAGAACTGGGATTCGCCGTCCTGGAAGCAGAAGCCAAGGCAGAATCTCTCAAACCTATAGCAGACAAGCCCAAGAAAGGCCGTCCGCGCCGCAGCAAGGCCGCCGAGCCCAAACCGGCGGAAGCCCCAGCTCCGGAGGCTCCCGCAAAGCCCGCTACGGAAACCCCTGCGCAATCCCCCGCCCAAACCCCCGCAAAGCCCAAGAGGGGCCGCCCCGCAAAAGCCAAGGAGCAGCCCAAGGCCGAGGCTGTCAAGACCGAACAGCCCAAGGCCGAAGAGCCCAAAGCAGAGGCCGTCAAGCCGGAGGAGCCCAAAGCGGAAGAGCTCAAGGCTCCGGCCAAGCGCGGCCGTAAGAAGAAGGCTCCTGCAGAGCCGCAGTCCGAGGCTCCGGCCAAGCCCGCGGCAGAAGCCCCCAGGCACGAAGGGCAGCCGGCCAAGAACCAGCAGCCACAGCAGAACCAGAATCAAAGCCAGCCCAAGCCGCAGCAGCCACAGCAACAGCAGCAGCGTCCCCAGAAGCAGCGCATTGAATACGAAGGCACTGTAGAGGCCACCGGCGTGCTTGAAATAATGCCCGACGGCTATGGTTTCCTGCGTTCTTCGGACTACAATTACCTCAATTCCCCGGACGACATCTACGTCTCCCAGCAACAGATTAAATTCAACGCCCTCAAACCCGGCGACACCGTAACAGGAGAGATCCGCCCTCCCCGCGAAGGCGACAAGTATTTCCCCCTGGTGAAGATCAAGTTCGTCAACGGCCGCAGTCCGGAATTCATCCGCGACCGCGTTCCCTTCGACTTCCTCACCCCTCTCTTCCCTGACGAGAAGTTCAACCTCCTCGGCCACGGCCACGCCACGGATCCCAGCTGCCGTATCGTAGATATGTTCTCCCCTATCGGAAAGGGCCAGCGAGGCCTCATCGTCGCCCAGCCCAAAACCGGTAAGACCATGCTACTCAAGAGCATAGCAAATGCCATAGCGGACAACCACCCCGAGGTTTACGAAATAGTCCTCCTCATCGACGAGCGTCCCGAGGAAGTCACCGACATGCAGCGCAGCGTCAAGGCCGAGGTAGTAGCCTCCACCTTCGACGAACCCGCCGAGCACCACGTGAAGGTTGCCAACATGGTCCTGGAGAAGGCCCGCAGGCTCGTCGAGTGCGGCCACGACGTCGTCATCCTGCTCGACTCCATCACCCGCCTCGCCCGCGCCTACAACACCGTGCAGCCCGCATCCGGCAAGGTCCTTACCGGCGGCGTGGACGCCAACGCCCTCCAGAAGCCCAAGCGCTTCTTCGGCGCGGCCCGCAACATAGAAGGAGGCGGTTCCCTCACCATCCTCGCCACCGCCCTCACCGAGACCGGTTCCAAGATGGACGACGTCATCTTCGAGGAGTTCAAGGGCACCGGCAACATGGAGCTCCAGCTCGACAGAAACCTCAGCAACAGGCGTATCTTCCCGTCCGTCAACGTCATCCTTTCCGGCACACGCCGCGACGACCTCCTGCTTGACCGCGCCAGCGCCAACCGCATCTGGATACTGCGCAAGCTCCTTGCCGACATGAACCCCATCGAGGCCATGAATTTCATGCTCCAGCTCATGGACGAATTCAAGACCAACGTCGACCTGCTGGACAATATGAGCAAGGTCTCCGCAAGAGATATAAGATAACGTCGCGCTCTAATGATATGTAAAGCCCGGAGCTTGTATGGCCCCGGGCTTTACATTGTATGCGTGCGCCGTTATCTGCGCCTGCAATATACCCTTGTGGCGTCGGTCCAGATGTCATCGCTCTCCGTAATCCAGGAGCCGCTCACCTCGACCGCATTGCCGTTATGTTTGAAATATACGAAGTAACTCTCGGTCTTTCCGGTGTTTGAATTGTACCAATAAGCTTTGTAGATATTTACACCCTTGAACGCCGAGTACAGATCGCATTCCTCCCGGTAAACGTCATCGTATTCGAAATAGAACATATCGATCACGAGCTCATTGGAAGAACTCCTGACTATGGATACGTCTTCACGCTCATAGTCATATCCGGGAACGCCTATTTCCGGGACTTTCAAATACCACGTCTGGTCATATCCGTGCCCACGGACGTCGAGAGTGCCGCCAACCACGTCGGTTGACGCTACCACCCTGCCGTTGAACCATTCTTCCACCCTATAAACTTCCCAGGAGCTGTCTTCCAGGTCGGCGCCCCAATTGCAGGAAACGGCCAGGGATGCGGCGGCAAACAAAGCCGCGGCCAATACAAACAGTCTTTTCATATCTGATCTATTTCGTTCCGAAAATGCGGTCGCCGGCGTCGCCGAGGCCGGGGACGATATAGGCGTCGTCGTTAAGGCGCTCGTCTATGGCAGCCACGTAGATATCGACATCCGGATGCTCTGCCTGAACCTTGGCGATGCCTTCCGGGGCAGCTACAAGGCACATCAGGCGGACGTTGGCGACTCCGCGCTCCTTGAGCATGGCGAGGGCGTCGCAGGAGCTGCCGCCGGTGGCGAGCATGGGGTCCGTCACGATGACGAGGCGCTCCTGGATATCCTCGGGAAGCTTGCAGTAATAGACGACCGGCTTGTGGGTGGTCTCGTTGCGGTAGAGGCCGATGTGGCCCACCTTGGCGACCGGGACAAGGTCAAGAAGTCCGTCCACCATGCCAAGTCCGGCCCGCAGGATGGGTACTATTGCCATCTTGCGGCCCAGTACGCGGCTGGCGGTCATGGGGCCGATGGGTGTCTCTATCTGGATGTCCGTAAGGGGAAGATCCCGTGTAACTTCGTATCCCATAAGGATGGATATTTCCTTGAGGAGCTGGCGGAAATCTTTGGAGCCGGTCTCCTTCTGCCTCATAATGCTCAGCTTATGCTGAATCATGGGGTGATCTATTACATGAAGTACGCTCATAATTAGATTTGGATTTGCGCAAATGTAAGCATTTTTTATTAAATTTGTGGGCAATATGTTACGGATATATTGCAAGAACACCGGCACTTCCCTGGAATTCCAGGAAGGGGTCACTCTCGCCGAAGCACTCACCTGTTTTGAATTCGACCGCCCTTGCGACATCCTCTGCGCAAAGGTCAACAACGTAACCCAGGGCCTCAAGTACCGCGCCTTCAACAGCCGGGACGTTGAATTCCTCGACTACCGTTCCTACGCAGGGCGCAGCGCCTACTGCAGGTCCCTTTGCTTCCTCCTTAGCAAAGCAGCCCACGACACTTTCCCCGGCAGCAAGATCAAGATGCGCCGCCCCATCTCCAAGGGATATTACTGCGAGCTGTGCAAAGGCAGCCCGGTAACCCCGGAGGACGTAGAGCGCATCAAGTCCAGGATGAAAGAGATAGTGGAAGGCAACGCCCCGTTCAAGCGTGTGGAAGTCCGTAACGAAGAAGCCATACGAATCTTTTCTTCCCTTGGCTATGACGACAAGGTCAAGCTCCTGGAAACCAGCGGCCAGCCGTATATCCGCTACCACACCCTGGAGGGCTCCCCGGACTACTATTACGACGCCCTGGTCCCCTCTGCCGGTTACCTCAAGGTGTGGGAACTCTCCCCCTACGAGGACGGCATGCTCCTGCGCGTCCCCGACCGCCACGCCCCAGACCGTCTCACGCCCTTCGAGCCCCAGCCCAAGACTTTCGAGGTCTTCCGGGAGAACATGCGCTGGAATGCCATCATGCACCTGGACAATGTGGGCGACGTCAACCACGCCTGCGAAAAGGGACATGCCGGCGAGCTTATCCAGGTGGCCGAAGCCCTGCAGGAAAAGAAGATAGTCAAGATAGCGGAAGAAATTGAAGAGCGCTACCGCAACGGTTCTCTCAGGCTCGTTCTCATCACGGGCCCCAGCTCCAGCGGCAAAACCACCGTAACCAAGCGCCTGAGCACCCAGCTTATGGCCTGCGGACTGCGTCCTGTGTCCGTTTCCACGGACGACTATTTCGTCAACAGGCTCGACACCCCCCGCTTCCCCGACGGCTCCTTCGACTTCGACAACTTCGACACCGTAGACCATGACGCCATGCAGGAAGACCTGCTCAAGCTGCTGAACGGCGAGGAAGTAAGCGTGCCGGAGTACAACTTCGTCACCGGCCTCCGCGAGTTCAACGGCAAGACGCTCAAGGTCGACGACGGCACCGTCCTGCTGGTTGAAGGTATCCACGCCCTCAACCCCGCTCTCACCGCAAAGATTCCGGACGAAGCCAAGTACAAGATTTTCATCAACACCATCATAAGCATCTCCCTGGACGACCACAACTGCATCCCCACCAGCGACAACCGCTTGCTGCGCAGGATCGTACGCGACTTCAACAAAGGCGCCTTCACCGCCCGGGAGACCATCAGCAACTGGCCCAACGTCCGCAGGGCCGAGGTCAAGTGGATATACCCGTTCCAGGAAACCGCCGACGTCCTGTTCAATTCCGCCTATCTGGTTGAATTCGCCGTCATACGCGTCCATGCCGAGCAGATCCTGTCCACCGTCCCCCGCAACTGTCCCGAGTACAGCGAGGCCAACCGCCTGCTGAAATTCCTCAGCTACTTCACCCCGGTCAGCGACCGCGAAATCCCGCCAACCTCCCTGCTCCGCGAATTCGTGGGCGGCAGCAGCTTCAAATATTGATACCATGGTCAAAAGCATCCTGGACACCGACCTCTACAAGTTCAGCACGTCCAACGCATATTTCCAGCTCTACCCGCTTGCGGAGGGCACATTCACCTTCAACGACCGCGCAAAGGAAGTCTATGACGAGTCGTTCCTCGCAGATCTTCGTGCATCCCTTGCCGACATGTGCGCGCTTGCCCTGACCGACGATGAATTCTCATACGTCACCACGCATATCCGCTACATAAGCCGCAACTACTGGGAGTGGCTCCGCGGCTTCCGCTTCGAGCTGGACAAGATAGACTGCAGGCTCGACGAGGAAGGCCACCTGAAAATCGACGTCACGGACCTCCTTTATAGAGTCACGCTCTACGAGGTTCCCATCCTCGCAACGGTCGCCGAGCTCCGCAACCGCAGGTTCAAGGCAGACACCGCCCTTGCACTCTCCAAGTTGGACGATAAGATTGCCATGGCAAATGCAGAGGGCCTGGTATTCTCCGAATTCGGCACCCGCAGGCGATTCTCATCCGAGCTTCACGAAGCCGTGGTACGCCGTCTCAAGGAAGCTTGTCCCAAGTATTGCGCCGGCACGTCCAACGTACTGTACGCCATGCAGTTCGGCCTCATCCCCGTGGGCACGTTCCCGCATGAGTGGATGATGTTCCACAGCGGCGTATTCGGCTACAAAAGGGCCAATTACCTCGGACTTGAAGACTGGATTACCGTGTATGACGGCGCACTCGGAACGGCCCTGATCGATACATTCACCACCGCATCTTTCCTGCGCACCCTCACCCTCAAGCAGGCCAAGCTGCTTGACGGCTTCCGCCAGGATTCCGGCGACGAGATAGAGATCGGCGAGATGATAATCGCCCGCCTCGAGGAATTCGGCATCGATCCCCGCACCAAGCTTCTCGTCTTCAGCAATGCCCTCGACTTCCCCAAATACAGCAAGGTGGCGGCTCATTTCCGCGGCCGCATCAAGGTCAGCGCCGGCATCGGCACCAACCTCACATGCGACCCCGGCATCCCCGGATACAAGGCCGCCAACATCGTGATGAAGCTGAGCCGCTGCCGCATGAGCGCCAAAGACCCGTGGGAGAAGGTCATCAAGATTTCCGACGACCTCGGCAAGCACATGGGCGAGGACGTCGAATTCGACATCGCCACACACGAACTCCACCTAAGGCAATGATTCTTCTGCTCGGCGCCTCCGGTTTCCTGGGACACAATCTTCTCAATCTCCTGCTCCGGCAGGGGCGGAAGGTGCGTATCGTCCTCCGGGACGGCGCCAGTATTGACCGGGGCGTGCTTGAATGCGCCTCCGCCGGGCAACTGAATGTCATCCGCGGTTCGATCCTCAGCGACTCCGTGCTGGAGCAGGCGGTCTCCGGATGCAGCAGCGTAGTCAATTGCGCCGGAGTGACGGACATGTCCCTCCCGAGCCCGGAGGATTACCGCCCCGTCAACGCCCTCCTGCCTCTCCGTCTGGCGCAACTGCTGGACAGCCGTTCCGGAGGAGTTCTTGTGGATGTAAGCACCTCAAATACCGTGGATCCGGGTACTGCCGGAAATCCGTCCAACGAAGACACCCCTTTCGGCGGACCTTTCTCCGCATCCCTCTACGCACGCAGCAAGCTCGAGAGCGAGAAGCTGCTGGCCGATTTTGCATCCACCCATCTTCGCACGCGCATCGTCATCATCCTTCCCGGATTCATGGTCGGGCCGTACGACCGCAAGCCTTCATCCGGCAAACTGCTTGACGCCGCTTACAGGAAGCCGCTCATGGCAGTCCCCCGCGGCGGCAAGAGTTTCGTGGACGTGAGGGACGTTGCGGCCGCCATAGCCAATGCCATCGATGACGAGCGGGCCTCCGGCAGGTTTCTCGCTACCGGTCAGGCATACACTTTCAAAGACTTTTATGCCATCCAGGCACGCGTGTGCGGGTACAGGCAGAAGTGCTTCACCCTGCCTGCCGGGCTTTGCATCTCCGTCGGAAAGGTGTTCGACCGCATCGAGCGGAAAGGGCGCAGAGTCGTCGCCACCAGCCGCAACATCCGCCAGTTGCTGGTAGAAGAATATTACGACAATACCCGCGCCCGCACCAGGTTGAATATGCCCCGGACGCCACTGGAACAATCCATTAAAGATTATTTTGACTATGCTGCATCCCGCCGATGACATCATTTGCGCTCCCGCGTCGGGACGTGGAGGGGCCGTGAGCATCGTAAGGCTCAGCGGCACCGGTTGCCATGCTCTGGCGGACCGGGTGGTCTCGCTTCGCCGTGGCTGCATATCGGATGCGCCGGGATTCTGCCTGAGGTTCGGAGTCGTTGCAGATCTGGATGAGGTGTTGGTAAGCATTTTCCGCGCTCCGCATTCTTATACCGGGGAAGATATGGTGGAGATTTCCTGCCATGCGTCTCCGTATATCGTTTCCACGCTTCTGGAGCGGCTGTGCGCACAGGGAGCACGTCCCGCTGAGCCAGGGGAATTCACCTGCAGGGCCTTTACGTCGGGCAAAATGGACCTCGCCCAGGCAGAGGCGGTAGCCGACCTCATATCGGCCCAGTCGGCGGCAGCGCACAAGCTTGCGTACTCGCAGCTTCGCGGTGCATACTCATCGCGCCTGCGGGAGCTCCGTGGCAGGATCGTGGAATTGTCGGCTCTGCTGGAGCTGGAACTGGATTTTTCCGAGGAAGAAGTGGAATTCGCCGACAGGAGCAAGCTTCAGTCGCTCGCCGCGGAGGCGTTGGAAGAGATACGGCGGCTCGCCGGGTCGTTCAGGCTGGGAAATGCCTTCAAGCGCGGCATCCCCGTGGCTATAGTCGGCGCCGTGAACAGCGGCAAGAGCACTCTGCTCAACGCCCTGCTTGGCGAAGAGCGGGCAATAGTGTCTTCCATACCCGGGACGACGCGGGATACCGTAGAAGAACTTCTGGTCCTGAAGGGCGTACAATACCGGTTTATCGATACTGCGGGTCTTCGCGAAACATCGGAGGTCGTCGAGCAGATGGGAATCGAGCGTTCGGTCGCCCAGATGGAGCAGGCATCGGTAGTAATAGTCCTTCTGGACGGAACAGCTCCGGTTTCCGAGCTGGCTGGTGTTGTGGATGATGTCAAGGCCCATCTGCAGAAGGATACGCGGGTAATCTGGATTCGCAGCAAGGTAGACCTGCTGCCGTGTGCAAAAACAGGCCCGTTTGCACACGAACCTGCCGATTTCCCCTCCCCCGTGTGCAAAACCGCTGCTTTTTGCACACAGCTCGGCATCCCCTCCGCCCTCGACGTCTCCGCCGTAACGGGCGAAGGCCTCGACGCCCTCCGCGAAGCCGTCGCGTCCGACGACGCCGCCCTCCTGGCCGCCTCCGACGCCCTCCTGGTCACCAACGCCCGCCACTTCGACGCCCTTCAATGCGCCGCCGAAGACCTCTCCCGCTTCCTTCAAGGCCTCTCCTCCTCCACCCCCACGGACCTGCTGTCGGAAGACCTCCGCTCCGCCACCCGCCACCTCGGCCTCATCTTCGGCGAAATCACCCCGGACGACGTATTAGGCGAAGTGTTTGGGAGGTTCTGCATCGGAAAATGACGCCCCTCCCAGCGCCCTAAACTGCGCAAAATTCCGCAAACATAATACTTTGATTTACAGCGATTTAACCAAGTCGCTGTATTTTTTTCACCTTTTTGTTGTTTATCGATTTTTTGTTTATTTTTGTACCACATATGGACCATCCGTGGTACAAGCGCAAATGAACTTTTGCGAGTTGTGCAGGATTTTACAAACTTTTACAACAATCCCCGGCAGATCCTCCGATTCTGCCATCCCGGCTCCCCCGAACGAGCCACGAAACAAAATATCGGAGAAAAATGCAAAAATCGATGGAGATCAAAGAGCGAAAATGCCCTATCTGTGGGAAGCCCTTCCTTCCCTACAACCAGAACCAAGTCTACTGCTCCCCCGAGTGCAGTACCCTTGGAGGCGACCGCTCTGAGCGCGAGAACCGCAGGTACCAGGCAGCCCTTGCCAAGGCCCAGGCCAAACGCTCCAAGCTCGAAACAAAACAACAGCTCTCCATCTCCGACGCAGCCCGCCTACTCAATGTCAGCCGCCCCACCATCTACCGGCTAATAGACGAAGGCACGCTCTCCCCCATCCGCATCAGCGCCCGCTCGATCAGGATTCCCAGAGAGCAGCTGCAGAACCTCATCCCTGAAAGCAAGGCAGACTCCGGCAACCCTCCGGACAAAGTGATATCCAAAGACGAAGCTCTCACGCGCTACGGCATATCCGAGACCTGGCTCTATCGCAAGACCCGGGC
>JAFZZW010000044.1 GCA_017615615.1 Bacteroidales bacterium
AGGGACAGTGGGAGGGATGGAGCGAAGCGGAAGTTTTGCTGGCCTCTTCCCGCGGAGCGAAGCGAGAATTGAAAAGAGAAGCCAGATTCTTTCAAAAGATATTATTGACAATTAGTATTTGCGAATTTTTAAAGAGGTGTGACGAATATAAGCGTATATTGCGGGCGATAAAAAACTCGAATACTATGAAAAAGATAATCGCAACGCTCCTCGCGGCCACATCCCTGCTGGCAGTGGCCTCATGCGAAAGCCTCATGCAGACTTTCAGCAGACAGGGAACCCTCCAGATCCGGTTCGCAGACGGCACCGTCCCCTCAACCCGCGCCGCCTTCCCGGACACCAACGACTTCATTCTCACCATCACCGACTCCAACGGCCAGAGTATTTTCGACGGCCTCTACGGTGCGGTGGAAGAAAACATGCAGCTCGACGAAGGCACCTACACTGTCAGCGCCCGCAACTGCGACTTCAGCGCCCCCCTGTTCGACACGCCACAGTACGGAGACACCCAGGTCGCATCCATCAAGGCCGGGAAGACCACGGTCGTCACGCTCGCGTGCGTACAGCTCAATTCGGGAATACGCCTGCGCATAGACCCGTCATTCCTCACCACCTACCCCAACGCCGTACTCTACCTCAAGGCCAGTTCCGGCCGGCTCATGTACTCATACACCGAAAAACGCATAGCCTACTTCCTGCCGGGAACAGTCAACCTCGACATGGCCGACGGCGGCAGCGAAACCACGATCTTCACGACCCGCCTGGAGCCCCAGCAGATTCTCACCCTGGGCGTCAACACCGGCACGGAATCCAGCCGCAGCGGAATAAAGGTACAGGTGGACACCACCCGCAACTGGACCGATGAAAGCTTCGTGATAGGCGGTGGCGGAGGCTCCGGAAGCGGCAAGGAGCAAGCCTACAGCGTATCCGAGGCCAGGGAGCATGCACCCGAGGAAGACACCTGGGTATACGGATTCATCGTAGGAGGAGACCTGTCGTCCAGCAAATGCTCGTTCAGTGCCCCGTTCTCCTCCCGCACGAATCTGGTCCTCGCAGGCAAAAGCTCCACGAAAGACAAATCCAAATGCCTCTCCGTACAACTTGCCAAGGGCGGCATAAGGGATGCGCTGAACCTGGTTGACCACCCCGAACTCCTGGGCCGTCAGATTTATCTCAAAGGAGATCTGGTTGAATCCTACTACGGAATTCCCGGCCTGCAGAACCTTTCCGAATACGAATTCAAATAGCAATACGATACGACTCCCCGATATTTAAGAATGGCAATAAAGAAGGAGCCGGCAAGCCGGCCCCAATAATGGGAAGGATCCCGTAAAACTCCTTCTGTGAACAACAATGTTCAGATTCTTGATTATCAAGACTGTTGTTATCGTCAGACGATAGCTGCAATCGGCGTGGCAGAACTCTTGCCAGTGAAGCCACGCTTGGGAGTTTCTTTTGCAAAAATAGACAAAAAACGGCTCAATCAAAGAATTAGAGCCGTTTTTTTGTACCCCCGAGGCGAATCGAACGCCTATCGTCGGAACCGGAATCCGAAATTCTATCCATTAAACTACAGGGGCCTGAAATGGTTTGCAAAAATACGAAAAAATTGATTAACTTTGTCAAGATGAAACGAGCATTTGTATTCCCCGGGCAGGGCTCCCAGTTCACCGGCATGGGTAAAGAACTGTACTCCAGCTCATTACGCGCCAAGGCCATGATGGATGAAGCCTCCTCGATCCTGGGATTCGACATAACGGACATAATGTTCAACGGGTCTGCGGAAGACCTCAGGGCAACCCGCGTCACACAGCCGGCTGTCTTCCTGCATTCGGTGGTACTCGCCGAATGCTCTTCCCTCCCTGTTCCCGATATGGTCGGCGGTCACTCGCTGGGCGAATTCAGCGCTCTCGTGGCCGCCGGCGCCGTTTCTTTCGCCGACGGCCTCCGCCTGGTCGCCGCCCGTGCGGCCGCCATGCAGGAGTGCTGCGAGGCCCATCCCGGCGCCATGGCGGCCATCATCGGCCTTGCCACGGAAGAAATCGAACGCATCTGCTCCGAGACTCCCGGCATAGTCGTACCCGCCAACTACAACAGCGACGGCCAGATAGTCATCTCCGGAGAGGCGGAAGCCGTGAGCGCAGCCTGCGCCGCATGCAAAGAGGCAGGGGCCAAGCGTGCCCTTCCCCTTCCCGTAGGAGGCGCCTTCCACTCCCCTCTCATGGAGCCCGCCCGCGAGAAGCTCGCCCTGGCCATTGAAGCCACCGGTTTCAGCGCCCCCCGGTGCCCCGTATATCAGAACGTTACGGCCGCCCCGGAAACTGACCCGTCAGTCATAAAAGACAACCTCCTTCGCCAGCTCACCTCCCCCGTACGCTGGGCCCAGACCGTCAGGCGCATGCTCTCCAACGGCGCCTCCGAGTTCACGGAAATCGGCCCCGGAACGGTCCTGCAGGGTCTTGTCAAGCGCACGGCCGGCCCCGACGAAAGCATCATCATCCAAGGAATCCAATAACCACACATCTATAATATGGCAAAAGAGAAAAAATTCATCACCTGTGACGGTAACCAGGCCGCCAGCAACATCGCCTATCTGTTCAGCGAGCATGCGGCCATTTACCCTATCACACCTTCCTCCACAATGGCGGAGAACATCGACGAATGGGCTGCCCAGGGCAAGAAGAACCTCTGGGGAGAGACCGTCAAAGTCACCGAGATGCAGAGCGAGGCCGGCGCCGCGGGCGCAGTGCACGGTTCCCTCCAGGCAGGCGCACTCACCAGCACCTTTACCGCATCCCAGGGCCTTCTGCTGATGATCCCCAACATGTACAAGATTGCCGGCGAACTCCTTCCCGCAGTGTTCCATGTATCCGCCCGCGCCCTTGCAAGCCACGCCCTCTCCATCTTCGGAGACCACCA
>JAFZZW010000045.1 GCA_017615615.1 Bacteroidales bacterium
CGGCCGCCTGCTCGGCGCCCACATCCTCGGCGCCCACGCCTCGGACATCATCCACGAGGCGGCGGTCCTCATCGCCCTCGGCGCCACCGTCCGCCAGGCCTGCGACGTCATCCACGCCCACCCTACCCTCAGCGAAGTCTTCCGGGACGCCCTCGCCGACGCTTCCCGCAGACTCTCCTAAAAGACTCTGTCGTCGGGGGTGCTTACACCGGCACCCCTGGCAGCAAAAAGGGCCCAAAATGACGTTGGAGGTGCTGATAAAAGCACCCCCGACGACACCCGAAAAAAATCAACCGACGATGCAAGATTTCAGGAAAATATACATTTAAGAGAAAAAGATATGCGAATATGAAGAAACTGTTACTCCTGGCTGCGGTGGCAGCGATGGCGCTCTGTTCTTGCGACAGAAGCAGCGACAACCTCACTAACGAACCCGATGCCGACACCCCCGAGGAAACCATAGACCTCGAAGGCGCCCAAAATGCCCAAAATGCCCAAAATGCCGATAATCCCGAATCCCCCGAAGGCGCCCAAAACGCCCAGGATGCTGATGATTCCGACTCCTCCGAAGATGGCAATTGGCCATCAATCCAGTTGAGCCAGGACGCCGTCGAGTTCCCGTCCCAGGGCGGCACGGCAACCGTCACCGCTTTGAATTACAAAGGCTGGTTTATCTGCGAAGGATATGAGAATGGCGAATACGTCAACGGAAAGTGGTATCACACCAACTACGTCGTTTCGGAGTCGAATAATAACCTCGACGGCGGATGGTATCACGCGACAGTGCCGGATGAATGCCATAACCAGCTGGTAGTAACGGCTGACGAAAATACCACCGGGAAAGCCCGTGAGGCCTATATCGAGATGTCTGCAGGCGATGTCTTCGCCAAGGTAAAGATATCCCAGCTTTAATCGCCCTTCTTCATGAAGGCCTTGCCTGTCTTGCCGTCCACGCAGATTATAAGGTCGGCGGGCAGGCGTACGTGGCGGAGGAACCCGCTCTCGGACACGGCGGGCAGCGAGTCCAGCCAGCCGAAATCGACCAGTTCACCTGGCCTCGCGAAGCCGTTCACATTGACATAACCGACGTTGAAGGAAGTCAGGTTCTGGAAGAAGTGCGTTCCCTGGCTGGGGTCGATCTGATAGTTCTCCAGAGAGCATTCCACGATGGTTTTGGCCTCGGAAATGTCGCCCCAGGCAACCGGGACGCCCAGCGAAGGCTGGCTCGTCCCCCATCGGCCGAATCCTATGAGCACGTAACCCGCGCCCTCTGCCCGCATGGAGGCGTTCAGGGCGGAAATCTCCCGCGCCATCTCTGCGGTGCGCAACACGTCCCAACCCGATTCCTTGAGATAGACTATATCCTTCACCCCTTCTATCCAGCCTGTCCCCAGGGCGCATCCGGACAGCAGGAAGGATCCGGAAGTGTCGACCCCCGACCAGTCGACCTCGGCCAGGCGGGAGTCGGCGGAAATGGGCCGCACCTGCAGCACCGAGAACTCGGCCCGGCCGTCGGAATCGAAGTCGGCGGCGAACTCTATCTCCACTTCGCTCTTCATCTCGCTGCGCGAAATCCTGAGCAGCTCCGACACGATTTCCGCAATAGGGAAAGTGTTGTATTTGAGCATGGAAGCGAAGGTTATATACTTGGGGCCTTCAGGCAGTGCAGAATCCACTATACGCATATTCCCGAGGTCCCATGTGGAGGCCACGCGCTTGAGCGAAGGGAAGTCCGTGCAGTCGGAAATGGCCAGCCTGTCCAGGTTGACGGAATCGTCCACGGAAGCCTTGAATTTCTCCGGCTGCATGCTCAGGGCGTACATCACCCGCTGGGTCTCACGCACCGTGAGGTCCGGTGTGGATGTCTGCAACACGTGCTTGGGGTACCGGGGCGAGAAACGCAGCACCTGCTCCCCGTCCACCACCGCCTTGCCGAGTCCGTAGGCCAGCTTGACGATGCCGTCCTCGGGAGTCTCGTGCCCCACGGGGTAGAAATTGACCGAACGAGCCACGCCGGACAGCGTAGGGAAGAAATACTCCCCTTGCCTGCTGCCGCAGACCTCCTCGATGACCACCGCCATACGTTCCTCGGAAATGACATTCCCGGAAGATACGATATAGCTCTTGGCCGACGAGAAATACACGCTGGCATACACGCTGGTGATTGCCCTGGACAGCATTCGCAGCTGCTGGTCCTCGTTCTGCGCCGGCGGAATCATATAGGTGGAATACACGCCGGCGAATGGCTGATGGTAGGAGTCCTCGAGTTTGGAAGACGAACGCACGGCAAGCGGACGCCGCACGACACGGATGAACACGCGAAGCGCGTCCAGAAGCTCCCTCGGAAGGGGCGAGGACACGAACTCGGACAGCAGCTCGGAGTCGCTGACGTCGGAATTGACCACGTACTTGAGGCCGTTTTCCTGGATGAAGCGCTCGAACCAGTCGGTCGTGACCACAAGCGTACGGGGTACCGTCACGCGGACGTCTTCCCAGCGGTCGTAAAGCTGATGCTTCTGGAGGATATGGTTGAGGAACGCGAGTCCGCGGGCCTTTCCGCCGATGGAGCCTGTGCCGAAGCGGGAGAACCAGATGGCGTCGTTGTAGCTTGAAGGGTCGAACGCGGCCACCACCCCGAGCGCCTGCTGGATGCGGAACTCATGGACGGCGCGCACCACCAGGCGACGGTGCTCTTCCTGGTCCGTGAAGTCCTCGGGACGGATGGGTTCGAGGAAGCGTCCGATGCTGAACAAGCCTCTGGCATACAGCCACTTGGACAGGTAGTCATTCTCGGTAAGACGGGTGAAAGTCTTGACCGACATCCCCCGGAGGGCGTTCTCGAACTCCAGCAGATTGGAGGCCCGTGCGGTCTCCAGTCCGGTGGACGGATCCACCACCACGAAGTCACCGAAGCCGAACTCCCTCTCCAGATACTCTCCGAGTTCCTGGGTGAGGGTTTTGGACTGCTTGAGCAGGAAGCCTGCGTGAAGCTTTTCCGCCACCTTGCGCATGCTGGCCTGCGACGACTGCATGAGGAACGGCATACGGGGGTTGTCGGCCCGGACGAGGCGGCACAGCTGCACTCCGGCGTCGAGTTTCTCGGTGGACGGCTTGTCCCCTTTCTTCATGACGAAACCGATGTCGGATATGATGCCGAGCAGGTTGTCCTTATAACGCTCGTAGTAATGCTCGGCGTCGGCGAAGTTGGTGGCCAGCAATATCTTGGGGCGCGCCCTTTTGCGGGCGATCTGCTGCTGCTCGTTGAGGGCGTCCAGGATGGAACGGGTGTTCTGCTGGAGCACCATGTTGTACAGCGCCGGAAGGTATGTCGAATAGTATTTGATGGAGTCCTCCACCAGCAGGATGGCCTGCACTCCGGATTCCAGGATGTCGGCGTCGGCGTTCAGCGAGTCCTCCAGGAGCTTGATTATGGCGATGATGAGATCCGTGTTGTAGTTCCAGCAGAATACGTAGTCGATGCAGGTGCTGGCGGTCTCTTCTATCTGACGGTAAACCTCCCGGGAAAAAGACGACAGGAGGACCACGGGCATCGACGGATCGGCCTGCTTGGCGCGTGAGGCGAAGTCATAGACGCTTACCTCCCCCACCTGGTACATGGTGATGGCGAGGTCGAAGCGCTCGCCGGAGGAGAGCAGTTCCAGGGCCTCCGCGGTGCTCTCGGCACGCCGGATACGGGGCGGATTGCTGAGGTTGAGGTCGGCGTATTCGCGGGCGATACGGGTGTCGATGCGCCCGTCCTCCTCCAGCGAAAAAGCGTCATAGCTATTGCATACCAACAGGATACTGCGTATCCGCCTGGCCATCAGGTTACCTTCCATATGCTTGCATCATTGAAAATCGGCCATGCGGGAAACCGGGGCGACGCTGAGCGGAGCCCGTTCTCCGGCAAGGTAATGGTAATAGCCGGCGATGGCTATCATCGCGGCGTTGTCCGTCGTAAACTTGAACGGCGGGATGAATACGTTCCAGCCGCGCTTGCCGCCCTCGGCTGCGAGACGCTCCCGCAGGCCGCTGTTGGCGCTGACGCCGCCGCCCATGGTGACCTCGCGTATGCCGGTCTGGCGCGCGGCCTTGACCAGTTTGTCCATAAGGATGTCTATCAGGGCCTTCTGGAACGAGGCGCAGATGTCCTCCTTGTTGTTGTCCATGAAAGAAGGGTCCTCGGCCATGCAGTCCCGTACGAAGTAGAGCAGGGATGTCTTGATGCCGCTGAAAGAGTAATCAAGTCCGGGTACGCGCGGCTTGGCGAACTTGAAGCGGGTAGGGTCGCCCTGCTTGGCGAGCCTGTCGATGACAGGGCCTCCGGGATAGCCCAGGCCCATCATCTTGGAACATTTGTCGAAGGCATCCCCCACCGCGTCGTCGATAGTCTGGCCGAGGATCGTATATTCCAGCGGGCTGTCCACACGGACTATCTGGGAATTGCCGCCGCTTACCAGCAGGCACAGATAGGGGAACGAGGGCTGGCGTACCTCTACTCCCGGCTCTTTGATAAAATCGGCCAGGATATGCCCCTGGAGATGGTTGACCATCACGATGGGCACGCCGAGGGAAAGCCCCAGCGCCTTGGCGAAGGATGTGCCCACCAGCAGCGAGCCCAGGAGCCCGGGGCCGCGGGTGAAAGCGATTGCCGTAAGATCGGAGGCAGACACCCCGGCACGGGACAGGGCCTCGCTCACGACGGGGACTATATTGAGTTCGTGGGCCCTGGAGGCGAGCTCCGGGACCACTCCGCCGTAGGCCTTGTGGACATCCTGCGAGGCGATGACGTTGGACAGGAGCCAACCGTCGCGGATAACGGCGGCGGAAGTGTCGTCGCAGGAGGATTCTATGCCTAGAATGATGTCTGCCATATCTGTAGAGCGCAAATTTAGCAAAATATTATTAAATTTGTAGGTTTAAGGCTTATTTGGTCATCGGAAAGGCAAGATACATAGCGGCCCGCATCATAGGCGCCATCATCATCCTTGTGCTCTTCGGACTGCTGATAATGCAGTTCCCCGGAGTGCAGACCGGTCTTGCCCATTACGCCGTAGAGAAGTTCCAGGGCGCCATCGACGGCCGCCTGGAAATCGGCTCCGTCAAGCTCCACCCCTTCAACGCCGTCACCCTGAAGGACGTCACCATCATTGACGAGAACCCGTGCCCCGACCGCTACAGCCTCGGTTGCGGCACGCTCGACACCCTCGCCCACATAGGCAAGCTGTCGGCCACCATATCCCCCCTGTCTTTTTTCAGAAAGAGCGGCATCAGGATAGGCAGGGTCGATGCGGAAGACGTCCTCTTCCAGCTGGCCATGGAGCACGGAGAAGAGTATTCGCTGAATGTCACCCGCATCTTCCGCATTAACGGCGGCTCCGACAACCCGATGACGCTGGACTCCCTGTTCACCATACACCGGGTCAACGTGAAGAACGCCCGCTACAGGATGGTCAACTTCGGACAGGACCCGTCCACCCGCAGTTACGGAATCGATTTCGGCAATCTCGACCTCAGCTTCGACCTCAAGGCCCACGACGTCAGCATGCACGACGCCCGCGTATTCGCCACCGTGGACAAGCTGTCCGCCAGAGAAAACCGCTGCGGATACACGATCAAGAACCTCACCGCCGCCTGCGGGGTGGGCGCCGGCCGCACCAACATCTGGAACATCCATTACGAGGACGGCGACGGCAGCCGCCTGTACCTGCCCAGGGTGGACTTCAACTACTACGACAATCCGTCCGCATGGGGCAATTTCATTCAGGACGTAGAGCTTGACATCGACATAGGCCGGAGCCATCTGGTGTTCGGCTCGATAAGCGCCTACAGCGGCAACGTATTCCACGGATGCCCCCTGCAGGCGGAGATTGAATCGGCCAGTTTCAAGGGACCCGTCAGCAACTTCAAGGTCACGGACCTCGTTTTCCGCGGCACCGAGTGCGACGTCTCCGGCACCGTGAGCTGCGCCATATCCGGCATACCGTCCACAAGCAAGATGTTCCTGGACGCCGAGCTTAAAGACGTACGGTTCACCACCGAGGGCCTCAAAAAAGTCCTCGAGGACGTAGGGGCCCACGCCGACCTTTCCAATCTTGCCCCCGGTACGGTATTCACCGCCAACGGCACGGCGCAGGGCCTTCTGAGCGAGCTGGGCGCCAAGCTCAACCTGACATCCCCTATCGGCAATATGCGGATCGACGGCAAGACGCGCAACATCACCGTCGCCGGCAAGAAGATAGAATTCCAGGCGGCCCTCGCCGGCGAGAGTTTCGACCTTGGAAAGCTTCTGGGCAACAGCGCCCTGGGAGCCGGCACCTTCACCGCCACCGCCGACGGGCGCCTGGGGGATCCCCTGATGCTCCGCCTGCACGACCTCAACATCAAGAGCCTCACCGCGCTGGGGTACGAGTATACGGACATTAACCTGACGGCCCGCATGATAGGATCGGCGGCCCAGATCAAGCTCGATTCCGCCGACTCCAACGCCATGCTCGGCCTCACCGCCAACGTCGACTGGAAAAAACGTACCGGCCGTATCGAGGCGGAAATAAACGACCTCGACCTCGCCACCCTCGGGCTCGACAAGCGCGGCGGCAAGTCGGCCGTATCCTGCATCATCGCGGCCGAACAGGGGCTGCTGGCGGAGGAGCCGGCGCAGATACTCATCTCCGACCTCACCCTGACCAGCGACGACGGCACCCACAACGTCGGCGACATCGAGGCCCTGGCACGGCTGCATGACGGCAGGCTGACAGCTACGGTCGCATCGTCCGCATTCGACGCCAAATACAACGGTACGTCCAACATAGCGGCCCTCGTGAAAGACCTCCGCGCCGTCACGGTAGACCGCCACCTCCCGGCATATTTCGCACCCGGAGCGGCGCCGGCGGACACTTTGAGCACGGTGGACTGCTCGCTCAACGCGACGTTCCGCGAGACCAAGGGCCTGCTGGCGTTCCTGCTGCCCGGCATGGCCATCGAAAACGGCACCGCCGTCAACATCGACCTGGACAACAGTGGCCGCCTGATGGGATACATCAGCTCTCCCGGCATCAGTTACAACAACATCGTGGCGGACAGTTTCGACATATCCATGGACAACCTGGACGGCACCCTGGACTGCACCGTATCCGCCGACCGGCTTATTTTCGGCAACCTTCCATTCAACCGGGCGGCGTTCATGGTGCAGGCGGCATCGGACCTGCTGAGCACCTCGCTCACATACGACAACGCGGGAGTGCTCGACGGCGGCAGCGAACTGTACATCGACGCCGCATTCTCCCGCGACGCTTCCGACTCCCTGCTGGTGGACGTCTTCACCCGTCCTTCGCAGATAAGCATCAAGGGACAGACCTGGGATCTGGAGGAATCGACCGTCAACCTCAGCAGCACGCGCGTAGCGGCAGACGGCTTCATGATGTCCTGCGGCGAGCAGAGCATCTCCCTGGAAGGCGGCGTAAGCCCGAGGGGCACCGACACCCTGGCCGTCAGAATCCGGGAGTTCGACCTCGACCTGATAAACGATTTCGCCCTCGGCAAGATACCGCAGCTGCAGGGCCTGCTCGACGGCGACGTCACGCTCCTGTCCCCTCTCCCGAGCGAGATGGGCCTCTTCGCCGCGCTCGACCTCACAGGGCTGACCGTAGACGGCATCAATGCGGGCAACTTCCGGCTCGACAGCGACTGGGACGACAAGAACCGCATTATCACGCTCGGGCTCGACAATTATTTCGCCGACCGCAACGCCCTGAGCCTGGGCGGCACCTACAACACCCGCAGCAAGCAGATAGCCGCCACCGCGAAGCTCGACAGCCTGGATGCAGCCGTCGCCGGGCCGTTCATCAAGAATATCCTTTCCGACTTCGGAGGCATGCTCCACGGCGAGCTGTCAGCCACCGGCACCCCGGACAGGATCAAGCTCGCCAGCGATGGCCTGAGGCTTGACGGAATACGCGGGAAGGTGTATTACACCAAAGTGACGTACATCCTGGACGGCACTGTCAGCGTATCGGACAACAATATCAATTTCAACAACATAGGCGTCAAGGACGAATACGGCGGGATGGGCATTCTCACCGGACACCTCGCGCTCGGGGATTTCAAGAAGCCGCGCATCGACGCCAACCTGGACATGAACCGTCTCAAGGCCATCGACATACCCAACGCCAACAGCCCCATCCTGATATACGGCGACCTTGCCGTCAGCGGATCCGGACGCGTACGCGGCGCCTTCAGCGCGCTTGGAATCGACGCCGACGTGGTCAGCGCAGGCTCGGGCACCGTGAACGTCCCCATCCCCAACACCTCATCCGCCACCAACGGCAACCTGCTTACATTCAAGGCGCCGGAGAAGCCCGAGGGGGAGGACGGAGAGCAGGAGGAGGTGTACCGCCGCGCTTCCGGCGTGACGCTGCACACGAGGGCGAGAATCTCCCCGGAGGTCATCGCCAATGTGGAGGTCGACCGGGAAAGCGGCCACGGGCTCACCGCGAGCGGCACCGGCGACGTGGTGCTGGACCTCAACACTTCCAAGTCCAAGCTCCAGCTCAAGGGCGATTACCTGATAGACAAGGGCAAGTACCTGTTCAACATCCCCGGCGTGGTGAGCAAGGAGTTCGACATCAAGCAGGGCAGTTCCATCAAGCTCAACGGCGACGTGATGGAGAGTACGCTGGACATCAAGGCCGTCCACAACGTCAAGACCTCGCTGAATTCCATTGTTGCCGACTCCACGCACGTTTCCAGCAGGCGCAACGTGGAATGCGGGCTCAATATCGGAGGGCGCCTGCGCAATCCGGAGGTGTCCTTCTCCATCAACGTCCCCGACCTCGACCCGTCCACCCAGATGGCGGTCAATTCCGCCCTCAACACAACCGACAAGGTACAGAAACAGTTCGTCGCCCTGCTGCTGCTCGGCACGTTCATCCCAGAGGAGAATTCGGGCATCGTCAACGGCAGCAACATGCTCTATTCCAACGTGGGCGAGATTGTCGCCGGCCAGCTCAACAACATCCTTCAGAAACTGGACATCCCGCTCGACTTCGGCTTCGGTTACCAGCAGGACGAGATAGGCACCGACATATTCGACGTGGCCGTGTCCACGCAGCTGTTCAACAACCGCCTCGTGGTGGGCGGCTCCGTGGGCAACAGGCGATACAGTACGTCCAAGAACGCCTACGGCGACATCGTGGGCGACCTCGACATCGAGCTGAAACTGGACAACAGCGGAAACCTCCGTTTCAAACTGTTCAGCCATTCTGCGGATGAATACACCAGCAGCCTGGATTTCTCGCAGCGCAACGGACTCGGCTTCTCCTACCAGAAGGAGTTCAACCATGCGCTGGAGTTCATCAAGGATTTATTCAAGTCCCGCTCCCGCAAGGCCCAGGAGGCCCTGGAGGAGGCGGGCCGGAAGAAAGAAAAGAAGATTATCAATATAGAATGACCATAGAGCTTCTTGGTATGCATTTCCGCGCCAGGCACGGTTGCCTGGAAAGCGAAAGGGTTTACGGCGGCGAGTTCGTCGTGGACGTGCGCATGGAGTGCGACTGCGCCCGCGCCGAGGCTTCCGACCGCCTGGAGGATACCGTGGATTACAGCAGGGTGTATGCGCTGGTTGCCCGTATCATGGACGAGCCGCGGCAGCTGCTGGAGGCCGTTGCGGGGCGCATCGCGGACGGCATACGCGAAGAGTTTCCTTCCGTCGGGGAACTCGAGGTCAGCGTGAGCAAGAAGAATCCGCCTGTAGGAGGTGATTGCGAATGGGCAAAGGTGACTGCAAGACGATAGCTTTCCTGACTCTGGGGTGCAAGCTCAATTATGCCGAAACCAGTACGTATGAACGCGGGTTCCGGGAGGCGGGCTTCGACGTCGTCCCCTGGGGCGCCGGCGCCGATGTGTATCTGGTCAATACCTGTTCCGTAACCTCCGTGGCCGACGCCAAGTCGCGGAATCTTGTCCGCAAGGTGCTGCGGGTCAATCCGGAGGCCGTCGTGGTGGTAACGGGCTGCAGCGCGCAGCTGCGACGCGCCGACTACGAGGCCATTCCGGGCGTCGCCCGCGTGTTCGGCTGCGACGAGAAGGCCCGGGTGGTGCCGGAGACTGTTTCACTTGTTCAGAATCGGAAAACCGTTTGTCCGGCGACAGCTGCTGATGTCTTTCCGGCATGGAGCAGCGGGGAGAGGACGAGGTCGTTCCTGAAGGTGCAGGACGGCTGCGACAATTTCTGCGCCTACTGTACGGTGCCTTACGCCCGAGGGCGGAGCAGGAACGTGCCGGTGGCCGAATGCGTGCGGAATGCCGGGGAGGCGGCGGCTCTTGGAGTCAAGGAGATTGTCCTTACTGGTGTCAACACCGGGGACTTCGGGCGCAGCACCGGGGAAACGTTCCTTGAGTTGCTGCAGGCGCTGAATGCCGTGGAGGGCATTGAGAGGTACAGGATTTCCAGCATCGAACCCAATCTGCTTACGGATGAAATAATCGACTGGATTGCATCCGGGACCAAGTTCCAGCCCCATTTCCATATACCTCTCCAGACCGGCACCGACGAGCAGCTTGCCGCCATGGGCCGGAAATATACCACCGAGTTTTTCGCCGGCCGCGTGGATTATGTACGCAAGGCGCTGGAGGGCCCGGGAAAGCCGCTGGTGTTCTTCGGAATCGACGTGATGGTGGGCCTTCCCGGAGAGACTCCGGAACAGTTCGCCCGGACACTCGGTTTCCTGCGGGACCGTGTGCGTCCGGCCTTTATACACGTTTTCCCTTATTCGCGCCGTCCCGGGACGCCCGCGGCAAGCATGCCGGGGCAGGTCTGCGAGGCCGTCAAGAAGGAGCGCGTCGCCGCCCTTGAGGAGCTCTGCTCACAGCTTCATTCGGAGTTCGGGCAGGCCAACCGCGGCGTACGGGAGCGCGTGCTCTGGGAGTCCACCGACCACGGCGGCTTCATGGAGGGATACACCGGCAATTACATCCGCGTACGGAAGCCCTGGGAGCCTTCGCTCTGCGGCAAGATTACAGAAGTAACGATATGAAAGCCAAACTCACCATACTCGGTTCCGGAACTTCTTCCGGAATTCCCATGATAGGGTGCCACTGCCCCGTCTGCATGTCATCGGATCCGCGGGACAAGCGGCTCCGTGCATCTGCGCTTGTGGAATACGGCGGACTAACGATCCTGGTTGACTGCGGGCCCGATTTCCGCGAGCAGGCGCTTGCGGCCGACATCACCCATCTGGACGCCATCCTGCTGACCCACAATCACATGGACCACATCGGCGGACTGGACGACACCCGTGCCCTCAACCTATGCGAGAGTCGTCCGGTCAACATCTATTGCGAACGCTACGTGGAGGATGCGCTCCGGCATATGTATGCCTACGCCTTCGCCGAACCCAAGTATCCGGGCTCGCCGGAGTGGCACATGCATACGATAGACGGCAGCGGCCCGTTCAAGGTCCTGTCCAACGCCGGCGACGAGGTGCTGCAGTGGGAAAAGGGCTTCGGCTACAGGCACCTGGGCAGTTCCGGCGAGCAGAGCCTGAGCGTGGAGGTCATCCCCATCCAGGGATGGCACCACAAGGTCAAGAAGCTCTCGGTACTTGGCTACCGCTTCGGGGACATCGCGTATCTTACCGACATGAACCTTATCGAAGATGATCAGCTGGACAAGCTCCGGGGGCTCAAGGCCGTGACGCTCAACTGCGTCAAGCCCGGGCCGCACCATTCGCACTTCTCGCTGGACGAGTGCCTTGAGTTCTTTGAGAAGGTGGGAGCGCAGGAGTCCTACATCACGCACCTGTCGCATCTGCTGCCCGCCCATGAGGAGTTCGAGCGGCTGCTGCCGGAGCATGTCCATCCCGCATACGACGGGCTTGTCCTTACGGATTAATCCGCACTGAAGCGGTAGATGCAGGTCTGGGTGTACTTCTCGCCGGGACGGAGAAGCACCGGGGTGAAGTTGTCGTGGTTGACGGCGTCGGGATATTTCTGCGCCTCCAGCACAAGCGAACTGCGGAATTCAAGGACATTGCCGTTCGATCCCTTTTCCTCTCCGAAGAAGAAATTGCCGCTGTAGAACTGCAGGCCGGGCTGGTCGGAAAAGACCTCCACGGTGCGACCGCTCACGGGGTCGTGGACGCGGCACATCCGCTCAATGCCGTCGGTGGTCTTGTCGATGCACCAGTTGTGGTCGTAACCATGGGCGTTGGCAAGCTGCTGATTCTCTTCCCCTATGCGCTCCCCTATCAGGTGCGGCTCGCGGAAATCGAACGGGGTCCCCTCGACCGGGAGGATCTCCCCGGTGGGGATGCCCATTTCGTCTACGGGGGTGTAGCTGGACGCATTGATGGTCATTTCGTATTCCTCGACGGTGCCGTTGCCCTCGCCGCGGAGGCAGAAGAACGGATGGTTGGAGAAGCTGACCGGGGTGGTCTTGTCCGTCGTGGCGTCGTAGGTTACGATGAATTCGTTCTGCGCGTTTACGGTGTATGTCATAGTCATGTCCAGGTTGCCGGGATAGCCCTCCATGCCGTCGGGGTGCACCAGGTGCAGGGTGATGGCGTCGGGCTTGACTTCCACCACGTCCCAGACCATGTGGTCCACTCCCACGAAGCCGCCGTGAAGGGTATTCTTGCCTTTGTCGTTGGCGGGGGTGTTGTATGTTTCGCCTTCGATGGTGAAGGACGCGTTGCCTATGCGGTTGGCCACCGGGCCTACGCAGGCGCCGAGGAAGCGCTCGCCGGGAGGGGTGACGTACTCGTCGAGGTTGTCGTGGCCGACGACTATGTCGGTAAGCTTACCCTTGGCGTCCGGGGTGAAGATGGAGACCACGCGGGCGCCGTAATTGGTCGCCTGGAGGGTGATGTCTCCTGCCGCTATGGTATAGAGGTCCACCTGCTTGCCGTCTATTTCTTTTTGGAACTTTTCCGCCTGCATGAGCCGAGGCTTTTCGCTGCATGCCGCCAGCGCCGCTGCGGCAAGGAACAAGAGTGCGATTTTCTTCATCTTTTACTGTCTTTCGGGCAAAATTAAACAAAAAAATTCATTATATTTGTGGATTGGATAAATCTTATAAACAACAATACAATTATGTCTGATCTCCATCTCTCCAAGTACGGCATCAAGGGCGTAAAGGAAGTGCTTTACAACCCCACCTACGAGGTTCTTTACAACGAAGAAACCAAATCCGGTCTCGAGGGCTTCGACAAGGGCCAGGTGACCGAGCTCGGCGCCATCAACGTGATGACCGGCGTCTATACCGGCCGCTCCCCCAAGGACAAGTACATAGTGTACGACAAGACCACAAAGGAAGGCGCTCCCGGCGAAATCTGGTGGACCACCGAGGGTTACCCCAACGACAACCACAAGATGCCCGTAGCCGTCTGGAAAGAGGTCAGGAAGATGGCCCTCGCCCAGCTCAGCAACAAGCGCCTCTTCGTGGTCGACGGCTTCTGCGGCACCCACAAGGACACCCGCATGAAGGTCCGTTTCATCATGGAGGTCGCATGGCAGGCCCACTTCGTGACCAATATGTTCATCCGCCCCAAGAACCAGAAGGAATTCGACCAGGAGCCCGATTTCGTTGTCTATTGCGCATCCAAGGCCAAGGTCGCCAACTATGAGCAGCTCGGCCTGCGCAGCGACACCTGCGTCGCCTTCAACGTCACCTCCCGCGAGCAGGTCATCCTCAACACCTGGTACGGCGGCGAGATGAAGAAGGGTATGTTCTCCATGATGAACTACTACCTGCCCCTCAAGGGCATCGCAGCCATGCACTGCTCCGCCAACACCGACATGAACGGCGAGAACACTGCCATCTTCTTCGGCCTGTCCGGCACCGGCAAGACCACCCTCAGCACCGATCCCAAGCGCCTCCTCATCGGCGACGACGAGCACGGCTGGGACAACAAGGGCGTCTTCAACTTCGAAGGCGGCTGCTACGCCAAGGTCATCAACCTCGACAAGGAGAGCGAACCCGACATCTACAACGCCATC
>JAFZZW010000046.1 GCA_017615615.1 Bacteroidales bacterium
CCACCGAGTGCATGGAGCACCACCCTTCGGCGGCCAGGGGCATGACGGTAGGGCTGCGCATTGCCGGCAGTATCCTGACAGCCTCCTCGACCGACGCCTGCGGCAGGTTCATAAGCAGATACTTCTTGCCCCGGCTTACCTTTACGGAATCCAGCCTGAAACGAATCTCGTCCAGATACTTCCTGTCCTCGTCAGAGAGTCCGGGCCCGGCAATCAGCACGGCCTCGGACCAGAACACCTTCTCGACCTCCTTCAAGCCGTTAGACACCAGCGTGCCACCTGAAGAAACAATATCGAAAATGGCGTCGGCGATACCCGCCGCGGGAGCTATCTCCACCGATCCGGTGATGATCTCTATCTTCGCATCTATCCCGTTCTCTGCCAGATACTTCTTCAGGATCCTGGGATACGATGTGGCAATGCGCTTACCGTTGAAATACTGCGGCCCGTCGTACTCTTCGGCCTTCGGTATCGCCAGGCTGATGCGGCATCCGCCGAACCCCAGCCTCTCAACTATCTCGACATCGACACCCTTCTCCTCGACCTCGTTGAGGCCGACGATACCCAGGGACGCGGTGCCCGAGGCGACGACCTGGGGGATGTCGTCGTCACGCATATAAAGGACTTCCAACGGGAAGTTCGCGGACTGCGAAAGGAATTTGCGCTTCGAATCATCCACGGAGATACCTATCTCCTGAAACAGCGCGGTGCTCTCTTCGTTCAGCCTTCCTTTGGACTGAATGGCTACTCTAAGCATAACTCAACAATAATCAAAAAAAGCTTACCACCCAATGGCAAGCCGCTACATTCTACACTACTAGTCTCACGCACGCCAGGGCCCGCCATTACCTTTCGGAATGGTGATGATGTCCCAGGGCTATATGTGCGTTTCTACTCATAACTTTCGCTAAGTTAATTAAATTATTTTAATATCCAAACTTTTCCCCCTCAAAATCGCACCATCCGCTGCTTTCATCCCCCCCCCTCGCGGAATCGGAAACGCCCTTCTCACTCCTGCTTGCCCCAAAACCACTTTTCCCATACCCCTCGCGAACAAAAACGCGTGTTTTGTTCGTGAAACACCCTTTTAGCACCCTTCTACGAACAAATATCCCGTATTTGTTCGTGAAACGGCCTTCTGCCACCCTCGCACGAACATATTTCCCGTTTTTGTTCGTGCAGCGCACTTCCAGCTGCCTTCCGCGAACAAATTCACCGTTTTTGTTCGCGAGGAGGCGGTCAGCTGCACGGAGGAAACAGTGAGTCGACAACGGAGCGGTCCAGGCGCAGGATCCGGCTGATCTGCTGATTGCTGGCATTGTATTCAAAATGTAGCGATTTCGAAATAGCGATCTTTGCATCCCGGGGCAGTTGAGGCGGAGCGTCAACATTGTATTCCTTCCGACATTTAGCGCAAACCAGCGTGTACAGCTCTTCGTCAGTATAGAATACTTTCTCCCCAATTTCCAGAGCGATGCTTTTCTGGCTCTCCACGTCCCGGGATAATTTATGGAAATAATGCTGGCCATTGCGGAAAAGCCCTTCTGCTGCGACAAAATCACAATATTCCACAGGAGAGATGTAGCCGTCAATCTTCCTTGTACCACAGAACCCATCCAAGGTGCAGGTACGGAACATTTTCCTGATGTCCCTGACCGTCATCTTTCCCGAAGATGATGAATGGAATAGCCTTAACTCCGGGTTGAAGAAAAAGCGGTTGGCTCCCCAGGGATAACTGAAGGGAGTGGCATTGGGACTGACCAGAAAGCCATTACGGTTATTATAGGCAATTACATTTCGCAGGTCGTTCAGGTCAGAGATCGACCTGGGAACGCGATCCCATTCGGACAAATCCAGGGGACGACCTGTAGATGCAAGGTATCTTTGTAGGTTTTCGCGTACCATCCTGAAAAACTCCTTGACGACAGGCTCTTCTCCCGCTAGAGTGATATGGAGATGGTTGGACATCAATTCGAAGGTCAGAATCCTGACGCTCGGAAATGCCAGGGCGCAGATTGCGATGAGTGTCATCCCGAACTTGAAATCGTCTTCCGTCCCGAAGACGATAGGGAATTGTTCCGGGGTATAGATGTGCCAGCATGGGCCCAGGTCGCGGAACAACATCTGGCATCTGAGTTCGGATTCCCGGAAAGGGCTTTCCTGTTTTGAAGCAAAGTCTCTCATAATTTGGTTATCATGTCACATGCAAATATGCATTAACAAAAGATACTTTTCATATAAAAAGATACTTTTCGCCTTTCTCGCGAACAAAACTTATGAATTTGTTCGTGGGCGGGCTGTTTGAGAGCACTTAGCGAACAAAAATGCGTGATTTGTTCGTGGAAGGACTGTACGCCGGCTCCTCACGAACAAAAAAGCCAGTTTTGTTCGTGGGAGGGTGGATCCAAGACGTCTGACGAACAAAAAAGCCGATTTTGTTCGCGGAAGGGGAGAGCGATTCGGTTGGGCAGAAAAGCGGCTGATCAGCCGATGAGCCACTTGTGGCCGGGGATTAGGGATATGAGCTTGGTGGTGACGGCGCAGCAGATGTAGGTCAGCAGGGCGATGAGAGGAATGGCTAGCCACACGGGGACGGCAGGGAAGGCAGCGTTGCCGCCGATGACAAGGTTGGCTATTGGCACAAGGAAGAAGATATGCATCAGGTACATGCCGAACGAAAGCCGCGACAGGGACGAGACCAGGGCGGGCGCCTTCTCACGCCGGATGCAGGAGAATACCAGGAAAATGCCGAATGTGGCAAGCAGGACGTTGGGAGTGCAGAATTCCCAGGACCATTCGACCACCGGCGTGGAGATGACCTGGCCAGGGATGGCCTTCATCCAGAAGGACCAACCGGTGAATGCGGCGCCGATGATGAAACTGAGCCAGCCCACAGTCAACTTCTTGCTGCGGGACCAGTCGAGGTGATAGCGAATATAGTGCGCCAGCACGAGGTATCCCAGATATCCGGAGAAATACCACAACACATGGAACCTGTTCCAGAAACATTCGCCCCAGACTTCCGGCGTGATCCACTGATGGATCCACGGGATGAAAGTCGAGAGGATGAACAGCCCGATGAATACTCTCTCCTCGCGCGCTGAAGATTTTTCAAGCCATGGCGAAACGATAGGAATTATCAGGTACAGGCCAATCAGCGGATACATGAACCACAGGTGCCCGGCCATCGATGGGAAATTGAACGGAAGAGTCTTCAAGTCGGCAACCACCTGGCTCCAGTCAAACCAGCCGAAAACAAACGGCAGGAAGATGTACAGGAGCAGGAATGCTATAGTCGGAGGAACGACCCTTTTGAAGCGCCTGCGGTAAAAGCTGCCCATTGTCTGGCCGGGCTTCATTGGCACAAGCAGGAACGCCGACACTATCATGAAAAGCGGCACGCAAGTCCGCGCCACCGTTCCGTCATAGAATGACACCCAGAAGCGCGTGGTCTCGTCCGGCAGCAGGGAAGTGTGCCCGACAAGCCCCGCGGCGCTGCCGGAATAAAAGTTCTCGCTCGCGTGTACTAGCATTACAAGGAAACACGCGACGACGCGGATATAATCAATGAAGACGATGCGCTGCTCTTTCATGGCGGTGTCTGGGATGGTTAAGTACAAATATAACCATTTCTCTCCGCATTTTATCTCCTCTTTGCTTATCCCTCTGCATTCAGCTGAGGGATACAAGGATAAGTGCGACATCCCTCAGCAGAAAGGTGAGGGATACGAAGGAAAGTTGGATATCCCTCAGAAAAGCGCTGAGGGATAAAGGGAAAAAGGAGATATCCCTCAGCTAAAAGGTGAGGGATGTGGAGGCGCTAGTAGCCGTAGCGGTGGCGGAGGCCGAGGATGAGGGCGGCGGAGAGGGCGAGGGCGAGGACCTCGGCCACATTGACGGCAAGCCAGATGCCGTCGATGCCGAGGACGAGCGGCAGCACGAACACGCAGCCGAGCTCGAAGACAAGCGTGCGGGTAAAGGAAATCAGGGCGGAGACAGGGCCGTTGTTAAGGGCTGTGAACCAGGCGGATGCGAACATGTTGAAGCCGCAGATCAGGAATGAGACCATATAGATCCGCATCGCATAGGTTGTCAGGTCGCAAAGCTCCGGGAAATATCCGACAAAGACGGAAGATATCCCGTGGGCGAAGGACTCGATCACCACGGTGATGAGGAGGCCGGCGACGGCGATCAGCGCGCAGCTCTTGCGAAGCAGGCTGCGCAGCTCCGCCCTGTCGCCGGCCCCGTACTTGAACGAGATGACCTGCGAGATACCCATATTATACCCGATAAACACCGAGCCAAATATGAATCCAACATACATCAGGACGCCATAGGCGGAGACGCCATTCTCGCCTATGTATTTCATCAACTGGAGATTGTAGCAGATGCCGACGATGTTGAAGGAGATATTGCCGACGAATTCCGACAGGCCGTTGGACAGCGACTGGCGGATTGCCGGGCCATCCACGGGGCTGTCCTTCACGAACCGCAAGGGAGTGTCATTGCGCCGGGAGGCAAAGAACAAAGTAGGGATGGCCCCG
>JAFZZW010000047.1 GCA_017615615.1 Bacteroidales bacterium
CCTGACCACCGCCCCGGGGAGCATTGCCTGGAATGGTTCGTCTCAAGGCGGCTCCGCCGGCGGCGTGACCATCACGGAGTGGGACACCTATGCCAACCAGTACGACGTGATGTATGCCGTCAAGAACGGTCAGTCGGTGAACAACAGCAGCGCCGGCACGATTCCGCTGGCCTTCCAGCATGCGCTGGCGGTGGTCGGCTTCACGGCCAAGAGTTCTACGGATGCTGATGTCTATTCGCTGAAGGGAATGAGCTTCAATGATTTGCAGTTTAAGGGGACGCTTGTGCTCGACAATACGGTTACCGAGCTCACCCCTTCCTGGGAAATCCTTGATACCGGCGATAAGGATCTGACCTTGACGGCGGCCGTTTTCTCTGTGCCGGGCCCCGGCGCGACGGGATCTGCCATCAAGCTCACAGACCACCTGCTGGTGATCCCGCAAGCCTCGCGCAGCGTCACCCTGACCTACCGCGTCAAGAATTCCCTCACGGACCTGACCGTAATCCTGCCGTTGCCGCGCGTCATCTGGAAAGCGGGTCACCGGTATATCTACAACCTTGTTTTCACCCCCTCCGAGATCAAAGCCACGGTGACGGTGACGGATTGGGTCGGAACCCCCGTGGACGAAACGATTGAAATCAGCTGATTCTGTATGCGAAAAGCGTCCTTCATACTGATTCTGTTGGTTGCCTGCACCCAGTTGCCGGCTCCGGGTCCCGTTCTCTCCGACGAACCCATTGCGCTCGGTATCCAGGAACAGACGACCAAGGGGAAAACGGCCCTGACGACCAAAGCGGCCCTGGCACAGGTGGATTTTGGCGTGAGTGCCTGGTACACGCCGCAGGGTGAAACCTTCGATGTCCCGGGCGGCACGGCCGTCAAGTTTTTTGAGAATCATCGCTTCGGCTACGTTTCGGCTGCACTGGAAAGCGAAACGACCTTTCCCAACGCATGGCAGGGCGTCAATAGCCATGCTGCCACCGGCGCTGTGACGGCGAAACCCGTCTATTGGCCCCTCGACGGAACCCTGACCTTCTTCTGCTACGCGCCTTACCGCGCAGATGGCGCCCAGGTACCTGCGCCAGCTCCGGACACGCGTGACATTGCCATGGAGGCCCCGCTGGACCCGACCGCCGATGCGGCTATCATCTCCCGCCTGCCGAGTTACTTGATTGGTTCTCCGATTATCCGCTTCACTCCGCCGACCGCAGCCGCCGATCAGGTGGATTTCCTCTGCGCTGCGCCTTTGCTGGACAAGAGTCGGAAGGACAATGCCGGGACTTTTCCGCTGGATTTGCGTCATCGCCTGACGCAGATCAAATTCTGCTTCAATTATTCCGGCGTGTTGGCCGATCCGGCCCATCATTTCGTCCAGGTGTCGAGTATTGAACTTCGTGGTGTCGTCAGTTCCAAGTACCTTTATTTCACGGAGACGGTGCCGTACGCTACGGACTGCGCATGGAGTGATGCGGTTTCTCCTACGGACAAGACAAATGCTGCCGAGCCTTTCCCGACGGCCGATTACCGGATAGATACCGCTACCGGCGGTTTGCTCTCCGGACCTGCCGGCGATATCCCGGCCCGGGACGGCGGCAACACGAACCACCTGACGCTGTCCACGGACGCAGGTATCCTATATCTGCTTCCGCAGGAAATACCCGTGGGCGCTGAATTGGTGGTTAACTACTATACTGGCGAGCAGCATGGCGTTCCGCTGACATCGGACGTGCTCACGGTCCCGCTGCGTACCGCCACACTGACCGCCTGGCCCATGGGTAAACAGGTGCGCTACCTGGTTACCTTGAACATTCCGAACCAACAGATCAACGGACTGTCGGCCCATGTTTACGATTGGGAGGCTTCCGGTAATGTAGATAATGGAGGTAATCCGCATGAATTGCTACCCCACAACTGATGCCATGAGACTTGAACTTCATATTCTTTCGCTTGTGACGCTGGCTTTGCTGGTATCTTGTTCGCGCATGGATCCGGGAGCCTCTGAACCCCCGCAGGCCGTTGTGGACATCAAGGCCTCCCTGGTGGAAACGCCGCCGGAGACCAAAGGTCTGGTGGATTTTACTACCAACATAAAATACGGTATCTTTGCCTGCATCAGTTTGGATAATCCTGCGCCTAACACCCCGGCAACCCCATACGAAAGGTTCAAGCCCAGTATCTGGAACTCCCAGGCCGAACGCTCCGGAACCAAATGGTATTATAAGAACGTGGCCTCCTATGCCACGGGCGACTTGTACTCCAGCGGAGGTGAGCAATATGTTCTCTTTGGGCGCAACGACAATCTTACTGCTGACCTATATGCTTATGCTCCGTGGAAGCGGGATGCCTATAATACCGGCCCCACGGCCATCCCGTTCTCGCGCAACGAGGATATGATGTATGCCGTACAAAATACCTCTCGGGCGAATCAAAACCTGGATCCGGCGAGCGGGAGCACGCTGTCGGCAACATTTGATTTCCAGCACGTGATGGCGCGGCTGATCTTCCGCTTCCGGCTGCAAAACGACAACACCACCATGGGCATCTCGCTCTCTTCCATCAAGAACAACCATCCGACGGGAGGGACGGCGGTGCTTTATACTTCCGGTACGTTCAATGCAATCGACGGCTCCCTGAACGACAAGCAGACCACGGATGAGCTGACCAATGTGGGCTCATGCACGGCCTATTATACGAACGATCCGGCGGTATATGATTCCAGGAGCGCCATCGATTTTACACTGGTTCCGACAGATATCACGGTAGATGATGAATTGACATTCACCTTCTCTTCCGGTGGCTTCAAGCTTCCTTTCTTTGTCTTGAAACGGGATTGGGTCAAGCATAGCGACGGCACTACGTATGGTTTCAAGGCCGGCAAAACTTATACGTTCTTCTTTACGCTGGACAACTATGTCCGCTTCGACGGATTCAATATTCAGGACTGGGGCGCAATGGAAGACACACTTACCCACGGTGCAATCTGATACTGCTATGAAGAGATTTCTTTCTTTTGCATACATGCTTCTGCCGCTTCTGCTGCTGGTCGTCCTGTCCGGCTGCAGGCGGATGCAGCTGCCGGGGGAGGAAGGGCCCGAAGGAACGGTGATGTTGTCCGCTGAGACGAAGGCCCTGCCTACGGGTGTCAACACCTTCCGCGTGGCGCTGTTCCACAACCGGCAGTATTCCGGTCGTTCCGGCACCTATTGTACAAATACCTTCTCCTATACCGACAGTTACACGGATCCGTTGCACCCCGTTGCATATACCTGGCTCCAGCCTTGTAAGGTTAACGCGCAAGGCCAGCCGTTGGACAATACTGACCCTGGCGCAGTCACGACCATTGACGCCGCCGACCACAGCAGTGTTTACGGCCTCCGCTGGAACAACGGCGGCAGTGGCTGGTCCGGCAATGCCCATCTGGTGGCCATCGCCCCGGCAGTTGGCTTTAACTGGGAGGGTCATGCCGCCTATCTTCCCTGGACGATCGACAGCAACGTGTATGTCAGCGACCCTGTTGAGGGTGGTTTTACGGGCATCTGGTTCCGGGGAGAATATGTTTACACTTCATCTTCCTTGAGTGAGGACAGCAGCCTCTCCAAGACCCTGATGGACCGTCGCGCCAAGATGACCGTCAAGATCCAGTGCAGCTCGGATTTGATTCCTGACACCTACCTGTACGACGTCCGCGTCGCGGACCGCATCGTGTCGGACCGTTTCTATTTGCACGAAGAGGGTGATAATCCGCAAGGTTTCTCGCTTCCGGCTGATCCGGAACATCCCAACATCACGCAGTATTTCGTTGTGGACAATGTCAATACCTTGGTGCTTCAGAATAGCTCGGATCTCCCGGATATCAGCGATCCTGAGCATAAGCACGTGCATTTGGAGAAGGGCGTAACCGACTGGATTTCAAAGGCCCCATTCTACCTTCAGGCGCGTGATTATTCCGAGCGTCTGATGACCGGCAAGCGGCCGGCTATCGTGGTGAAAGTGGGCGCCGACGCAGACCATATTATTACAGTACGTGTGCCGCTGGATCAGGAGTTGCTTCCGATGCACCACTATCTTTACACCTTGGATGTAACCAACGCTTACATAACCGTTTACTTCCAGGTAGTAGGATGGGATACTCCGGTGCTCGGTGGTATGACTGATACCGAAACCCCGGCCTATCTGGGAACGGTGGCCATTGGAGGCGCCGATCCCGGCGATGATGCCTGGGGCATTGGCGGTGGCGGAGATGCCGATACTCCCGTTCCCACTGTTAATCCTTAATGCGTATGAGACGGCGGTTTTGTTCCATTCTTTTCGTGATGGCTGCGGCGTTAATGCCGGCAGCCTGCACGCGGCTTGCGGATTCGCCGGTCGAACCGGCGAAGGACGGACGGGAACTTGTCCCCGTAACCCTGTCGCTCTCCGTCGCTCCCGAAGAAGACGGCACTCCCGCCACGAAGGTGGACTACGAACCCGATGCCACCGGTTACAATGCCGCCAATGCCATCAAGACCATTACCATTCTGCAGTTCGAGAAGGATGCGGTGGGCGACGATTATACTCGCATCGGCAACCAGATTTGTTACTCCTGGCCCTTGGCTGCAGGGGAGAATATTGCCTTGGTGACATCGCCGCGGGAGAATATCATTTTCGTGATTGCGAACGCGACAGCGCCGGGCGAGCAGACCATTCCTTTGGCGGGTAATTCTTCGTTGTCTGACTTCCTTTGGAATCAGAATGGCAGTCTTTTGACGTCGTTGGATGACCTTTCCGGATCGGGTATTTGGTACTCGCCGGACGGGACGGACACCAACCGGTATCTGCGGATGAGCGCCACCAAGAAGGTAAGCAGCGTGACTTTGGGTACGACCTTGGGTACGGCGGGGGAACCTTTGTACCTAAAACGTAACTGCGCCAAAGTAATAGTCCATGTCACGAATAGTAGTGCCGCTCCGGATAAAGTGAATATCGATGCCGTTCAGTTGCGCGACATCAACAGGCAGTATCATTATGTGACGAACATCCCGAATGGCCTGCCCGTGTCTTTTATCGACGAGTATTCGTCTTTGAATCCCCGCCGCTTTTCCGATGTGGAACATGCCTTCCCCGTCGCGTACAATACCAGTGGCGACACCCAAACCTACACTTTCTTTGTCCCAGCCAACATGCGGGGGAAGAATATTTCCATTGCCGCTCAGGGAAATAAATCCCGTTATGCTCCGCAAGGCGCCACATACTTTTCCGTGTATGCCACCTATGGCAGCCCTGCTAAGAACATCACCTACTCCTACTACCTGGGAGCGAACCTGACTACGGATTTCAATCTGGAGCCCAATAAAAAGTACGAGTTCACGATTAATATCAATGGTAAGGGAAATCCGGCCGCGGATTCCCGTATCGAAGACCGGAATGAAGTGGTTTTCGGCATGGACGCCAACAGTTATATGTTGAAACCTCCGAGCCGGGCCGGAGCATCGACCATTTTCTCTATTCCGGTGCGTCGTGCGGCGGTGTTCTGGAATCAGCCGGGTACCAATATGGGCGTCTATGGTGCGGCGGACAGGGAAGCGTATCACTTGCTGGAAAGCTCCCAGTGGGAGGCGAGTATTGTCTGGAACGAAGTAAAGGATGCGAACGGAGATCCCGTACCGGATGGAGACCTTCTTGTGGCTGCAACTGGTACCGGATTTAATCCGGCGAATCCAAGCGCAACGCCTTATTTCAAGATCAAGGTACAATCGGGGATGAAGGGTAATGCGCTGGTGGCAATCAAAAAGACAACCGCGCCTACAAAGAACGATATTCTCTGGAGTTGGCATCTCTGGGTGACGGATTATGATCCGTATGTGCAGATGACACCTGTGACGGGCACGTATGTCTATGCTGTTCCCGGCGGGGAGATTCACCGATATGCCGACGCAGCCGGTAAAACACTCTGGACCTCCGGAGAGTATGCCAATGCTTTCATAATGGATCGGAATCTGGGAGCAACGACGGTTACCTGCGAGTTCTCCGAAACTACCTGCCTGGGAATGTTTTATCAGAAAGGAAGGAAAGATCCTTTCAGACCCCAGGGCTCGACGGGCGACAGAGTGTCGGCCGGCGATACTGGAGAGCCGCCGGATGGGGAGAGCCTTAAAAACAACGTCCGTTACTCCGTCCATCATCCGACAACGTTCATTTACAATCACTATGGCAATTGGACGGCGTTTGAGCCGTTGGCTGCCGATCCGGCCGTATGGCTGGACCCCATCAGCAGCCACGTTATGGATAATTGCGAGGCGGGTAAATCCATTTATGATCCCTGCCCGTACGGCTGGCGGCTTCCGGTGGAAGGAACCTGGTCGGATTTTAATGCAAGTTCCACGACAGCGTGGGTAGCCTCTCCGGGAATGCCGGGAGGATGCTATTATCCCGGTGGTTTTGACGCGGGGAAGGGGCGGATCTTTTATCCTGCAGCTGGTGAATTGACCTCCTTTACAAACGTTAATCCGGGCAGTGCTACAACGCGTCTGACTGGTGCCCGCTCCCAGAGTAATACAAGCAATACCAGGTTAAGTATTTCCTCATCGGGTGTGACGCCAGTCGAGGGGTGTCCGCGTTCGGCAGCTAACACTGCTCGTTGTGTCCGTGTCTCCTATGTCCTGCCGTATTGAGTATGACTGTCAAGACCTTCATATCGCACTTTTTGCTGGCAGGCTTTCTGTTGGCAGGTTGCACGCGGCTGGATGACTCGCCGACCTGGCCGGCGAATGACAGAGAGACGGTTCCTGTGCCCATCTACCTTGCCGTCGCTCCGACGGAAGAGGGAACCCCCGGCACCAAGGTCGACTATGAACCGGATACCTGGGGCGACGGTGGCGCCGCCAATGCCATCAAGACCTTCACAATCCTGCAGTTTGAGAAGGATGATGTGGGCAACGATTACACCCGTATCGGCAACCAGATCTGTTACTCCTGGCCCTTGGCCGCGGGGGAGAATATTGCCTTGGTAACTTCCCCGGATACTAAGGAGAACATAATTTTCGTCATTGCCAATGCGACTGCGCCGGGCGAGCAGACTATCCCCCTGTCGGGTAGCGCCTCTTTAAGTTCCTTCCTGAACAGTCAAAACGGTAGTCTGCTATCTGCACTGGACGCTCTGGATGGAACAGGAATCTGGTATTCTCCCGACGGAACGGACGCAAATCGCTACCTCCGTATGAGCGCCACGAAAATAATGAACGGTGTGACGTTGGGCACGACATTGGGAACGGATTCCGCCCCGCTGCTTCTTAAGCGAAACTGTGCGAAGGTGGTGATTAATGTGAAGAACAGTTGCCTCAGTGGCGCCGCGGACCGGGTCGATATCGAGTCGGTGCAGTTGCGAGACATTAACCAAAACTATCATTTCCTGACGAACTATACCGGTTTCATCGATCCGTATTCTCCCATGAGCCCCCGTCGCTTCGACAATGCTGAGCGGGCCTTCCCGGCAGAAAAGAACCCGGATGGTGCCAGCCATGGTACGGCCGAGTCCTATACATTCTACGTTCCGGCGAATATACGGGGTGCGGTTGAAAATGACACACAAATCGACAAGAATCGTCATGCTCCACAGGGTGCCACGTACTTCCGGGTCTATGCGACCAGCGGCGGGCAGCCTGTAACGTACACCTATTACCTTGGAGCCAACCTGACGGACAATTTCAACCTGGAGGCCAATAAGAAATACGAATTCACCATTGACATCAAGGGCAGGGGCGATCCCAATACGGATTTGCGCATTGAGGATGTGAGTATGGTACGATTTGATGTGGATGCCAACAGCTATATGCTGAAACCTCCCTCTCGGGCCGGATCTGCAACCACTTATTCCATCCCGGTTCGCCGCGCAGCGGTGTTCTGGAACCAGCCAAATACCAACATGGGCCTCTATGGCGCTGGAAACGGTGATGCGGAGTATACGCTCACGGAAACGGATGAGTGGAAAGCGAGTCTGGTTTGGAATGAAGTGAAATACGAGAATGGCGACCCGGTTGATGACGGCGATCTTCTGATTATGGATTCCGGTACGGGCTTCAATCCCAATAATCCTCTCGGCCAGGCATACATTCAGGTGAGGGTGACGCCCGGGATGTGCGGCAATGCCCTGGTGGCCATCCGTAAAAAGATTAACGCTACCGAGTATGGGGAAATCATCTGGAGCTGGCACCTATGGGTGACGGACTATGATCCATACGTTCAGATGACGCCCATTGCTGGCAATTACCTTTATACCGTCCCTGGCGGGGAAATCCACCGTTACGCCGATGCGGCTGGCAATACGCTTTGGGTGGGCGGGAATTATGCGAATGCGTTTATCATGGACCGTAACCTTGGAGCCCTTGTCGCTATAGGTAACCCGAACGATTACATCCTTAGAAACGGGCTCTATTATGAATGGGGCCGCAAGGACCCGCTCCCGAGAAACATTGTTGAACCTAGTACCAGAGGCCCCAATACTGGTGAACCAGTGGGGGTTAATGCATTATCGAGAGCAAATATTCGATATAGCGTGCATCATCCGGCCCAGTTTATCGCAGGCGCATGGGATGAGGCGTCATGGACCAGCTATGAGGCGGAAGGGGCTGTTCTGGGGGCCGATGCCATTTGGATGGATCCCAAAGTAGACCTGCATGGCTCCGATTACTGCGAGGTGGGCAAATCCATTTATGATCCCTGCCCGTATGGCTGGCAAGTCCCTACCACCGGAACCTGGTCGGATTTTACAACCGCCAACACCAGTTTGTCCACGTCTGAAGCGAAGGAAGGTAAATATTATTATCCGGAGGGATATGATCCGCTTGCCCCGAAAGGCCGTATCTTGATACCTACTTCCGGCATCAAAGGCTATTACGGTAGCGGTGGTGTGAACGACAGCGGGAAGAACGGAGGCGGCCGTTTGTGGAGCGATACGCCATATCGGCATAGCGGCATCCCTCATGCCTATCAATATGAGTTCTCTTACGCTGGTTGGTATTGGAACGGCTATTATCACAACTGTCATGGGACAGGATGTGCTGTTCGCTGCGTACGACTGGATTATCGCCGTCCGTATTAAGTAGATTATTATCATGACCGTCAAATCCTTCATATCCCGTTTCCTGCCGGCAGTGCTGCTGTTGACTGGCTGCACGCAGCTGGGAGACCCGTCGCTTGATCCGGCGGATGACGGAAGGGAACTTGTTCCGGTATCCCTGTCGCTGGCCATTGCTCCGACCGAAAACGGTATGGATTCCCCTGCCACAAAGGTGGACTACGAACCGGATACCTGGGGAGTAGATGGTGCCGCTGCTGCCATCAGAACCTTGCTGGTTCTTCAGTTCGAATGGCAGGATTCATCGATCCCCGGTACGGCGCGTCTGATTCACCAGCAGTTCATTTCGGACGGTGTCTCCAGCAAAGTGAAACTGGTGGCGTCCAAGGCAAAAAATACTGTCTTCATCATTGCCAATGCCGGTGGAAGGCTTGCTCTTCCGCTTAACCTCCCTTTGTCCGACTTCCTGGAGAGGTACAACAGCAATCCGCTTTCGGCCATCGACGATTTGACTGGCTCCGGAATATGGTATTCTCCCGATGGGACCAACGCCAATCGCTATCTGCGCATGAATACATGTGTGGTGTTGGACGATGGGGTAACTGCCGGATCTTCTCTGGGTGCCGCGTATCTCAAGCGTAACTGCGCAAAAGTGGTGGTGAATGTGAAGAATACCAGCCCTTCTTCCAACAGGGTTGTCATTGACGGTGTACAGTTGTGTAATATCAACCGGAAATATCACTACGTAACAGAGGTCCCGGCGGCGCTTGCCCCGCTTAAACTGATAGACTCGTATGCAGGTCTGGATACCGATCGGATCAATGATGTGGAAAAGGCATTTTTATATAACGACAATCCCGACCAAATCCAGCAATATACTTTTTTTGTTCCACTCAATGAACGGGGTTCGGCCGCAGTAACGTCCCAAACCGGCAAGAACGAACAGGCGCCTCTGGGAGCCACGTTTTTCCGCATTTATGCAACCAGCGGCGGGAATCGGGTGAACTACACCTATTATTTGGGTGCCGACCTTGTTGCGGATTTCAACTTGGAGCCCAACAAGAAGTATGAATATAACATCAACATTAACGGTAAGGGCAATGCGGTGACGGATTCCCGTATTGAGGATATGGGCGATGTCACTTTTACCAAGGATGCCAACTGCTATATGCTCATGCCGCCTGCTCCCCGGGATGGACAGAGCCCCACGCGAACATATAAGATTCCGGTTCGTCGAGCGGCTGTGTACTGGAACCAGTCGGGTACAAACATGGGTACCTATGGCGCGGCCGACAGACCGGCATACACCCTGCTTGAGGACACGGAATGGGAAGCCAGTTTCGTTTGGAATCAAATCGTGGATAAGGACGGCTGTCAAGTTCCTGACGATGCGCTTCTGGTGGACAAAACAGGTGTGGGTGCTATCTCTGTGAGCGGTCAGGGCTTTAACCCGTCGGGTGCAGTGAATCCTTATATCCGGATTCGAATAGGAGCGGGAATGAAGGGTAATGCCGTCGTTGCTATCAGGAAGACCAGCGGGGAAACGCTGAATGATGTCTTGTGGAGCTGGCACATCTGGGTGACGGACTACGATCCGTACATAGATCGCACCCCGGTATCAGACACTTACGTTTATGCCGTCCCGAATGGAGAGATTCACCGTTATGCCGATGGAACAGGCAAAACACTATGGACCTCCGGTGATTACAAAACTGCTTTCATGATGGATCGCAACGTGGGGGCGACAGCTTCCAACCCCGGGGAGCAGGACACCAATTCCGCTATCGGATGCTATTATCAATGGGGGCGCAAGGACCCTTTTCCTACAACGGGAACAGTTACCACCATCACGGCCGATCAGGCCGGTACTGCGCCTGACGGCGCAGGTGTAAAATATAATATCCGCTATTCTATCCATAATCCGACTATGTTCATCACACCTTATTCCGGCAACCTCTTTGTCTGGACGGCATATGAGAATGACCCGAGCGGGGCGATTATCGGGAGGGCGAACGCCGCTTATATAGACCCGAAGGCTGAGGATCATAGCGAGGCTGTGGATTATTGCGAGACGGGAAAATCCATCTACGATCCTTGCCCGTATGGCTGGCGGCTTCCGTTAAATGATACCTGGTCGGAGTTCACAGCCAGCACAAAAGAAGTATTGACCTCGCGTACGGGAGGATACTACTATCCGGGTGGTATTTCGTCCGGGCACGGTCGTATTTACTTCCCCTTTACGGGCTGGCGCCGGTTCAATACCGGTGGGCAGGAAGCTACCAAAGTCTTTTGCTGTCTGCGGTGCGCGTTTTCGACTTACCAGTTCTATACATTTAACGGCGGTTATAATGCTACCGGCGATCAGTCGGGCGGCGTCCCCGCCCGCTGCGTCCGCCTCTCTCATAAACTCCCGTACTAAGCCCTCTTGGCTACTGTGGGTATTTTCCCCCACAGAAGTGCCCTTTTTGTCAGCTACTGTGGGTAGAGATTCCGGGTCGAGTCCGGAATGACGAAAATAAAAGGCGCCTTACAGCGCCTTAATTTGTTCCTCGGTGAGGCCGGAATATTTCACGATTTCCTCCATCGGTTTCTTGTCTGCCAGCATCCGCTGAGCCGTTTCCCTGGCATGATCTTCTTTGCCAGACTGATAGTTGGCGGTTGCAATGTCTTCCTTTTCGATGTCTGATATCATGGCCCTGAAATATTGCAGTTGTTCCTTCCCCGGAAGGGCGCTGGTGCGGGAGGCCTCCAGGACCTTCTTCATCCGCTCCGGGACTCCCTTGGGGTTCAGCGCAAATGTACGCATATTTTTCAATAAATGGAACCATTGCTCCTTGGGATTCAGCGTGTCGAAGGAGTTCTTTGCCAGTCGCGGCAGCTCGCAGAAATTCAATGAGATATACTCGCCGTACAATTCTCCCGTCTCCTGCTCGCGCAGTTCGTAGGTGTAGACGATCTTGCCCGGCGGGCAGTCCGTGTGCTGCATCTTGAAGTTGACGAAGCAGACCACATAGACAGCATGAAC
>JAFZZW010000048.1 GCA_017615615.1 Bacteroidales bacterium
AAACCGTCTGTACTTTTTCGAACGATCGAAAGATGCGGACGGTTTCTCTTTTTCTTACGTCCTACCGGCCTTGCTCGCGCCCGCCGGGCGCTACTACGCAGACCCACCCCCAAACCCCTCCCCCGGGGAGGGGCTTTAGTCGGCCTACGGCCTCCACTCTTTTTTCGACGAGTCCGGTTTTTTCTTTCCTTGTAAGACCTTGGTTTCCTGGAAGATAGCTTCGAAGAAAGTGTTGAAGCTACGGGTTCGAAAATTTTTTCCCATCAAATTCGACTTTTTTCAGGATTCTGCCTAAAAATGAGGAAGAAGTCAGACTTCTTTTTTTGTCTTTAAGTGCTGACGTGTTTTTATGGTATAAATTGCGGATTATCATAAAAATATCGTATTTTTGCCATTGCTCATCGGGGGAGACATACCTGAGAGTAGAGGTCAATTCGACAGAATGCCAAATAAACCACCATTATGACCAAAACAACTATTAGCTACGCCCCGCCTAGATGCGAATATGATGAATCCTCCCTGGTGGACTTATTATGTGCCAGCCCGACGGAGGGGGGACTTGAAGGTATTACTGAAGAAGATTGGGTTGTTTAATGGACTTGCAGTATGAAAAGTTATAAATCCATTTTTATAGCACTCCTGGCCGTATTGGCGACTGGATGCAATGACTTTAAAGAGTCGCCTGAATCTTTGATTTTCCCCGAGAAGGAGATAATACTGACGGCAACCCGGGAGGGCCTTGACCCCGGGACCCGTTCCGTCCACCAGGATGACGGATCTGTTTATTGGGGCCCTTCCGAAGAAGTCAGCGTTTTCTACGGCAGTGGCATTAACGGTGGCAGCAAGTTCGTATCGACTAACACATCCATTGCAAAGGCTGTCGAACTCCAGGGCACCATTGATACTACAGAACCTGGCAAGGAATATTGGGCCGTGTATCCTTATTCCGAAGTGACTTCTTGTGATGGATCTTCAATAATGACATTCATACCAGACGTTCAGACAGGTGTTGAAGGCAATTTCTCAGACAACGCCTTCCCGGCGATAGCAAAAGGAAACTCAACCAGTTTAGCTTTCTGGAACATTTGCGGCGGCATCAAGTTCTCCGTTTCAAGGTCGGATATCAAGTCCGTGGAATTCGAGGCCAATAGCGGTGAATACTTGTGTGGAAGGGCTCGGTTTGCCTTTAACTCCGAGGGCAAGCCAGAATTCACTGAGAATAATTATTGTGGTCCTAGAGTTACGTTGGTAGCCCCCGATAATGGCACATTCAAGGCTGGAAAGTATTACTATATAACCATGATTCCAGCCTTTATCACCGGTGGTTTCACGATGACCTTCACGACAGAAACAAAAACAGGATCATTTAGAAGTAATGCCGCGCAGGAGATAAAGCGCTCCACCTTCGGCGTATTGAAATACATTGATTCCAAAGTTACTAACTGGGAGAGTAATGTACCCGTCCCCGAATCTGTGGACCTTGGCCTTTCGGTCAAGTGGGCGACCTTCAATGTCGGAGCATCAAAGCCCGAAGAGTATGGCAACTACTACGCCTGGGGCGAGACCACCACAAAAGCCTCCTACTACGAATCCAATTATCTGTGGCGCGACGGCGACACCATGACCAAATACAACGGCGAGACCTATGTCCTGGAGCTGGCTGACGATGCCGCCTACGCCACTCTCAGCGGCAGCTGGCGCATGCCCACCGAGGAGGAGATGGAAGAACTCCTCACAGGCTGCAACTGGACCTGGACCACAAAGAACGGAGTGGACGGATACACCGTGTCCGGCAAAGGAGCCTACTCCGGCAATTCCATCTTCCTTCCCGCCGCCGGCTGTTTGAGCGGGACAATCAATTCCGAAGAAGGCTGGGCCGGAAGCTACTGGACGTCAACGCTTTACTACGCCAACAAGTTCAACGCCATCAAGCTTGATTTCATGTACACAGAGACCAGCCGGCGCACGACCGACAGCCATCGCGAACACGGACTCCCCGTCCGTCCCGTCTTCTGCGAAAGCGTAACCGGCGTTTCCCTGAATAAGACGACGATGGAGCTGCAGCTTGACAAAACGGAAAAGCTCACCGCCACCGTCTATCCCAGTGACGCCACCAACAAGGCGCTGGAATGGAGCAGTACCAACCCGTCCGTTGCAGTCGTGGACCAGGATGGCAATGTGACCGGCCTCGCAATAGGATCTGCCGACATCATCGTCACCACCGTCAACGGCGGCAAGACCGCAAAATGCGAAGTAACGGTGGTTGCACCCGGCTACGAATACGTAGACCTTGGACTATCGGTCAAATGGGCCACCTTCAATGTGGGAGCCCTGAGGCCGGAGGAATACGGCAACTACCTCGCCTGGGGCGAGACAACACCAAAGTCGGCATATAATTGGAAAACCTACGCCTTCTGCAACGGAAGCGACCAGACGCTGTCCAAATACAACTTCAGCGAAGAGTACGGCGTGTTTGACAACCTGTACATGCTGACAGCCAAAGACGACGCAGCCCATTTCATGTGGAGCGGAAACTGGCGCATGCCGACGGGCGATGAGTGGTCCGCACTGAAGAATTTCTGCACCTGGACCTGGGAGAAACGGAACGGCGTCTGGGGATACAAAGTCAGCGGCAAAGGTTCATATTCAGGCAATTCGATATTCCTCCCGGCCGGCGGCTTCATGTCCGGGAGCGAGCGCAGCCTTGCCGGCAGCGATGGCTATTACTGGGCGTCCGACCTCTATGAAAAAGGCGTCCCGTCCGAAGCCTTCGCATTCGGATTCGATTCTTCTGACAAGAAACTCTACGTATTGCCCCGACAGACAGGCTACCTGGTCCGTCCCGTCTATGCCGAGCCCACCAGCGTTTCCTGGGTGTCCCTGGACTGCAGAGTGGATTGTATATACTTCGGGGAAAGCCGGCAGCTCACCGCAACCGTATATCCCGAAACTGCGACTGACCAGAGGGTCACATGGTCTTCAGACAATCCCGACATCGTCAGCGTGACCCAGAAAGGAAGGGTCACGGCTGCAATGAAACCCGGCGTAGCAACCATAACAGCAACCACCGTGGATGGAGAAAGGAAGGCCAGGTGCACGCTCAGCACGATGAAAGCAGTCACTCTGGCCGACATGGGCCTCTCCGTCAATTGGGCCTCCTGCAACGTCGGCGCCTCTTCACGTGAAGAGTACGGCGATTACTTCGCTTGGGGCGAGACGCAGCCAAAGAACGGATACTTCCCCGGCAACTACTTATGGTACGACCATCCCAGCACCATGCTCACCAAGTATAACGGAGATGCCTCCTGCGGCAACGTGGACAACAAGGTCATCCTCGACAGGGAAGACGATGCCGCCCACGCCATCTGGGGCGGGAAGTGGCGTACACCCACAACGGAAGAATGGCAGGAGCTGATTGACAGCTGTACATGGGAAACAGTTGAAATAGACGGAGTAAAAGGCAAAAGGGGTGTAAGCAAGAACCCCAACTTCTACAGTATCTTCCTTCCTTTCGCCGGTGGCTGCTACGGCTCCAGCGAAGCAGACGGCAAGGGCGAAATCGGAGAGTACTGGTCTTCATCCAGGGTGCTCAACAACAATCCCCGGAACGCATACTCGGCCAAATTCTACTTATACGTTGAATCTCATATAACCGGTACTCCACGCCTTACCGGATTGCCCATACGCGCCGTGGCCGACAAGTAAACCAGTACCAGGGACGCTCATTGCATCTGGCCCATAGTCTGAATGCCGAGGGGAATTGCGATGGCCCAGCAGCTTGATGCTTCATGGGATTTGCCGGAGGAAAAGCAAACAGTCCAGAGAATCGGAGATGATGTCCAGGACTTTGAGATAGGTATTGGGGGCGGATTTGCAACGCCGCTAAAACTTGGCAGCGGCATGAAGCTTGAGGCCGAGGCGCGTTACAATATTGTTGGCTCGCCGTGGGACCTTGGCCTGCAGTACTCGGCTCTTTTCGTAGAGAGTCCGAAGTATGGCATCAAGTTCAGCTCCGGCGCAATGTATAGTGCTCATGTTGATTACAACTGGCGTAATTGGAATAATGTGGCACCTTTTGCCGGGCTCGGAGCCGGGTATTTCAACGGTGAGTACTTGAATCCAAATAACGCGTCAGGTCACGACGTAACCACAACAAAGGCAAGCAACGCGTTCCTGTCTTTCCGCGGAGGCTGTGAATTCTGGGACCATCTTCGCATTACTGCAGAGTACCGGCTATTCTTCGGAGGCTCGCCATCAGTAATCTCCATCAGCGTCGGATGGAGTTTCTTTGGCGGACACAGGAAGTAAAAAGATTTTATACGGCACAACTGTGCTTATTGGTTATCAATCTCTGGCGTACCTGTTTCCAGGGCTGGTTTGTCCTTTGCGTTGAGTGAGGTCACGACGCTGGTGCCGACTCGTTTCTCAATATTCTCGCGAGCTTCCCCGGCAATGCTGCCACCTTCACGGGCGATGTTTCTACTTTGATTGAAGGTCTTGGGCTGCTTTGCTTGGGAGATTGCCTTTGTGGATACTTCTGCAAGCATATTCAGAACCAATTCGATATCTGTCATATTGTCCCGCAGGTTCTCTTTCTTGAGCCCCTTAAGGTCTTTATATTCCCTGACTGTCAGCCCGCTCCAGGCCTTGGTCAGCTCATTAGTAAGTATAGCGTAGTCCTTCTCCTTTTCTATACCTCTTGCCTTCCACTCATCAGTCAGTTCTTTACGCATCCGGATGGATTGGAGCCGCTGGTTAATCCAGCCCTCGGAATAGCCTTTTGCCCGGTAATAATCAGCACCGCGCATTATTGCCAGTTCCGGGTCTTGAATCTCATCAAGACGCTCGCTCGCAACCTGGGCAATCCACTGTTTGAATGGTTCGGCCTTGGGGGAGGGAATGGATTGGATAAGTCTGAAAAGTTGCTGCTGGTCGGCCACATCTGTTTGGCGCATCTTTCCGTCAGTAGCCTTCATTTTCAAAGTACTACAAATTGTAGTAGGTTCAGCACCCTCATTCTTCAAGCGTACTTTCAGAACGCTCCAATACCTTTTTGGATCGGCACTGTCCGTCAGCACAGCTACGACATCAATAATTGAGAAATACCATTTCTCTTCCTCCTCGCTCCACGCGGTCCTAATCTTTCTTTCTCCGAATAGCTGGAGAGCTTCCTTCGTACTCATATAAAACCATTTTCTACAAATATAGCTGACATAACCAGTAAATCCAAGCAATTACAAGCTTGTAATCGTTAGGATTTGTCGATAATTCTTCTAATGGATTTCGGATCTGGCAGAATTTCATGCACCTCCCATAATCTATCCAGTCCATCCAGCAAAAGGTTCGAGAATTGTCCCGTCAGGGGCACTGTCCGGCCTTTCTGGCCGGGCCTTTTTCGTACCCTGTCGGCAGGGAGGCGCAAGCGCGCCCGGAACTGGCTGATTATCATTGGATTACGCCGGGATCTCTGGGAAATTTTACCAGGGGACATTAGCTAAAATGCTAATTATCAATCGCTTAATATTTACAAAATGACAGACTGTCTATAACTGAATCCATTCTCGTTTGCCCTCGGCAGGACTACCTGTTTCCTCCCCGTCGCTTCGGTTTAGTCGGCCGCTAGCAGCCTCCGGAATCGATTCATTTGTATGGTGGTGTTGTTAGGGGTGCTTAGGAATGTACCCCTAACAGCAAAATCGGCCCAAAATGCTGTTAGGGGTGCGAACACTAACACCCCTAACAGCACCCTGCAATTTTATGAACCCGATCCAATGAATGTGATCGAATTTGTGTATCTTTAGACCGGCAAATAACGACATAAGATGGAATTCAAGCAGGGACCAGGCTGGAAAGCCTGTTACGATGAAAAACGCGGGCTGTATACGGCACAGCTCGGCGGAGGCGTTAACTGCACCTTATACGAGATAACCAAGGAAATCTACGAGCACGTGGATGATCCTGACGTGGATTGGCCTTCAAGGCTGATCGATGATGGGCGTAAACTGTTCATGTCGGTCAACGACAGATGCGGCCCACCGTATACTATCGTATTTGATTCGGATTATGAAAGCTTCTGCCCCTGGTCTGATGCCGTCGTTACAGGAAAAACCTGGTCGGATGAGATGACCGATGCCGTGGTGGAAGTGCTTGAGTCGGAGAAGAATAACCGGGAACAGCGCCGGCAGAAGCGTAAGGCTCGGGAAAAGGAATAACAAATATGCGCTAATCTATATGAAAGCAGCACAAACAGATAAGTCCAAGAAATACTGGGGCAAGACCATAGCCTCCTTCCTGCTGGTCTTGTTTACCATGCCGCTGGGCCACGCGCTGATGCGCATTATGGAAGACACCATGTCCGTTACAGCATTGCATTACAGCGCCTTTGCAATGGGTGCCATAGGGCTTGCCATTGCCATTTGGGGCGTTTTTGTAAAAGGAGATGTGAAGCAGACGCTCATGGGCCTTTTCGGAGGACTGCTTTTCTGGACAGGTTGGGTGGAATTCCTCTTCGGGTATTTCGCCGCCCGCTTCGGAGTGCATTATGACCTGGTGGGTTCCGGCATTGTCCAATCCACTACGGAGTACGTGAACGGAATAGGCGTATCGCACGAAATGCTGATTAACGGCGTCAACGTTCAGGATATCCCTGCCGCTGAATTGAAGGCCCTCCGCGGCTCCCGCCCCGAATACCTCATCATGCCCGCGACATTCGGCTTCTGGGTGATGTTCATCGTTCTGTACCTTTTTGGAAGCAAGACGGGCTGCCATGCCTTAAACTGGCTGCAGAAGGTATTCTTCGGCGACAAGCGCGACGAGATAGTCCCGAGCCACCTTAGCCGCCACACGGCCATCACCGTATTCGAGGAGCTCAACGTGATGATGTGGACCTGCTACCTGCTGCTGATGTTCGTTTACGATCCCGTGTTCCTGGGAGACCACCATCCGGTGACGATCGCCATCGCAATCGGATGCCTGATCGGTTCGATCTTTATGTTCAGATATGAACTGAAGCTGTCCGCCTGGGGCCCCAATATCCGCATGGCAGTTTCTACCGTAGTGGTGTTCTGGACCTTCGTGGAAGTGTTCGCCCGCAACAAGTTTCTTTCCGAGTTCTGGGTAAGTCCTCTCCAGCATATCCCGGAGATGGTCAGCATCCTCGTGTGCTTTGTCGCCCTTGGCGTATTCGTGGTCATTAAGGCTGCCAAAGGCAGCAGGAAGGTTCGATAATTGTGCAGACTGCGGCAAATAATTTGCTATATTTGTCGAGTGAAGAAACTCCTCATACTGCTCGCCGCCGTCCTGCTGGCGTCGGCTCCTGTATCGGCAAAGTCAGTCCCGGACAGCCTGAGGCTTGAGTCACGTTACCGTCTTGACCCTACGCTCCGGATTGTCCTGCCTGTGCATTTCGGCCTCACCACCCTCATGGATGCCGATTATAAGGGCTCCTGGGAGGGAACCGGCTACGGTGATTTCCTGGATACCAGGCTCCATCAGAACTTCATGTTCAACATTGAAATGTTCGGCGTGAGGTGGTGCAGCCGCGGCATCCCGTTCGAGGCCAACCTCGGCGTCCGCTGGAGTTTCATGAACTTTTCATCGTCCAAGATTCACGCGTCTTATATAGGAGCTCCGCTTCGTTTCGTGTTCCGTTTCGGCAGGCAGTGCAGGGTATACGCGGGCGCTTCGGCCGAGTATCTGGTGCACGGGCATACAAATACCCTATTCTCTCCCTTCAGAGCAACGGTGGAGGGCGGAGTAGCCTACGCCGGGGTCGGACTCTTCGCCAGCTACGGCCTCACTCCTCTCTTCCTCCCCTCATGCAGCGACGCCAAAACCTTTTCCTTCGGGATTGTAGTAGGTATATAAACAGTAGTAATCTTTAAAGCCAGGGGCCCAGCAGGCTGGAGAGAAACTGTGACACATACTCTCCGGCCCCCCAGGAGTCGAACAGTTCCTGGTCTACGGGCGTGCTTCCTTCCAGCCCCTCGAGGAATGTCTCTTTCTGCCCGATGGCGGTAGGCGTGTCATAGATGTAGGCGTTGACCTCGTAGGTGCGCCGGAAACTCAGCCTGTCTACGTTGGTGGAAGCTATGCAGGTAAGGTAATCGTCGGACACGAAGGTCTTGGCATGGTTGAACGGCGGCTTGCGCATGTATATCTTTACGCCGGCGCGCGTACACTCTTTGAAGCACGTGCGGAACGCCGGCTCCAGGGGGCCGAGGTCTGTTTTTATCGGTATGAGAACCCGGACGTCTACGCCGCGTTCTGCGGCTTGTGTCATCGCCTTGAGTATGCGTTTGGTGGGAAAGATGTAAGGGGTTTCGAACCAGACGTAATCACGGGCGATCTGGAGCGTGTGGATTATGGCCTCCTCTGCCATGAACGCCGGGGCGTCCGGGCCGTCGGGGACCACCTGGATTATCTTCCCGGGGCTTCCGTGGGGCGCCTCGGAACTGACCTCCAGCCTGAAGTCCATCTTATCCCTGGGGCGGGTGCAGACGGTGTTCCAGTTGCGCCTCAGTATGGCGCTCAGGCTTTGAACCGCAGGGCCGGTGATGCGCATGTGGGAGTCACCCCACATTAACATGCTGCCCTTGGTGAAATTCATTCCGCCCGTATATGCTATCTTTCCGTCTATAATGTTGATTTTCCGGTGATTGATTGCAGCGGGGCTTGTGAGTAAAGAGCAGAATTCCCAGATAGGAGTTCTTGAATACACCTTGATTCCGGCTTTCCGCAAACCGTTGTAGAAGCCCGTCATTATCGGCCTGCCGTCAAATACGCAGTCCATGAAATTACCGAAAGCCTCATGCAGGTAATGAACCTCGACGCCGTCAGCGGCACGCTCGACAAGAACGTCCCTGGTTTCCAAGCCGCCGGGTTCTTCCGCCAGAAGGAAGGTCTCTATTTCTATCAGTTCCCTGGCATTACGAAAATCCTCGAAAATCAGCTCCTTGAAGCGATCTCCGGTTGTAAAAATCTCGAAATCGTTCCCTGCAGTAGGCACGTTCTCGTCCGAGACCGTGAGGAGGCGGGCCAAATCGCGAAAATCCTCCTTTATGAGCGGAGTCGCATCCTGAATCAGCGCTACCGACGCGGAGTCAGCAGGCTGAAGGAGAGCAAGGCTCAGAAGGATGACCGGAACAGTAATCACAGGCAGATGGTTAAAACGCACTGCAATTTACGAATAATTTGTTAATTACAGCCCCTTGTGTGCCTGTCATAATCGGTCCGTCCCGGATCCTTAGTCGGCGCAAGCGTTTCTCGAAGCCGCTGACTATCAGCAACTTCCCCCGCGACCTCTGGGAGATTTTACCGGAGGTCGTCAGCTAACTCGTTCATTATCAGTCAGAATCCTCCTGGGACTATTAGCCGGAAGAAGTCCCGGAAATTATCCCCGATGCGTCAAAGATTATTCAGATACTTTACATTGTCCGACTCATCCATATACCAGAACAGTTCCTTCTCACTGTCCCACCAGAGCTCCGGATAAGCAGGGGAAACGTACCAGTTGCCCTTACGGTCGATCAGTCCCCATTTGCCGGACTTGAGGTCTTTAACTACAGCAAGTTCGCCTTTCGGTGTCTTCTGGAAAACTATCTGCGCCCGGCCGGGGTTGGCAAAGCGGACCGGTATCTGGACGCGGCCGGTGGTGTCTATCATTCCGAGCTTCGAGCCGCTGCGGACACTGGTCCACGGGCGGTCGTCATCATCCTCGGCAAAGTCGTAGACGCTGCGGGAATAATATGCGCGGTTGTTAAAGTCGAACACCTCGTCCCACTTGCACGGGATTACCTGGCGGCCACGGCGGTTCAGGAAGCCCCAAAGATTCCTGCCATCAGCCCCGGCGCGCGCAACTGCCACAAAGCCGTTGTGGAAATGCCTGGCGTCGGAAAAATTCCAGAAACGCTTTCCAAGAAGATAGGGGCGTATTTCCTTTTTGAGCGAAAGCATAATCTCGTCTGAAAAAGCCTCAGGATTACTCGCGGCGACTACCTCCCTGCCTTCATCGGCCTGAGCTTTCACCGAAGCCATCATTTGCTTCCGGCTTTGTTCCTTTTGATTGTCTATGTCGCTTAGTTGCCGCTGCAATTCCCTTCGCTCCTCAGCACCCAGGCCGGGCTGGGCAAGCGTTTGTTTCAGGGTTTCCTTATAGCTGTCCCACATCGCATCAGTTTCGCGAATGGCCTTTTCGACTTCCGGATTCGTCTCCATCCGGGACAACTCCTTCCCGGCCAGGAAAGCGCCGCGCTGATTAAACAGCTCCGCATATCGGTTAATCAGCTCCATACCCTTTTCCGCATCCTTTGATTGAGTATCAATCCAGCCCCAGCGAAGAGTGTCCGAAGCATTGACCTTGTCAAAATCCACTGTATAATATCGCTCCTGCTCCTGAGCCATGGCTCCCAGCCAAAGAAAAAGCATTAAAGAAAGGGTGAAAAGACGTTTCATTGAATCATATTTTTTGCAAAAGTACAAATTTGCCGAGTTCATTCTTCAGTTCCCGTCAGCCGATGAACCAGCAGGGGCGCTACCAGATTGTCCGTGGCGTTCAACAGGGTGGCGGGAATGTCGCAGATTGTGCCTATTACGAGAAGGGCTGCGGCGAAGGAGGGATCCAGGCCAAGCACGGAGCAGATAAGGATCTCTCCGGTCATTCCGCCTACGGGGATGGCGCCCACCACAATGCTCTCGAGAACTGCCAGAAGGATAACCATTGCCGCAGGGCCGATCCCTTCCGGCGCCGTGCCGAAGAAGTAGAGCGCGAACAGCACCTTGGCCACCGACGTAACCACCGAACCGTCCTTATGAAGGTTGGTCCCAAGGGGAATGACTCCATCGACTATATTGTCACTTGCCCCCAGGCTCCTGGCGGCCGACATATTCACCGGCATACACGCCGCCGATGAGCACGTACCAACCGCCGTTACCGACGGCGAAATCATTTCCTTCCAGAATTTGCCGAGGGGGATCCGGCAATATAATGCGTACAGGGTGCTGAATACCAGATAGCATACGGCGGTGGCGGCGCACACCACCAGGAAGATCTCAAGATAATCGCCAACGATCTGCCCGCCCAGCGTACCTACCGTAACTGCAAAATAGCATCCTATACCTATGGGCGCCAATTTCATCACCAGCTCCACCATCTTGATGACGACGGCCTCGCCCTCGGAGATCAGCCTCTCCACCGTGCCGGCCTTCTTGCCCAGCAAAGCGACGGTAAAGCCAAAGAGGGCGGCAAAGATGATGAGCGGAAGCAGATGCTCGCGGGAAAACAGCAACGGAAAGTCACTGACGGTAAAGGCCGATACTATCTCATCTCCGATATTCACATCTCCGCCCAGGACACCCTGTGCCTCCGCACCGGCATTACCGTTGATTCTGCCGAACGGATTCCATATGGACATCAGCCCGTATGAGAAGATGCCGGCGGCCAGCGACATGAACAGAAACACGCCCAAAGCGACGCCGAGCACTTTGCCGATCACTCCGCTTCTCCGCATAACAACCATCGAATGGGCAACGGAGAAGAACACGAGAGGCACTACCAGTACGAACACCATGTTCAGGAACAGCATTCCCGGTGCCCTCAGGACGCTGGCCTTGTCTCCAAGAGCCGCGCCTAGAACGCCTCCCGCAATCAATCCGAGAAGCAGCAGCAACGTCGCGCCGTATTTCCTGAAGAAATCTGTCCGTGCCATTTTCTGCAAAGATACAAGAGAAAACGGGAAAATGTCTTTATATTTGCAATATGGCCGACGATTCTTACATATTCCGCTTGATATCCAACAATGTGCGGTTCGGATACGGCAGGCGCACCGTTGACGGCAGGCTCCAGTACTTTGCCTTCCACGGCTTTCCAAATCGGAACGACGATTATTTCACTACCGCAGAGATTACCGAAGAGGAGTTCCGCCGGATAGAAAAGGAATACCCCCGGCAGATTTGCGGAAACAGCGCAGACGGCCTTGCTTTCCGTACCAAATATGTGGACGGCCATCCGGTTTTGCTGGAAGGGTGGTGCGCGCTGCTCTGATTTCTGATGATTCCCGAAATATAATGAAGACGGCACTCATTACAGGCGGAAGCTCCGGCATCGGGCTTGAGTATTCCAGAGAGTTTGCCTCCCGCGGGTACGACCTTGCCCTGGTCAGCAACAGGGCGGAAGACCTGGAGGCTGCGAAGGAATCCATCCAAGAGGAGTTTGGAACGACAGTCCATACATTATGCGCGGACTTGTCCGATGCAGCTTGTGCCGAAAGGGTTCTTGCCTGGTGCGATTCGCTGGGATTGCAAGTAGAAGTCCTCGTCAACAATGCCGGAATGTTCTTTATGGAGTATCTCCGTCCCGAGAATCTTGGAAAGGCGGATACCATGATGGGGCTGCATGTATGTACGCCCACAGAGCTTTGCATACTGTTCGGCGCCAGGATGAAAGAACGCGGAACGGGATATATACTTAATATGTCTTCGATGACCGCCCGCATTCCCGCGCCTGGAATTGCCGTTTATTCTGCTTCCAAAGCCTATCTGAAAAGCTTCAGCAAGAGCTTTTCGTATGAAATGCGACCTTTCGGTGTCAAGGTGACTACGGTCTGTCCGGCAGCTGTTGACACCGGTCTTTACCCGATAAGTCCGGCACTCAGGCGCACCCTTCGCCGGATTGGCATCATCCGCAGTCCCCGTTGGCTCGTGCGCCGCGCCGTAAGGGCGCTTTTCCGCGGCCGACGCACCGTAAGCCCTGGCTTGACGAACGCTGTAGTGCCTGCACTGGTCGCTGTCCTTCCTCCCCGTTTGATCGACCGCCTGGGCACAAAGTGGATTCTGCGGTGAGAGGTTTGTCGCTCACTTTTACGCATATGCATGCATTCCACCGAGGAACAGATTTATACCGAAGTATGTAATGAGCACGGAGAGGAACGCAACGATGCACCAGGCGTGGAAAAACTTGGGACGGCGGAAGACTTTCAGGCTGCTTCCGTGAAGGGCAAATGCATAAACCAGCAGCGTGATGCGGCCGACGAATATCGATATACATTGTCGCTATAGAAATTGCGAGTCAAGGCAACTTCGCCGTAACCGCCGATGGTCAAACGCTGTCCGTCCGGGTTTTGAGCCACGGCCGCCATAAAAGGCAGGGAGAATCCAATCAGAATCGAAACAATGTGCTTCATAGGTGCGTTTTATCTGTGCAAAGGTATTTTGGAATGCCATTCTGCACAATCCCAAGATGACGGGAATTATAAACGCCCACTCCCCACAAATGGGGATGGACAATAAAGAGGAAAACAATTAACTTTGCATATCAAAAGATTTGCTTATGACAACAAATGATGATATGCTCTGGCACGGGATGAAGATGGCGGATCTCGTTAGCCGGGACTATTCCCTTTCCGGCGTGCTGGAACGGATGGGGATGTCATACGGCTTTGGAGATGAGACGGTAAGCGATGTCTGCTCCCGGGCCGGCATTTCTGCAGCCAGCTTCATTCTTATCTGCAATGTTTACCTCTCGGAGAGTTATACTCCTTCCCGTGAAGTACTGGAGCAGATCGACCTGAGGGATGTGCTGCGGTATCTCCGTCTTTCCCATACCTATTATGAGGGATGCGCCGTAAAATCGCTCTCGCAGGCATTGGATGTGCTTATGGCCCCCTGCGGAGAGACCCACAAGATGATTATCGCCCGGTTCTTCTCCGACTATACGCAGGAACTCTCCAAACACTTCGAATATGAGGAAACCGTTGTGTTCCCTTATGTGGAGGCCATGCTGAACAAAGATGTCAAAGACGACTTTTCCATCGGCCAGTACGAGCAGCACCATTCCGACGTCCAGGAAAAGCTGGACGACCTGAAGAAATTGCTTATGACCTATCTGCCTCCGCAGTGCGACCAGCGCCTTATTCACGCGGCTCTCGGAGAACTCTTCACTCTGGAAACCGACCTGCGGAAGCACACAGTCATAGAAGACCGCATCCTGATTCCGGCGGTTACACACCTGGAAGACTTGAGCGAGGGAGAATCCGCCGCCCCGGGCGACAAGCTTTCCGCCAGGGAAATCGAAATCCTATGCGGCGTAGCCCAGGGGCTCCTGAACAAGGAAATTGCCGCCAGGCTGAATATTTCCATCCACACAGTCATCACCCACCGCAAGAACATCGCGCGCAAAACCGGCATCAAGACCATCGCCGGTCTCACGGCCTACGCCATCCTGAACAATCTCATTGACGCAGAACCCAAGGCATGATTTCTACGGAATCATAGTCAGAACACCAGGCAGCCGCGGCAGATGCAGTTGACGTCGATATATCCGGCGCCGAATTGACAATAAACAAAACTGAAATTCAAGCTCCAGACCTGGTCGTAGTATATACCGCTGCCTTTGGGGCGTTCAATCTGGGCGCCGCTCTTGGTGGAACTCCAGTAGCTGTATGAGCCTTCCTTGAAGCCGCTGCCCAAGGCCTTGAGCTTGCTCTGGAATTCCATCGCATTCATACGGGAAGCGTTGTTCAGGGAGCCGTCGGGGATTATATCGTCCGGGGAGCCGCAGGCCTTGAACATAATCTGCCAGTCCTGCGTGGACGGCAACCGCCAATCGGCTCCGGCAACAGTCGGCCGCTGAAACGACAATGCCTCTTCATAAGAGAGACCTGTCCCGTCTTTATCCTCCTTAAGGGCGATGGCAAGACCGTGCGCACAGGAAACCTTGTCGTTTCCGCTGCCTACGTAGGCGATCATTGCGACTGCGGTGGTACCGCCGGCTGCAGCTGCTTTCGCATCGTCGTAGATGTAACCGTCCTGGCCGGCGACTTTGCCAAGATCCTCCGCCACTGCCTGGCTCAACAGCCTTCTTGCCCCCTGAGGTTCACCTCCGGGACCTGTTATATCATTTTTGTTCCCGTTACAGGAAAAGAAAGCAAAGACCGAAAAAAGGATGGCGAACAGATGGGAAAGGCTCTTTTTCATAACAGTAATAGCTTGGTTTGAATACAAAGATAATACAATTTGCAGGAATAAGTGCGGTTTCTTGACCACAAGGCCAGGAACATAGATATCAGTCTTTTCAGGTCTGCTGTTATTGCGTGTGTCGTCCGGGGTGCTTTGACTGGCACCCCCAACAGCAAAAAAGGCCCAAATTGTCGTCAGGGGTCCCAACTTATGCACCCCCAGCGACGGTCTTCCTCTTAGTTTATCCCTCACTCACCAAAGGGATTTGGCCGGCCTGCGGCGGATGCAGAGTAGAACGTAAGACGCTTGATGCCGGAGGTAGAGGGGGTTTCGGGGGAAACTCCCCCGTGCCCCTGGGGGCAGCTGCGTAGCAGCGGGGGATAGTAGGATTCGCGCGGAGCGCGTAATCCCTCACTCACCGCATGAAAAAAGCGCCTGCGACAGCAGACGCTTTATGCGGTGAGTGAGGGATTCG
>JAFZZW010000049.1 GCA_017615615.1 Bacteroidales bacterium
CGAAGACAACGTGACGCCTCCCACATCGTCCTCGCGAACGGTTCTGACGCCGTTTCGTCCATTTCCCGCACGCGAAGATAACGTGACGCCTCCCACATCGTCCTCGCGAACGGTTTTGACACCGTTTCGTCCATTTCCCGCATGCGAAGACAACGTGACGCCTCCCACATCGTCCTCGCGAACGGTTCTGACGCCGTTTCGCCCATTTCCCGCACGCGAAGACAACGTGACGCCTCCCACATCGTCCTCGCGAAGCATTTGACAGACTCTTTATATATGCCCGCCACCAGGCGGCTATTTCTGCCTGAGGTACCGCTATTTACGCTTATCTGTTTTGGAAAAATAGTCCATCAGGGTTTGCTGATAGTCCCGGAAGGCTTTGGTGCCGAGGGCGGTGATTTGGCAGATGGTGTGGGAACCGCGTCCCTCACCGCTGCGTGAAACCTTGATATAACCTGCACTCTCCAGGTTGCCCAGCTGGATGCTGAGGTTCCCCGACGTCGCTTTCGTAAGTCCCTTGAGATATACGAAATCGGCATCGTCCAACGAGTCCAGAGCGACCATTATCTTCAGCCGCAATTCGTTGTGAAGTATGGGGTCGAGGTCCCTAAGCTCCATGTTTGCTGTTTCTTTCGAAAAGATATCCAGGTATAATCAAAGCCGAAACGGCGCATAGCACGATACACAACATCTGCCAGGTCCAGAGCTCCCCCTGCAGGACAAAGGCGCCTATACCTATAGCGGCGCCCGTCAGTCCGCCAACGATCATTGGACGGAAGCGGAGCTCCTCACCGGTTATGAATGCGCCAAGGCCTACGATGAAGCAGATAAGCGGATTCTCCGCTATCTCATAGACGCCTGTGAATCCGAAAAGGAATCCGCCCAGGCCGATTGCAAAAGAGGCGAAGATCCAGTAATCGAGCACCAGTTTGGACCTGCGGGTGCGCATATGATTCCGTTCATGGTCTTTATTGATGATGACGACCGTGAGCGGAATGCCGACAAGCGGAATTCCCACCCAAAGCCAGAGGCACCATTCCAGATGAAGCCATTGCCAGAGAAGGAATTCCAGCAAGTAGAAAAAGGCCGTGAGCCATCCCCACAAAGGGAAAAGGTAGTTCCCTCTGGGCCTGTCGTCCATTGATACCTTGCCCCTGGTACGGGCAATAACTTCGAGAGCGTCAAAGTTTTCTTCCATAACAGGGGCAAAGATAACGATTTATTGGTTGTAAACAACCGAGACCTGAAGAGGTGCCGTGACCTGATGATTGCTCTTTATGCGGAAACGGAGATTATAGGTCTGTCCGTTTTTCCCGCTGAAGTTGTACAGCTTGCCGGTATTGGAATTATCCAGCCAGAAAGCGCCGTCGGGGTTGCTGTCGGGATCTATCTCCACTGCAGCCCAGTCCCAACCTTCGTCGGAGGGGGAATAATTCTCCACATTCAGCTGTTCGATGCCATACTGGTGCATCACAATCTGACTGGGTGTGAAGGAGAATGACGTGTAATTCCAGCCGGGGCCGGAGGCAAGCTGGCAGGTCGTACCCAGACTGGTGCCTTCGTAACGGAACTTGAGATACACATTCTGGTTGCCGGAAGATTTGAGGGCGGTAAGAGTGGCAGTGGATGCATTCCAACTGAAGTAGCCCTCATCCTCATCCTCGCTGCTGCTGTAGCCAAGCGTCTGGCCTGCGAGTTTCACCTTGGAAGGGTCGAATGAAGCTCCGTCGGACCAGTCCATCTCCACCGCTACGGACTGCCCCACCTGCACCCAGTCGGATACCGGGTTCACTGTGAAGTAGTTAAGCTCCGGATGGGATTCTTCCACTATGGCATTGCCGTAAACGGTATATTCGCCGTCCGGGATAAATGTCTGCGACGCGCTGTCCCAGCTCTCATTGGTAAAGGTAAACACGAACAGGAATTGAAGCTGGCCGCTGTAAGACTTGGTCCCGGTCTTCTCCCGGAGCAGAATCTGGCTGCTGCCGTCCAGGTTGACGTTTCCGCCCTGCCCCATATGCACATTCACCTCCTTTCCGGTGCGGAAAGTGCCGAATTTCGTCGCGGCCCAGGGATACTTCTGCATGAACTCCTGGTTGATGGTGGTAAGCTTGTTGACTATGGCCTCGGGAAGCTCCGACATGCTCCAGCCCTTGGTGGAGTCGTCAGGGTCCTCGTCCATGATCATCACTTTGACGGCCTGCTGGTTCTTGTCCATGCTGGCACGTCCTACATACCATTCCGAATACTTCTGGGTGAGAGGATAGGTCTGGCCCCCTTCACCCTTCTTCTGCACCACGTAGGTATTGTCATCCAGTTTCTTGGCAATACTGATAGGTTCCTGAGGCAAACCCAGGACAATGCCGGAAGCATCCGCGAACTGCCCGTTGACAGAGCACGTCGCATAAACGGAGCCCTCTTCGAAAGTGGCAGGGTCCGGAGCGGTGAACACGCAGGTGGCCACACCATTCGCGTCGGTAATGCCGGTGACGTTGCAGCTGCCGCCGGTAGCCGAGAAGGCAACAACTGCATTAGCCGTACTGACATGCTCACCGTCGGCCATACCTGAAAGCTCGAACCGCAAGGTGGCGACTCCGGATTCGTCTATTGTCTGGGGCGAATTCAGACAGGAAAGGGCATATACATACTCTACCGCCTTGGGGATGGACGTGCTGGTTTCCACGTCCACAGTACCGTCGGAATACAGAACCTGGGCTTTGGCTTTGACCTCGGCTCCGGGGAAATGCTCTGCGTCCTTGGGCTCATACTCACACCTGGCGTCTCCCTTTTCGTCGGTGACGGCCGTTTCCGTGAAAGTGCCCTTTTCCCTGTCGGACTCGAAGGTGACGGTCTGGCCGGCTACAGGCTCCTCCTTTGTGGATCCCACTTCCGCTTCCGTGACGCGCACCACGAACACAGTCTTCCCGTTATCCTGTCTGGCAGGCTCCTGCACGACGAAGATTTTCGGCTTCACTTTCTCCTTGCTGGGGCGGGTGGGCGGCTGGGGCGGATCGACTTCACTCAGCGGCAGGACAGTGCCGGTGCCGGCTGTGAGTCCGTCTATTTCGTCATCTTCTCCCAGGCCAAGGATGCCTGTGGGCGTAACAGTTACCGTTCCGCCTTCAAAACTGCTTGCATTGGCTGCGGTAAACACAACAGTAACCATTCCATTACCGTCACTCTGAACGGTCGTCGGACTTACTGTTCCTCCCGTGGCCGTAACGGTGCAGGATACTCTTAAGGTCGCGTAATTGTCGGATTCAACACCATCACCGAACGTGGTGTTTGTCAACATGGTTTTGAACGTCAATGAAGCAGTTCCGGACTTGCTGATGGTCTGGGGGGAATTGGTGGGAAAAACATTTACTGAATAATGGTATCCCTTACCGCATCCCGTCAATACAAACAGCCCGGCGGCAATAATGAAGGCTGAAATGATTCTGGTCAGTTTCATATGGTATTATAATTAAGTTTACTTCCTAAACCATACAAAGCTATAAAAAGTTTAAAAAATAAACAATATCCCCTCTTCCGAAAAAATAACGGATATCTACTAAAAATATTAGGAGTTTTGAAAATAATCGTTATATTTGCATCGGAATACTTTATACAAGACGCACGATGAAACAGAAGCTGACTGCAAAAGAAGAGGCGCTCATGAACATCTTCTGGGCTCATGAGCCGCTGTTTATCAGGGATTTGATAAGCTATCTGCCAGAGCCCAGGCCCCACTACAATACAGTGGCCACCCTGGTGAAGTTCCTGGAGGAGAAGGGTTTTGTGGAAAGGGAACCGATGGCGAATTCGTTCCGCTACAAGGTCAAGATCACCGAGCGCCAGTACCACGGCGACACCGTATCCGATGTGGTGGCCCGCTATTATGACAATTCTTACCTGCGCCTGGTTTCCCAGTTTGTGGAGGAGGATAAGATGGATCTCCAGGAGCTGAAAGACCTCATTGCACAAATCGAAAAGAAATGAATCCGCTCCTTTTATACATCGCCCGTGCCGGGCTTTATCTGAGCCTGTTCTACGCCTTCTACCTGCTGGTGATGCGGCGGGTAACTTTCTTCCGGCTTAACCGCATGATCCTCCTGCTCGGCTCTTACGTTTGCCTGCTGCTTCCCTTCATACGGCTCAGGACGGTAACGGCCTCCGCCATCACTGCAAACCTCACGATGGTGGCCGCTCCGTCAGGAACAGAAGGGACTGCCGCTCCAGCCGCATTCCCCTGGTGGGATTTGCTGCTTGCCCTGTATGTCGCAGGAGTCGTCGTTACGTTTGTACTGTTTCTGGTGTCCACCGTCAAAATGACGCGCCTGATCAGAACCGGTGAGGCTTCGGAGCTTGACGGCTGCCGCCTGGTTCTACTGGACCGTGATGTTCCGTCCTTCAGCTGGGGAAGCACAGTGGTGATGAGCAGAAAGGATATGGAGCAGAATCCCGCCATATTCAGCCATGAAAGGATGCATGTGCAGTGCCGCCACTCTCTGGACCTCCTTCTGTACCTCCCCCTTCAGCTGCTCTTCTGGTGGAATCCCCTGGTGTGGATCACAAGGGAAGAACTCCGCCTGCTTCATGAGTACGAGGCAGATGAAGGCGTTATCCAAAAAGGCATCGATGCTACCCAATACCAATTACTACTTGTGCGCAAAGCCGTGGGAGAACAACGTTTCACCCTGGCCAGCGGCTTCCAGCACGCCAAACTCAAAAACCGTATCGCCATGATGACAAAATCCAAATCTGCCGGCTGGATGCGCTGGTCGTATCTGGTCATGATCCCTGTTCTGGTGGCCTTTATGTTTGCCTGCAATCCAACCAGGAACAACAAGGGAAACGCCGCCTCCGCCGGTTCCGAAACAAGCGTGACCGACGATTCTTCCATCCAGGACGAGGAGGCCGTCGCGTTCGACACCATCGAGCAGAAGCCCACTTTCAACGGCAGCGATGCCAATGAATTCGCCAAATGGGTGGCTGCGCAGCTCCAGTATCCCGAGCAAGCCAAAACCGACGGCATCCAGGGCCGCGTGCTCGTACAGTTTACCATCGGATCGGACGGCGCCGTACGTGACGTCACCGTCCTGCGGGGAGTTCGCGAAGACCTTGATGCCGAAGCTGTCCGCGTAATATCCGCATCCCCAAAATGGGAGCCCGGACACGATGCAGAAGGCAAGGCGGTCCCCGTCGCCTTCAATTTCCCGGTAACCTACAAGCTTCAGTAAGGAACACAGTCCTGAATTCACTCCGGCGGGTTGCCTGCGTACCGGACAGTACGCGGACAACCCGCCGGAAAGCATCAGGACCGGCTACGGCAACTGCGGCAGACCGAGGTCCTTGAAGGTTCTGGGAGCGGGGACGGGAGGCAGGGGCACGCGGTCCTTGAGCTGCTCGAGAGCCACCTCGACGGCCTTGCGGAGCTGCTGGTCTTCGCCGGCATATTCCTTTATGGGGTCGTTGTCAATCAGGATGTCGGGATCGACACCGTGGTTTTCCACTATCCACTGGCCGGTCTTGCGGTCGTAGTTGGTGAAGAAGGGCACCCGGACGTCGGTACCGTCCATGTAGGGCAGCGGCCCGCTGATGCCGACTATGCCGCCCCAGGTGCGGGTACCTATGACCGTGCCGAGGTTGTTGGCCTTGAAGCTCCAGGGGAAAAGATCGCCGTCGGAGGCTGAATACTTGTTGATCAGCAGCACTTTGGGACCAGTATGTGTGCCGTCGGGAACGGTACCCGTCATGGATGACGTACGGCTCATGGTCATGCGGTACACTTCCCTCTTGAGGCGTTCGATAAGCATGGGAGAGACGTTGCCGCCGCCATTGGCGCGGTCGTCGATGATGAGCGCCTCCTTGTCCAGCTGCGGGTAATAATAACGGGCGAATTCGCTGAGGCCCTCGGGCCCCATATCGGGTACATAGATGTATCCGACCTTGCCTCCGGACAGCTTGTCGACGGTGCCGATATTCTTCTGTACCCATTCATAATGGTAGAGGGGATACTCGTCGGAAGTGGGCTTGACCACCACCTTGCGGCCGCCGGCAGCGGGCTTGGACGAAACGGTAAGCTCTGTAAGGACATCGGCCTTGCCGACCAGAAGCTGGTATATGTTGCTTACGCCCTTGACGCTCACGCCGTCGATCGCGGTGATGTACTCGCCGGCCTTTACTCCAAGTCCCGGCTCGCCGAGAGGCGAGCGAAGCTTCTCGCTGTACGGCGCGCCCTCGAGGATGCGGTCGATCCGGTACCAGCCGTCGGAAGTCCGGGATATCTCGGCGCCGAGCAGGCCCATCTGAATACGTTCCGGTTTGGGGTATTCACCCGGGGACACATATGCGTGACCGGAGGCGAGCTCGGAAATCATTTCACCTATTACATAGTTGAGGTCGAGCCTTGTGCGGACATGGGGAATCAGCACTGCGTACTTGTCCTTGATAGCCTTCCAGTTGCGTCCGTGCATGTTTTCCACGTAATAGCCGTCGCGGAAAGCACGCCAGACCTCGTCGAATATCTGCGCCCACTCCTGAGGGTAGTCGATTACGGAGACCATATCGTCCACAGGTATCTTGTCGCCCTTCATCTTGGGGCCGAGGGAGGCAACGGAGAGACCCTCGCGGTCGCGTACCAGCGCCTTCTTGTCACCGAAACGGTAAGATACGGAGCCGGAGGTGCATTCCTCGTCGGTGGCGGTCTCCAGGTCGAACACGCGGGTGGAGCCGAAGTCGCCGTGCCATATCTTCTTGCCGTCGGAACAGAACCTGCGCCCGCCGAACGGCAGTTTGACTATACGCGCGCAGAGGCCTTCCGGGTCAATCCTTACTTCAACCTTTTCTTCGGGGGCGTCACCTTCCGGCTTGCCGTCGGCCTTGCCCTGGGCGGCTCCGGCCTTCTTGGAATCCTTGACTGTCTTTTCCGCCATCATCGCCTCGCCGGAGCCTCTGGGAGGCCTTCCTGGACCACCCATTCCCGGGCCGTGTTTGTCGGATCCGCCGGCAACGGGAGCACCGTCCTTGGGAAGGAGGGGCGACGGCGTATCGGCGGCGAGAAGCGCCATGTAGGCGGAGCCCATATTGCCGAGGGTGAAGTTCCATTCGATGCGGCTATACTGCGGGTCAATATCGCGGTCGGAGCTGAATATCAGGTACTTGCCGTCGGATGAAAACACCGGGGAACTGCTGTTGTACCAGCGCTCGGTGACGGGATACTCCTTCCCGTCGGCGATGTTGAATACGTAGATGACGTCCAGCTCGTTGGGGGCCGGACGGGTGTAGGCGAGCCACTTGCCGTCGGGAGAAATGCTGACGGAGCGGAACTCCTGCTCGGGGCACTGGAGGAGCGTGCGCCTGTTTCCGGAAGGGACGCCGACCTCGACCACCCGGTTCTTGCGGTCTGTGTAAAGGAGGGTCTTGCTGTCGGGCATCCACTCGAGACTGCGGATGTAAACGTCGGTGCCGTCGGTAAGCTGTTTGACGCTTCCGTCGGCGACATTATAGAGGTATACTTCGGTCTCGCCGGTGCCGTCGCCGATCCAGGCAATCCACTTGCCGTCCGGGCTCCAGTCGGCGCTGCGGTCGTTGGAACCGGGGGTACGGCTGATGTTGCGGGTGACGCCCTTGGTGACGGAAAGGTCGAATACCTCGCCGCGGGCGGTGGCGACAAGGCGCGTGCCGTCCGGCGAGAGGGCTGCGGAGCTGATCTTCTTGCCGACCTTCCGGCGCTCGGTGCGGGCGTAAACGCCGTCGGTGGCGATGGTGACGGGAACCTTGACGCAGCTGCGGTCGGCGGGGTTGAACCTGTATATCCAGCCGCCGTTCTCAAACACTATGGTCTTGCCGTCGGTACTGGGAAACTTGATGTCGAAGTCGTTGAAATCGGTGACCTTCTCCGTGGTGCCGGTCTTGACGTCGTAGCAGAAGAGGTTCATCGTCATGTCGCGGTCGGAGGCGAAGTAGATTTCGTTGCCGATCCACATGGGGAAAATGTCCTGGGCGTCGTTGTTTGTGATGTTGACTACGGTTTTGGCTTTGGGGTCCCATATCCAGATGTCGTCCGCCATTCCGCCACGGTAGTACTTCCATGTACGGAATTCGCGCATCACTCGGTTATAAGCGAGACGCTTGCCGTCCGGAGACCAGGAGCAGAAGCCGCCCTCCGGGAGGGGAAGGCGTTCGGGCATGCCGCCCTTGGGGGATACGGTCCAGAGCTGGCCCTCGAAGCCGTCGCCTATGCGGTTGCGGAAGATGATGCCGCTGCCGTCGGGCTTCCAGGTGAGGACCATGTTGTTGGGTCCCATGCGGTCGCCCAGATCGTCCCTCGGGTTGGTGGAGGTCCATGTGAGACGCTGTGGCTCACCTCCGGCAGAAGGGATGAGGTAAACCTCGCGGTTGCCGTCGTATTCCCCGGAGAAGGCGATGGTTTTGCCGTCGGGGGAATAGCGGGCGAAAGCCTCGTATCCGATGTGAGAAGTAAGGCGGCGGGCAGCCCCGCCGGAGACGGGAACCGTCCAGAGGTCGCCTGCGTAGGAAAAAACGATGTCTGTGCCGTTGGTGGCAGGGAAACGGAGGAGGCGCCCTTCGTCCTGTGCGCCTGAGGATGCCGCAGAAGCCAGGACGGCAAATGCAGCGAGCAATAATCTGACCTTCATATCTGCAAAATTAAAAAAAACTCTTATTTTTGCGTTACTGATAATCGACTATTATGGGATTCCTCAAAAACATTGTTGGCGGTGCCGTAAGTGACGGTATCGGCAACGCGCTGAGCAAGGCTGTGGAAAAGGCCGTCGCTCCTGCAGCGCAAAGATTCGCAAACAAACAGGCAGAAGCCATCGACGACGCAACAAAACGTACAGACCAGGTCATGCAGCAGACAGCCGCCGCCATGGACAATGCTCAGGCGCAGCTCGACGCCGCCGCCGCAGGAGAGCCCGTGCCCGCAGGTCCGCAGGATCCCGCCCAGGCTCCGGCCGACGGCACGGCAGCCGCAGCAGCACCTGCAGCGGCACAGAGGCCCCTCACCGAGGAGGAACGCAAGCAGGCGGCAGAAGCTTCCGCAGCCCTCAAAGGCTTCGGCATGATGTTCTCCGGCGCAATCGCCCAGGCCAAGAAAGAGGCCGAGGATGAAGCGGCCGCCAAGAAGGCCGCGGAAGCCGCAATATTCGAAAACTGGGAGCAGAACCTCGGCGCCTATCCCAAATGGGACGTCGGCGGCAGCCACTTCATACTCGAAGAAGAAACGCCCCGCAACGGCTATCCCGCATACAGGCTGATTCTCGACGGACGCCCTTACTTCGTCGAGCTCTACGCCGCCAAGCTGCGCGCTGCCGGCTTCATCGCCCGCGGCTGCTCCAACCCCCAGGACCTCAACGCCGATTCATACTATAAAATGATAGACGGCGTCTGCTGGACCTGGAACCGCACCGACGCCTGCATGGACGGCCAGATCTGCACCTACTTCTACGTCGACACTCCCCCCAAGCCCAGGCAGGAACCCGCCCAGTCCAAAGACCTCGGCGGCCTCGCCAAAGGCCTCTTCAAAAAGATACTGGGCTAGCACCGGGAGATTTCTCGACTCGCTCCGCTCGCTCGAAATGACAGAAGCGAGGGTATGGGCTGAAGCTCCAGTTAATCAGAAGCGCTGGATGCACGGGTAGCACCGGGAGACGAAAAGGTTCCGGGCGACCTTGAATAACAGGATGCGACCTTAGCACCGGAAGCTCCTGGAGCCGAAGAAGGGGTCGACCGACTTTGAAAATTCGAGCTTGTCGAAGAATTTTTGTAATAGGAGGTCGCCCCCTTCTTCGGCGGGAGGTGCGTATCACCCGACCAACTTACAGAATAAGGTAGCCTGAGTGCAACCGGTGACCTCGACGTCGACGAAATCGCCAGCGGCGTGGGCGGCGTCCTCCCACACACACATCTTGTTGTTCCCCGCCCTCCCGCACAACTGCGCAGGGTTCCTCTTCGACGGCCCCTCCACCAGCACGCGGAAGACCTTTCCCACGTCCCTCCTGTTACTCTCCAGCGAGAGCCTGTTCTGGACGGCGATAATCTCCTCGAGCCGCCTGGTCTTGACCTCCTGGGGCACATCGTCGGGGTACTTGCGGGCGGCAAGCGTACTGGGGCGCTCCGAATAATAGAACATGAACGCAGCGTCGAACCCTACCTCTTCGAACAGAGAAAGCGTAAGTGCGTGGTCCTCCTCCGTCTCGGAGCAGAAGCCGGCGATGACGTCGGTGGTTATGGCGCAGTCGGGCATGTAGCGCCGGATAGCCTCCACCCGCTGCAGATACCACTCGCGGGTATAGCGCCGGCGCATCTTTTTCAGCATGCGGTCGGAGCCGGACTGGACCGGCAGATGGATATGGTGGCAGATGTTGGCGTGGGCGGCCATCGTCTGCAGGACTTCATCGGAAATATCCTGGGGGTTGGATGTGGAGAAGCGGATCCTCATCTCCGGGCAGGCCTCCGCAACCATTCGCAGCAGACCTGCAAAAGTACACCCCTCGTACGTATAAGAATCCACATTCTGCCCCAGCAGGGTGACCTCCTTGTATCCGCGGGCAAAGCAGTCGCAGGCCTCCCTCACGATTGAATGCCAGTCCCTGCTGCGCTCGGCGCCACGGGTATAGGGCACGACGCAATATGAGCATACGTTATTGCAGCCGCGCATGATGGAGATGAACGCCGAGACTCCGTTGGCATCGACACGTACGGGAACGATGTCGCCGTATGTCTCTTCACGCGACAGCAGGACGTTGATCTGCGGGGCTCCGGGGCCGGCATTCTGAAGCATCAACGGCAGCGAACGGTAGGCATCCGGCCCGGCGACTATATCGACCTTGCCGGACTCCAGCAGGCTTTCCTTGAGGCGCTCCGCCATGCATCCCAGCACCCCGACGAGCACACCCGGGCGCTGGCGGCGGTGTACGTTGAACTGCTCGAGCCTGCCGTAGATGCGCTGCTCGGCATTGTCCCGGACGGAGCAGGTATTGACCAGGATGACGTCGGCCTGCGAGATGTCGTCCGTGCGCTCGTACCCGTGGGCGGCGAGGATCGAGAAGACGACCTCGGTGTCGGCGACGTTCATCTGACAGCCGTAGGTCTCGATGTAGAGGCGTTTGGACATTATTTCACTCGAATCTTCCTGCCCAGGCTGAGGACGGTCGTGGGCTTGAGGTTCTGGTTGAGACTGCAAATCTTGGAAACGGTGGTGCCATATTTCACCGCGATTCCGGAAAGGGTGTCGCCGGACTTGATGGTGTGGTACTTCATGGCCGCACGCTCCTTGGCGATGCGCTCCTCCTCGGCCTTGATCTGCTCTTCCGTCATATAGAGTTCTTCCTCATCGTCTATATTCTCGGGGACGTACTTGCTGTAGGCGGACAGATAGCTGCGCCGCAGGACGAAGGCGTTCTTGCGGAGCTTGCCGTTCTCGAAGTCTATAATCCATTCGGGATCGAAGGCGTTGCCCTTGTAACGGGTCTCGAAGTGCAGGTGAGGACCGGAAGAGCGGCCTGTGGAGCCGCCGAGGGCTATCTGGTCCCCCGCGTGCACCCAGTCGCCGACTTTGACCTGAATCTCGGAGAGATGGGCGTAGAAGGTCTCCAGGCCGTTCTCGTGACGGACTATTATGAGGTTGCCGTAGCCTTTGTGGCGTTCGGCAAGGCGGACGCGGCCGTCGAAGGCGCATTTGACCGGAGTGCCGGTAGGATACGGTATATCGGCTCCCGTGTGACGCCTGCCGTGGCGCAGCCCGAATTTGGAAAACACCTTCCTCTGATAAGGGCATACGAAACGGCTTATGGAATCGACCAGACAGATGGTAACCCTGTAAGGGATGCTGTCAAGCGGGTCGCGGTAAGGATTGACGAGGTGGGTGTTCCAGCTGCGGGTGAAGTTGTCGTCATTCTCCAGGGCGGCGGTATTCTTGACGATGGTCCAGGTGTTGTCGTCCCTCAGAACGATCAGGTAACGGCTGTCGCCGACGTCGAGGGTATCCACAGGTGAGCCCTCGCCCCTGGCAAAGAGGTCGACGAACGGAGCGATGTCGTCCGGACGGCCGGAGAGGTCCAGGGAATCGGCGTATGCGTCAATCCCGGCCATACCGGGGATCTCCACCTCCGTGGTATCCCTTCCTTCCGCCAGAGCTATGTACCTGGCAACGACCTCGTCGTACTCGGGGACCTTGGTGGTATCCTTCTGGGCCTGCAGTGGCAGGGCGGCCGCCATCAGCAGCGCTATGGTAAACAGCCGCCGCATCAGGCACGGACTCCTCCGAAACGGGTTTTGATGATTTCCTGGACCTCCTTGATCTTCTGCTGCAGGACGTCGTCGCTGGTGGCCTCGCAGATGAAGCGGAGGAAAGGCTCGGTATTGGAAGGACGGATGTTGAACCACCAGCCGGGGAATTCGGCACGGTAGCCGTCGAAGTCCATGAAGGCCTCGGCCTTTTCGGCGGCGAGGAAATGGTCGCGTACGGCGTCCATCGCTCCCTTCTTATCCTCTACGCGGAAGTTGATTTCTCCGGAGTTGCGGTAACGGGTAATCTTGTCGATCTCGCCGCTGAGGGTGAGGCCCTTCTCCTTGAGGGCGGCGACGATGCGGAGAACTATGATGGAGGCCAGCATGCCGCTGTCGGAATAGAAGAAATCCTTGAAATAGTAGTGCCCGGCGAGCTCACCGCCCCAGAGGCCGTCGATTTCGCGGAGCTTGGGGGCTGCGAAGGCGCGGCCGACCCTCCACGTGTGCATCTCGGCGCCGTATGCGGCAAGCCACTCTCCTACCGCCTTGGAGGAACGGATCTCCTGGAGGACGCGGGGGTTCTTCTCCCCTCTCTCATCGCAGAAGTAGTAGGCCATCAGGCCGATAATGAGGTCGGGGGCCACGAAGCGGGCCTTGTCGTCGACGAACATTACGCGGTCGGCGTCGCCGTCGTAGATGACGCCGATGTCGGCGCCGCTCTTGCGGACAAGTTCCCTGAGAGGCTCGACGTTCTTGGGGATGAGGGGATTGGGCTCATGGTTGGGGAAACGGCCGTCCATGGTGTCGAAGATGTACTCGGGGGCGTCGCCGTAGATTCTCCTGGCAAACAGGCAGGACATGCCGTTGGAGCAGTCGATCGCAATCTTCAGCTTGCTGTAGTCGCCCTTGTACTTGGACAGGAAAGCCACGTAATCGTCATAGATGTCCTTGAGGACCACCTTGCCCTTCTTGGCGGCGGGAGGGGTGGGACGGCCCTCGTCGATCCACTGCTTGATCTGGCCCAGACCGGTGTCGAGGCCGACGGGGAGTGCGTTCTCGCGGGAGACCTTCATGCCGTTGTATTCGGCCGGATTGTGGGAGGCGGTAATCTGAACGGAGGCCTTGTAGCCATAATTGGCAGTGCCGAAATATACCAGCGGGGTGCTGCTCAGGCCGATGTCGTGGACGTCTGCGCCGGCGTCGGTAATACCCTTGATGAGGTAGTCGTGGATCTCCTGTGAGGAGACACGGCAGTCACGGCCCACCAGGACGGTGTCGGCGTTAAGAAGAGCGGGAAGGAAGTAACCGACCTTGTAGGCTACGTCCTTGTCGAAATCCTTGTTGTAGATTCCGCGAATGTCATAAGCATGAAAAGCACCCATTGTGTTATCGTTTTAATTATTGATTATTATCAGTAAAGCGGACAAATATAACCTTTTTTCCACATAATGGCAAACGACGCACAAATGCCGCCGCAAAGTGTTGCAGAAATGAAAATTATTAGTAACTTTGCAACCTCTAACACGGTGCGATTAGTTCAGTTGGTAGAGCACCAGATTGTGGTTCTGGGTGTCGTGGGTTCGAGCCCCACATCGCACCCCAAAAAGAATTCGGGTCGGCATTCGCCGGCCCTTTCTTTTTGGGGTGCGATACTCG
>JAFZZW010000050.1 GCA_017615615.1 Bacteroidales bacterium
GGGAATAAACGCAAGAGAGCCCGGAATGATCTCCGGGCTCTCTTTGTCTGGATGACTGGACTTGAACCAGCGACCTCCTGGTCCCTAACCAGGTGCGCTACCAACTGCGCCACATCCAGAAGTGGGCTGCAAATGTAGAAACTTTTCTGCGTTTATCCAAATTTATTTGTATTATCATGCAAGATTTGCAACAATTCCGTATTTACAGAGCGGTATGAAAAAGTTAGCATTTGGAATAGCGGTACTTCTGGCCGTCGCGGGATGCGACTCTGAAGGTTTTATGGGTTATGATATAGCCCCTTCATACGACAAGGGGGAATCCGACGGATACGCCGAAGGCGAGGAACCCGGCGGCAGCCAGGGAGCGATCCAGGGCAAGCCTGGCGTCATCACCGCAGGCGAATGGAACGACCTCGACAACTGGGACCTCTGGAGCCGGCTTATGAACTCCACAAGCGACGAGCAGGGCGAAGAACAGACTGACGAGCAGAGAACCTGCTATGGCGACACCGCTCCCTACTGGCGTTTCTGGACCAACCGCAGGGTGGCCCTGAAAGTCGTATCCGGCGACAACGCTCCCCTGCCGGGCGTCAAGGTGGTCCTTTCAGACGGCAACACCAAGATTTGGGAAGCGGTAACCGACGTCCTCGGACGAGCCGACTGCTGGGTCGGGCTGCACAATTTCGAATATCAGAGCGGCAAGCTGTCCATTTCCCTCAACGGAGTCAGGATGGAAGGCGAGCCAGCCGTCACCGGCTGGAGCGAAGAGCCCGTCCAGATGAACACCTATACCATATCGGCCGACGCACCCGAGCCCAAGGCGGACATTCTTTTCATCGTCGACGCCACCGGCTCCATGAGCGATGAGCTGGAGTTCCTCAAGGCCGACCTGGAGGACATCCTCAAGAAAGGCCGGGAACTCAACACCTCGATTACTTTCCGCACAGGAGCCCTGTTCTACAGGGACAAAGGCGACACGTATCTCACCAGGGTGTCCGGTTTCACAACCGACCTGAACAAAACCTCCAATTTCATCAAGAAACAATTTGCGGCGGAAGGCGGAGACTTCCCGGAAGCCGTCCACACGGCCCTCGAGGAATCGCTCCAGAAGTTCGACTGGAACGCATCCGCACGTGCAAGGATAGCGTTCATCCTTCTTGACGCCCCGCCCCACCAGGACCATCAGGGCGTATTGGAAAGCATCCACAAGTCGATTGACAGATATGCCGCCATGGGTATCAAACTCATCCCCATCGCGTCCAGCGGCATCGACAAGCCCACCGAGTTCTTCCTCCGCATGGTCGCAATGGTCACAGAAGGCACCTATGTCTTCATCACCGACGACAGCGGCGTAGGAAACGAGCATCTCGAGCCTACCGTCGGAGAATACAAAGTCGAACTCCTCAATGACCTTATGGTCAGACTACTCCATAAATATTTGGAATAAACAACAAGTACTTCCACACAGCAACGAGGCCGGCCGGGGTTGAGGAACCAGGCCGGCCTTTTATTGGTGGGACTATCAATTATTTTTGGGAAGTTCTATTATTATGTATAATTTTGCAGTCCGCAAAGGGAGGTGTGGCCGAGTGGTCGATGGCGGCAGTCTTGAAAACTGTTGAACGGCAACGTTCCGGGGGTTCGAATCCCTCCGCCTCCGCACAAAGAAACAGCATGCGACAGCATGCTGTTTCTTTGTATTATTCACTCCCGCTTATTACGTGAATATCCCTCTGCGGGAACGGTATCGTGATGCCGGCGTCGTTGAGAGCGCTGTAGATCACCTCGCGGGCACGGTCCACATAACCGATTCTCTCGGCCACGAGGACATACTGCTTGACGGCAAGATCGACACTGCTGTCGCCGAATCCCTCGAATACGACATATATGCCCTTGTCCGGATCGACCACTTCCCTGCCGTAATGGTCCTTGGTACGGAGCACCTGCATGGCATCCACGAGGACCTGACGGACCTTCTCCACCTCGGTGCCGTAGCTTACCCCAACGATGATCTTGACGAACTCATAGGAGTTGTTCCTGGTAAGGTTGGAGAAGTTCTTGCCGAACAGCGTTGCATTGAGGAACGACTGCACCGCACCTTCTATGGTCTCTATCTCGGTGCTCTGGTAGCTTATCTTCGTCACCCTGCCGCGGACGCCGTCGCATTCGATCCAGTCGCCTACGCGCAGGCGGCCGGACATCAGCTGCAGGCCGTAGATGAAGTTGTTCAACACGTCCTTGAGGGCGATACCGATACCGGCAGACAGACCTCCCGCGATGATGGTAAGGGACGACGTAGGCAGCTTGAGCAGAACGACTACAGTGATTATGTACACGAACCAGACTATGGTGCTGATGAGGCTCTTGCCCAGCGAGAAGTTTATCTCGTTCTTGCGCACCACCTTACGTCCGGAGGCCTTCATGAAGGCGGAATAACGCACCACCTGGAAGATGGAGTACAGTGCATAATTGATGTACCTGAACACGAAGAACAGGCTTGTGGCAAGCACGATTATCTTGAACGACAGGCGCAAAGAAGTGACGCCGTCGGCATTGGCCAGGTTGACGAAAGGATGCAGGTAGATGGTCTGGTAGAGGTCCGTGAACTCGAATACTCCAAGGGAGAACTTGATGCACAGCGGCACCGAGACTATGGTCATTACCGGCATGAGCACATCCTTGATCAGGTCGTACAGCCAGGTGGCCCCGAACAGCAGGTTGTCCCTCTCGGCGGCATTGACGAAGGTAAGCCTCTTCTTGTACTCTTCTATCCTGCGCGGCATGTACTTCTGCCTGAACTGCTCGAGCAGGTGCGACACCGTAGCGATAGTATGGATGATGGCCATCTGGAAGAACCACCACACCATTATGATGAGGGCGAAGAATATATATCCCAGGAACGCTACCACGAGCGAGGCGGCGAACACCACGAATGTAAGCCAGCCGAAGATACGGTCGATCCCTGGGACAAGTCCTCCGTAGCGGAAACACATTATCAGCTGCCATACGGTGAACACAAGCAGCAGCGGCGGGAACAGCACGTTCATCATCGAATTGGGCATGAAGATGATGCGCAGTCCGATGACTATAATGGCGGCCACCATCAGGGGGCTGTACAGGCTGAGGCCCTCGCGCAGATGCTTGGGCTTGAGCCGTATAAGGAGGGCCGCTATTACGGCGGCAAGCAGCCAGAGATATGTTCCGACAAGATTGGATGCGGACTCGATGTATTTGACCGAATAGGAAGGCGCAAGGGAGATTATGCCGAACAGGATTATGGCTATGAGCCAGATATAGCTGGAATGCTGCTCCCTGGCTATGGAGTTTCCGAGAGGCTTGATGAAGCGGACTGCGAGCTTGAAGAACACGGTCACCACCAGAATGGAAACGAAAAGACCGAGCAGCTCGAAAAACAGGTATGCAAGCATCAACGGCCCGCGCGAGGGGCTGTTGAAGGTAATTTCTTCCCGGTCGATGCCAAGCAGCATCGACATGTTGTACTTGTTCTTGATTTCATTCCATGCGCGGGTCCACTGGCTGCCGAACCGCTTGATTATACCGGGATAGGCGGTCTGGCCTTGCACGAATATCCTTTCCTGCAGCTTGACGTATCTTTCCCTGGAATAGTCATACGACTCTTTGAGGCGAAGGAAGGCCCTCTGGTAATGAGTGCTGTCGGAAATCACCCTGGTCTTGTTCTGCGCGCTCAATTTGAGGAGCTCGGCGGCATAGAAGATACAGGAGTCGCGGTGGTCCGCCTCTTCCTCGCTCAGGATGAAAGGCCCGCTCGTGCCTGTAGTGTCGGCGCGCATCCTTTCTATCATGGCCTTGCGAAGGCGCTCAAGCTCCTTCTGGGAACGTCCGGCGTAGAAAACGGAACGCTGCGCCCTCTCGAGACTGTCTATCTTGCGGTTGTGGTAGCCCAGGCTGTCGGGGATGACGTTCAGAAACTGGATTTCCGGCGGGATACGGCGCAGCGACTCCAGCAGACGGGCATAGCGGTCGATGTCCCAGTCGAGCCTGTCCACGATGCGGTCGTACGGAAGGCGTTTGGACGTATATGACTCATACTCGCTCGTAACGGACTGCAGGGCGTATGTAAGGTCAAATGTATAATCCTGCTTCTGTGAATACAGGAGCAGCGCCAGCTCGTTGCATCTCTTGAGCGTGGCGACCATCTCGCGGCGCTGTGCGCGGTACTGGTCGTCGAAGCGCTTGTTGGAGCTTACACGCTTGACATAATCTTCACGAAGGTCGGTATGAAGGGCTTCGAGGGTATGCCCCAGGTCGTTTTCGTTGATTCTTTCCGCCCGGGACGGAACAAAGAGCAACAGGGCGGGCAGAAGTGCCAGCAGGTACTTGAGTCTGGTTGCCACAGTTAACTATGCTTGTGGTTTGTCGGCTTTCTTTTTGTCGTCGGAAGTGAAGAACTTCCACTGGAAGAGAATGAGGTAGAACGCTCCCACGGTGACGCAGGAATCGGCGAAATTGAATACGGGGTTGAAGAATATGACCTGCCCGGCGCTGTTGTGGATGAGGGGGAAGTAGAACATGTCCACTACCTTGCCGAACATGAACGGGGCGTAGTCCCAGATGATGCCGTAGAACAGGCAGTCGATTATGTTGCCGAAGGCTCCCGCGGTGATGAGCGTAAGGCCCACGAGCACGCCGGCAGGGACCTTGTCCTTGCGGCACAGGGACGATATCCACCAGACGAGCGCCCCGCACAGCACGACGCGGAAGATGCTGAGGGCGAGCTTGCCCGCCGCCCCGCCGAACTTCATTCCGAAGGCGAAGCCCTCGTTCTCCACGAAACACAGGCGGAACCACTCCCCGAGCACGTATATCTGCTGCCCCAGGTGCATGTTGGTCTTGACCAGGTACTTGATTATCTGGTCGATTACGACGAGGACGACGCCGAGGATTATGAGCTTCGCGCCCTTGGACAGTTTCATTTCTTGCCCTGTTTGGCGAGCATCTCCTTGGCCTCAACCGTAAGCGTGGCGTGAGGGACGAGACGCAGGCGCTCCTTGGGAATGAGCTTGCCGGTGACGCGGCAGATGCCGTAGGTCTTGTTCTCTATGCGCACAAGTGCGGCCTCAAGATTCTGGATGAACTTGTACTGACGCTGCGCCAGCTGGCTTGCCTCCTCCTTGGAGAGCTGGTTGGCGCCGTCGTCCTCGACGGTCTTGAATGACGGGGATGTATCCTCGATGTCGTTGGATCCGTTGTGCATGATAACCTGACGCAGGGTATCATACTCGGCACGGGCCTTGGTCAGCATATCCTCGATAATTCCTTTGAACTCGGCGAGTTCTTCGTCGGAATAGCGGGTTTTGATTTCTTCTGCCATTATTATATGCGGTTTAGTTTGATTCGTATTACAGTATCTTCCCACTGGACCTCGGCGGCCTCTTCCGGGGCCTCGGAAAGCGGGCGCAGGACAAGGCTCTTGGAGAGCGTCTGGGCCGCGACATACATGCCGTGGGCCGCAAGTGCCTTGCTGATGGCATCGTAGGCGGCGCCGTCGGCGTAAATGAAAGTATCGATCCGGTCCGTAAGGGAGAATCCGCTCTCCTTGCGGAGGTTCTGTACGGGGTGGATGAGCTCGCGGGCGGTGCCCTCAAGCACCAGCTCGGGAGTCTGGATGATGTCGAGCGCGACGGTAAGCGTGCCCTCTGTGGCGACAAGCCAGCCGGGCATGTCTTCGGAGGATATCTCGTAGTCGCCCGGGGTGAGGGACACGGGACCGGAAGGCAGGGCGAGTGTATAGTCCCCGCTGCGCTCGATCTGCGAGATGACCTCCTGGTCCAGGGTGGCGAACGCGGCGGCTATTTCCTTCATCTGCTTGCCGTATATCTTGCCCAGGGTCTTGAAGTTGGGCTTGATCTTCTTGGTGATGATGCCGGTGGTGTCGTGGAGGAACTCCAGGCGCTTGACGTTGACCTCGGCGAGGAAGATGTCGCGGACCTTCTCGATGTGGCTGCGGACGCCCTCGTCGAGCACGGGGACAAGGACCTTGGCCAGAGGCTTGCGCACGTTGATGCCGACCTTCTTGCGGAGGGCGAGCACCATGCTGGAGGCCTTCTGGGCGAAGGACATGCTCTCCTCGAGTTCGCTGTCCACCAGGGCGCTGTCGCATGAGGGCATGGACTCGAAGTGTACGGACTCGCTGCCGGGAACGAGGTCAAGCCACAGGCGTTCCATGAAGAAGGGGGCGATGGGAGCGCCCAGGAGGGCCACTCCCTTGAGGACTTCGTACAGCGTCTGGTATGCGGCGAGCTTGTCTTCGGGCATGCCGGAGCCCCAGAGGCGCTTCTTGTTGAGGCGGATGTACCAGTTGCTGAGGTCGTCGCAGACGAAATCCTGCACCAGACGTCCTGCGGCGGTGATATCGTAGTCCTCGTAAGCGGCGACGACGCGGCCTGCGAGGGTGTTGAGCTTGGAAATTATCCAGCGGTCGAACATGGGGCGGGAGTCATAGGGGATGAGAGCCGTCTCCGGGTCGAAGCCGTCAAGATTGGCGTACAGCGCGAACACCGAGTACGAATTGTACAGGGTGCCGAAGAACTTGCGGCGCACCTCTTCCACTCCGGCCTCGTCGAACTTGAGGTTGTCCCAGGGCTGGGCGTTGGTGAGCATGTACCAGCGGAGGGCGTCGGGGCCGTATTTGTCCATGGCGGCGAAGGGATCCACCGCGTTGCCGAGGCGCTTGCTCATCTTCTCCCCCTTCTTGTCGAGCACCAGACCGTTGGAAATAACGCGCCTGAACGCGGGGGTGCCGCTTACCATCGTATGGATGGCGTGAAGGGTGTAGAACCAGCCGCGGGTCTGGTCGACGCCTTCCGCGATGAAGTCGGCGGTGGCGCCGAAGTCGGGGGTATCCTTGCCTCGGAGGCCTGTCTGGGCGTAGGGCATGGCGCCGGAATCGAACCAGACGTCGATGAGGTCCTTCTCCCGGACCATCCTGCGGCCGGAAGGAGAGACGAGGATTATGTTGTCCACATAGGGCCTGTGGAGGTCGATGCGGTCGTAGTTTTCCTTGGACATGTCGGACGGGTCGAAGCCGGCGTCCCTGAAAGGATTGGACGGCATGAACCCGGCTGCGACGCTCTTTTCCACGGCGTCCCAGAGCTCGCGGACGCTGCCGATGCAGAGCTCTTCCCTGCCGTCCTCGGTGCGCCAGACGGGCAGAGGGGTGCCCCAGTAACGGCTGCGGCTGAGGTTCCAGTCCTGGATGTTCTCAAGCCACTTGCCGAAGCGTCCGGTACCGGTGGACTCGGGCTTCCAGATGATGGAATCGTTGAGGGTTATCATCTGGTCGCGAACCGCGGTGGCGCGGATGAACCAGCTGTCCAGGGGATAATAAAGGACGGGCTTGTCCGTACGCCAGCAGTGGGGGTACGAGTGGACGTGCTTCTCTATGCGGAACGCCTTGCCGGCGGCCTTGAGCATGACGCAGAGGTCTACGTCCAGCGTAGGGGCGTCTGCAGGGAGGGTGTCGTCGTATGCGTTCTTGACGTAGCGGCCGGCCCATTCGGCATAATCGGGGCTGACGCGGTCTTTGACATATTCGGGGCTGAGGTCCTCGAGGCGGTAGAACCGGCCCTTGAGGTCAACCTGGGCCTGGGGATCCCCTGCGGCGTCGATGACCTGCAGTGCGGGAACTCCGGCGGCACGGGCGACACGGGCGTCGTCGGCGCCGAAGGTGGGGGCGATGTGGACGATGCCGGTTCCTTCCTCGGTGCTCACGTAGTCGCCGGGAATGACGCGGAAGGCGCCTTCGTCGGGACGGAACCAGGGGATGAGCTGCTCGTACTCCAGACCTACGAGCTCGCTGCCCTTCACGGTGCCGGGAAGGATTTCGAATTCGACCTTGCCGCCGAACCAGGCGGGGACGAGGTCTTTGGCCAGGATGTATGTGGCGGGGGCGCCGGTATAAGGATTGGCGCTGCGGACCTTGACGTAGTCGATGGAGGGACCCACGCAGAGGGCGGTGTTGGACGGGAGCGTCCAGGGGGTGGTGGTCCAGGCGAGGATGTAGAGGTCTTCCTCTCCCTTCACCTTGAACTGTACGCAGCAGGTGGTGTCCTTGACGTCCCTGTAGCAGCCGGGCTGATTGAGCTCGTGGGTGCTGAGGCCCGTGCCCGCTGCGGGGCTGTACGGCTGGATGGATTTGCCCTTGTAGAGGAGGCCCTTGTCGTATATCTGCTTGAGGAGGTACCAGAGGGTCTCTATGTAGCGGTTGTCGTAGGTGATGTACGGGTCGTCCATATCGACCCAGTAGCCGATGCGCTCGGTGAGGCTGCGCCACTCGGCGGTGTACTTCATGACCTCCTCCCGGCAGGCGCGGTTGTAGTCCTCTACGCTGATCTTGCTGCCGATGTCTTCCTTGGTGATGCCGAGCTTCTTTTCCACTCCGAGCTCGACGGGAAGACCGTGGGTGTCCCATCCGGCGCGGCGGCGGACTTTGTATCCGCTCTGGGTTTTGTAGCGGCAGACGGCGTCTTTGATGCTGCGGGCCATCACATGGTGGATTCCGGGCATGCCGTTGGCGCTGGGGGGACCTTCAAAGAAGATGAATTCCGGCGCTCCGTCGCGCAGGGACAGGGATTTGCCAAAGGCGTCCATGGAACGCCACCTTTCCAGGATTTCATTCCCGGCAGCTACCAAATCCAGGCCTTTATATTCTTTGAAAGTCATAATTTTTCCTTACTTTTGCAGTGTAGCGACAATTAATTCGCAAATATAACAAATTTCGCGGAGTTTCAAGTATGGAAGTTTTGGATATCGTCCTGCTCGCGCTTTTCATTCCGGGCATAATCATGGGACTTGTGAAAGGACTTATCGTTCAAGTCGTATCGCTGCTGTCCGTCGTGGTGGGCGCCATAGTGGCCGGCCGGTTCGCCCCGGACCTTACCCAGATAGCCATGATGCAGCTCGGGAGCGGAGAAAGGGCCACATACGTCATCTGCTTCATACTCATTTTCCTTGCTGTCGCCCTGGTAATGGCCCTGGTGGGAAAGCTCATCACCAAGCTCTTCAAGATTGCGACCCTGGGCTGGTTCATCCGCCTGCTGGGGGCGCTGTTTTCGGTATTCACCACGGCGCTTCTGCTTGGTCTGCTCATCTGCGCCTTCGAGGGGCTCAACGCCAGCTGGGAGATAGTCGATCCCGCCAGATTCGAGAACTGCAAGGTCTATCCTGCGCTGAGGGACTTCGCCTCGGCCATACTCCCACAGGCCAGAATTTTCTTCGAGCAATGGATTGCCGTATAATCCTTCTGGAAACATCCACTTCCCTTTGCTCCGTCGCCTTGCTCGAGGGAGACAGGATTACCGCCTGCCGCATGAGCGACAGCCCGCGGGCGCATGCCTCCCAGACGGCGCCTTTCGTACAGGAAGTACTGGAAGAGCGCGGGCTCAGGGTCTCCGACTGCGACGCCGTGTGCCTCAGCATGGGGCCGGGCTCCTACACAGGTCTGCGGGTGGGATCTTCCACCGCCAAGGGACTGTGCTTCGGGGGCGGCATTCCCCTGCTCGCCGTAAGCACCCTGGACGTGCTGGTCGCCCAGGCCCTCCAGGAGGGGCTACCGAAAGGCTACGAGTTCATCGTCCCCATGATAGACGCCCGGCGCATGGAAGTCTATACTGCCATTTATTCCGCTGACGGCCAGAGGCTTACGGAGATTGAGCCGATAGTGGTCGAGGGGTGGGGATCTCTCCGCTCGCTCCGCTCGGTCGAGATGACAGGGATGGGCAGTGGCTCGGTCGGGATGACAGAAGGAAGCATTCCGGGTGTGGAGCCTGCCGCCTCAGCTGTCATTTCGAGCGGAGGCCGGGAGGAGTTTTCTCCTGTCATTTCGAGCGGAGGCCGGGAGGTGTTTTCTCCTGTCATTTCGAGCGGAGGCCGGGAGGAGTCTTCTCCTGTCATTTCGAGCGGAGGCGTAGCCGGAGTCGAGAAATCCCCCGGAGTTCTGTTTATCGGGGACGGCGTGGCCAAGTGCGAAGCCGTACTCGCGCGCCCCGGAGCCACCTTCCTCCAGGAATACCCCCGGGCGGACGCAATGAAGGCCCCGGCGCTGCGTGAATTCGCAGCCGGAGCCTTCCGCGATATCGCCTACTTCGAGCCTTTCTACCTTAAGGATTTCGTCGCCACCGTCGGCAAAAAGCTATTCTGACCAAGCTTTTGGAACAAAACCACCCATTCTTGTTCCAAAATGCCGCTTTTCATGGCCGATTGGAACAAAACCACCAATTCTTGTTCCAAAACGCTGCTTTTCATGGCCGATTGGAACAAAATCACACATTCTTGTTCCAAAATACCGCTTTTCATGGCCGATTGGAACAAAACCACCCATTCTTGTTCCAAAACGCTGCTTTTCATGGCCGATTGGAACAGAATCACACATTCTTGTTCCAAAACGCTGCTTTTCACGGCCGATTGGAACAAAATCACCCATTCTTGTTCCAAAATACCGCAAATAATGGCAAACGGGAACAAAACGCTGAGCTTTTGTTCCCGTTTGCAGATAAACAAGCGTCGGTGACTGTCAGAGAATCCGGGCCAGTTCCTTCGAGAGAGCGGCGGAGCCGTCAAGCTGTGCGGTACTGAGCGCACCGTCGACGATAAGGAAAGACGAGGGGACCTCCGATACGTTATACAGGCTGATGGCCTGGGCCGTGGCGCGGGCGCCGTTGACGTTCACCCATGGGAGATTCTGCGCCTTAACGACGGAGCCCCAGGTGCCTTTGTCCGGATTGATGTCCACTGCGTAGATCTGCAGGCCGCGGGCGTGCCATTTGTCCCAAAGGGGCATCAGGACGTCCAGGTTGAACATCTTCTGTGAGGCGTCGGACGAGTCCCAGAAATGCAGCAGGACGGCCTTGGATCCTATGCTTGAAAGGCTGACTCTCTCTCCGTTGACATCCGGCAGTTCGATATCGGGAAAACCGAGCTGCGGCGCACTCTGGACAAGGTTGTGGACCTTGAGGGCGTTCTCCCGGCGGGTGGCTTCCCTGGCGATGGCCTTGACGTAGCGGGACTCCGGATAGACTGTGGCAAGGGTGTCTGCGGTCTGACGGAAAAGGATGGCGTCCGTATGCTGGCTGAATACCGGGGTAAGCTCGTCCAGCTGCTCAAAAAGCACAGGAACGACGGTGAGCGAACGCTGATGGGTGATGACGTAACGCACGCTCTCGCGGTAATGCTCAACGTACAGGCGCGCCATCTCCGACGGCACGGTGGCGGCATTGATTGCCGATGCGAAACGGCCGATGGACGACTCCACCTCCGCAAGCGCCTCCGATTCCGGGGAACCGGAGACCTCGTAATGGCCCAATGTGTCCGCAAGGACGCTCACGCGGTCTCCCGCCATGAGCAGGAGCGAAGCGAGTTTGGTATCCTTGTAGAATATGTACACGAACTCAGGCTCGCCCTTCCTGACCGCAACGCGGTACGACGCTTTGCCGTCCGCACCGAGACGGAGGGTGTCGAGAATCCTGTACGAATTGACGTCCAGCAGACGGACCGCTACCGATGAGTCATGCGCCTGGGGGATGCGGATGTCGATACGGGCGCCCTGGGTACAGGAGGCAAGCAGCAGCGCTGCAATGATGCCGGCGAGTCTAAAGCTTCTCATATTCGGCAAGAATTGCTGCGGCTATGGCTGCCTGGCGCTCGGGGGCGATTACGGGATGTTCCTTGCGGAAATCGAGGTCGCCCTCTGTCTGGAGGGGCACCAGATGGATGTGGGTATGGGGGACTTCCATTCCGAGGACGGCGACTCCTACCCTCTTGCAGGGAACGGCGGCCTTGATGGCGAGAGCCACCTTGCGGGCGAACGCCCAGAGGCCTGCGTAGGTCTCTTCGTCCAGATGGAAGATGTAGTCGTCTTCCACGTTCTTGGGAATGACCAGGGTATGGCCGGGAGCGAGGGGGTTAATGTCAAGGAAGGCGTAGAACGAGTCGTTCTCCGCCACTTTCCATGAGGGAATCTCTCCCTTTGCTATCTTGGTGAATATAGTCATAGACTTATGTCGAGAATCTTGAATTTCATGACTCCGGAAGGCACGTGGGCCTCTACGGTCTCGCCTTTGCCGTGACCGATGAGGGCCTTGGCGATGGGGGTGGTGGCGGCAAGCTTGCCCTTGGAGAAATCGGCCTCGTTCTGGCCTACTATGGTGAAGGTCATGTCCGTGCCGGTGCCGAGATTCTTCACCTTTACGGTCGTGAGCATCTGGACAGTGTCCGCATTGAGCATGGAAGAATCTATGACCTTTGCGTTGGCAATGGTATTCTGGAGGTTGGCGATCTTGAGCTCCAGCAGGCCCTGCGCCTCGCGGGCCGATTCGTATTCTGCGTTTTCCGACAGGTCGCCCTTTTCACGGGCCTCGGCGATCGCGGCCGAGATGACAGGGCGCTGGGCAAGCGCCTCTGCGAGGTCTTTCTTGAGTTTTTCGAGCCCTTCCTGGCTCAGATAGTGTACATCTGCCATATTTAGTCAATAAAAGAAGTCCTGCCTTTGCGGCAGAACTCTAACCGTTTGCAAAGATAGCCAACACTTCTGAATTTTCCAAACCATTGCCTTTTCATTTTTTTTGCATAACTTGCAATACTTATGTTACGACGAATCAGAATTGTTCTTGCGGCGCTGAGTTTCATCGGGTTAACCCTCCTGTTCCTGGGTATCGGCCGGGGCTGGTGGGGTTTCCTGCCCAAGCTTCAGCTGCTGCCCGCCACCCTGAGGCTGATAGGTGGCGCCACGCTCGGAAACGCAGCCGTCGTGCTCGGAATCATCCTTCTCACGCTTCTGGCAGGCCGCATCTATTGCTCCGTCCTCTGTCCCCTGGGCGTTTTCCAGGACATAATAATCTGGCTTCGTCGCACTCTGGGGCGCATATTTCCGGGGTGGAAAGCCGTCCGCAAGCGTTTCAGCTACAATAAGGAGCGCCGGTGGGTACGCTATCCCGTCGCGGCGCTGATGATAGCAAGCGTTATCGTCGACCTTCAGCTGGTCGTGTCGCTCCTGGGGCCGTACAGCGCCTACGGACGCATGGTGAGGAGCGTCTCCGGAGGTGGCCCGGCGCCGCTGCTTGTCGCTGCCGGCGTCACATTCGTCGCCATTGTGCTCTGCGCCTGGTGCTGGGGACGCGCATATTGCAACACCGTCTGCCCCGTGGGCACCGTGCTGGGCTGTGTGAGCAAGTTCCAGCTGTTCGGCGTACGGGTCGACAAGAGCAAGTGCGTCAATTGCGGCGCCTGCTCCAGGGCCTGCAAGGCTTCCTGCATCGAGGAAGGTTCGCTCAAGATCGATTACTCACGCTGCGTCGATTGCTTCGACTGCATCCGATCCTGCAAGCAAGGGGCGATAAGCTTCGGTTTCTCCCGCTCCGCTGCGCAGGAGGTGTCTCCGGAAACTTTCGCTTCGCTACATCCCTCCCACTGTCCCTCCGGGCCAGCGGGCCCCTCCCGTTCACATGGCCACGGGCGGCCATGGTTTCCGGAGACACCTCCTGCATCCGCTCCGCGAGAGAAACCGGATGCCTCCCGCAGGCAATTCATCGCAACTGCGGCGCTGCTCCTGGGGACCGGCATCGCGGCAGGCGCGCAGGAGATGAAGGTTGATGGCGGACTGGCCCGTCTGGAGGCCAAGAAGGCGCTTGAGCGCGAGCCCAGGCTGGTGCCTCCGGGTGCACAGAGCGTGAAGAACTTCTATGACAAGTGCACCGCCTGCCAGCTCTGCATTGCCCATTGTCCGAATGGCGTGCTGCGGGCGTCGACCGATCTGGAGCACCTGCTGCAGCCGCAGATGGGCTACGAGAATGGCTACTGCCGTCCCGAGTGCACGGCGTGCTCCGAGGTTTGCCCCTCAGGAGCAATACTCCCGGTCAAGCGCGACGCAAAGACGCTCATACACATAGGTACCGCCGTAGTCAACCCCGATCTCTGTCTCGCCGCCAAAGGCGAAGCCCGTTGCGGCAAATGTGCCGGCGGCTGCCCCACCGGTGCCATCATTATGGTAGACTGTACCGTCGATGACCCGGGTAACGAGGCAGGGGGTGTCGGGGGGAACGCCCCCCGTCCCCTGGGGGTGCAGGGGGATAGTAAGCATTCTTCTGCGAAAACTGGCCGAAGGCCAATTGTCGCGGAAGAAGAATGCATAGGATGCGGCAAGTGCGAATACCTCTGCCCCGCCAGGCCGGTAAGTGCAGTCACGGTAAAAGGAATGGAAACCCACAGAAACGGATGATTATGGACAGAAGAGACTTTTTGAAGAAATCCGCAGTTGCTACCGCCGCTACCGGCCTTGCCGCTTGCGATCTGATGCCCGGCCCCGTCAAGGTCAAAGGCGAGGCCCCGTCCCAGGAGAAATCCAGGGAAATCACCGGAACCGTCCCCCGGCACTATCCCGGAGTGGGTTTGCTTGGCTACGGCTGCATGCGCTGGCCCATGGTCAAAGATTCCGAAGGCAAGGAAGTGATAGACCAACAGGCCGTAAACGCCCTGGTCGACGAGGCCCTCAGCCACGGAGTCAATTACTTCGACACCTCCCCGGTATACCTGCAGGGCAAGTCGGAGGAAGCCACCGCCATTGCGCTCAACCGCCATCCGCGCGAGGAATGGCTCCTGGCCACCAAGCTCTCCAACTTCACCAACCCCACCTACAACAATTCCGTGAAGATGTACCGCCGTTCGCTGGAGATCTTCGGCACGGACCACATCGACTATTATCTCCTGCATGCCGTCGGCAGCGCCACGGATTTCAAGCTGCGATTCGGCAACACCGGCATCATGGACTTCCTGCTTAAGGAAAGGGAGGCCGGGCGCATACGCAACCTCGGCTTCTCCATCCACAGCCACAAGGAAGGCTTCGACAGCATGATGGAGCTGCACGGACAGTATCACTGGGACTTCGTGCAGATTCAGATGAACTATCTGGACTGGACGCACGCCGGAGGCCGCAACACCAACGCGGAGTACCTCTATTCGGAGCTGGAGAAACGCGACATCCCGGTGGTAATCATGGAGCCCCTTCGCGGCGGCAGCCTGGCGACTCTCACCAAAGGGCAGACGGCCCAGCTGAAGGCGCTCGAGCCCGACCGCAGCATAGCCTCATGGGCTTTCCGCTTCTGCGGCAGCTTCCCCAAGGTACTCACGGTTCTGAGCGGAATGACATATATGGAACATCTGGAGGACAACCTTCAGACCTTCTGCGACTTCAAGCCGCTTACAGAAGAAGAATTCGCCATTCTGGAAGACATCGCCGACGGGCGCGTCCGCTTCCCGCTCGTAGGCTGCACCGGCTGCCAGTACTGCATGCCATGCCCGTACGGCATCAACATCCCGGGCATTTTCCGCTTCTACGACAAAAGCATCGTGGAAGACACCTATGTCCGCAGCAGCGAGCAGAAAGGCTTCGCGAAGGCCCGCAGACGCTATCTTGCCCAATACGACAAGGCGGTGGAGACAATCCGCCAGGCCGACCATTGCATCTCCTGCGGCAAGTGCGTATCCCACTGCCCGCAACACATCCGCATCCCTCGCGAGCTCGCAAGGATCGACGAATACATTGAGGCCATCAAACAGGGAACCCTTTAGAAACCGTATCCCAGGGTAATCATGAAACTGCCTCCAAGGGTACTGGAGAGCAGCAGTACGGACGCATCCAGCTTGAAGCCGGCATACCTGCCTCCGGCGCCGAGGGACAGGAAGGAGGGGAGGGCCTTTTCCGGGCTGCCGTAATGGTAGCCGGCACGCAGGAAAGCAATGCCGGCGATGCCGTATTCAGCCCCCACGCCTGCCATGAACGCTCCGGCAAAGAGATAATCGGCCTCGGCAGAAAGCGTAAGCGAGTGCAACGGCGACCAGTTTCCGCTCAGGGCCGCCATCGTAGGAATGGCATAATCACCGTATCCGTAATTGACAGGGGTGCCGATATTGCGTCCCGCAAGCCCGACTCCCCATACAGGGGTGTCGTACCTGACGTACAAGTCTCCGCAGTAACTGCTCCCGGTCACATCCTTTGCAAGCGCGGAAGTGACATTGCCGAGCCTGATCCCGGCAAGAAGCCCGGGAGTGATGAAGAATTCCGCCCCGATGGAAATGGAAAGGTCGTACGGCTTGAACAGTTCCCCATACGCGCCGCTCTCGGAAGATACCTCATAAGGAGTGTCCGCAAAGCGCTTGATAGCCCCCGTAAGGGCAAGATTAGGCAGCACGCGAGCGCGGATATCGCCGCCAAAGATGTTGCAGGGAGCCATACCGGGCGTCCACAGGCCGTAATACAGGCTGACGTCCATATTGCCTGACCTTTCCGGGCATGACGTGCCTCCCATGCCGAGGGAGCGGACGTCGGTGGGAATCAGCAGGGACGGAATGCCCTGGGCCGACACGCAGATGGCGAAGGAAAGCGCCGTAAGGAGGCAGAGCAAACGTTTCATAACTTTGCGATTGTAAAACGTTTGTCTTCACCGAGCCCTTTGAGAAGGACGGAGTAAATGCCTGACGGACAGCCGGAAAGGTCGATGGCGTACGGATCGAACGGGCCGGCGGCAACCGTCCCGGAGTAAACGGGCGCTCCGGCTTTGTTGCTGACGGTTACCGTGTACTCACCCTCGGCGGCGGTCGTTATGTAGAGGACCGACTTCACGGGGTTGGGATACAGGGTGACCGGATGCGATTTATCCTCCACCAGCACTTTCAGTTCCATCGTACAGGTCCTGTCCAGGATGTCCCTGGCCGTGACGGACAAAGTGGCAAGGCCGTAATTGACCGCACTTACAATCAGCTTTCCGCGGACTTCGTTGGTAAAAACGACCTTGGAAGGAGTGTCCGAAATGGAATATACCAGTTCGTCGTCATCTTCGTCTCCTAAATAATCGGCGAGGTTAAGTTCGACGCTCTCTCCGGGCGCGGCAAGACGGATGTTGCCGGCCTGACGGATAACGACAGGATCATGATTCACAAGCGTCCGTACCGCAATTATATCGCTGAAGGCGGAATGATTGCCGATATAATCGGCGGCAGACGCGCTGATATAATAATCGGTTTCCGGAGTGAGGCCGCCTATCCTGAAACTGACGGTTTCACCTGCCTTTGCAGAATCGGTAATGCAAACCTCCTCCCGGACGCCGTCCGGAGCCGGAGAACCCGAGGCAAGTGATTCCAGGGCTTGCCGGTCCCCGGAAATGAAGAAGCTGACGGAGTAGGCCTTGATATCGTCTTCATCGGCCGGCACGGGGAAACTCAGGGTAACGCTGTTGGATTTCTTTGACTCGACGGATGCTTCCACCCTGTCCGGAGGTATTATGCCTCCAAAAGCGAAAGAGCCTCTGGCATCAAGCATGGGACCTACGTTTTTCCCTCCCCTGGAAGCGTTAGCCCCGCCGATCAGGCGCTCCTTGAGCATGTCGTTGGTGAAACCGGGACCGCCGAAACGGGAGACGATCAGGGCCGCGACTCCGGAAACAAACGGGCAGGCCATCGAAGTGCCTTGATAATCATCGTATTTCCCGTCTGCAACCGTACTCAGAATGAACGAGCCCTTCTCGCGGTCGCCTCCAGGGGCACAGATATCGACCCAGTCGCCGTAATTGGAATAATAGGAACGTTCGCCGGTAGCGCCTACGGCACCCACTGCAACCACGGGCTCATAAGCCGCCGGCCAGCCCATCCTGAAGCCGTCGTTGCCGGCCGCGAACACTACAAGTCCGCCCTTCATAAGGCTGCCCGGAAGCTGGTTGCCCCTTGTGTCACAACCGGCATTGTTGATAAAATAATCGATGAAACGTTTTTCATAGCCGATCTTGGCACTGAGAGCCTCTTCCTCCGAATCGAAAACGTAGCCCCAGCTGTTGTTGGCTATGAGGGCGCCGTGGTCTGCCGCCCAGACCATCGCCTGATAAATGTTTCCCTGAAGAAGACTGTCGGGATTGTCCGGGACTTCCCGGAAAATTTCGCACGAGAGAATCTTAACTCCTCCTTTGCCGTCGTATCCGCCTGCGATGCTGCTGATTCCGGTGCCGTTGTTGTTTACGGCGCCGATTATGCCGGCCACATGGGTGCCATGGTCTCCGGGAACGACTATGTCTTCCGGTTCATCATAGACGAAACTGCGGCTTCCGTCCACCGCCACGGGGATACAGGCAGACCGGAGGTCGGGGTGATCCATCTGAACGCCTTCATCGATTATGGCCACGGTGACGCTGGAAGATCCTGCGGTATACATTTCCCAGACCGGAGTTACGTTTATGTCGATTCCCGCCTTGTATTTGTCTCCAAGGCTTCCGTCGTTGTACAGAGCCCACTGCTTGGAGGCCATGGGATCGTTGAAAAAGGATGTACGGCGGATACGGCGGTCGGGCTCTGCGGAGACCACCCCCGGAAGGGATGAGAAATCTCCCGTCGCCTTGGTCGCCGGCCTTGCCGAGGGATCGTACGATATGCGGAAAAACCTGTGAAGGCCGGCCTCACGGTGGCGTGGCTCCCATTCGCCCGCGTCGGGGATAAGCCTTTCCATGGATGTAGCACCCAGTCCGTTCAGGGCATCCGAAATGCATTCCGGAATGTCCCGGCCGTCGATTAAGCGGTCTGCAACTTCTTCGGAGAATTCCACTATAACCGCCCCCGGCACAAAGCAGGATGCCGATTCTTTACGTTCTCCGGGCATAAGCTCCGCAGGCTCTATGCCATGCGAGCAAGCAGCCGCCAGAAATATGGCGGCTGTAAGGGAAATATGAACGAGACGGGACGACACTTAGTTTACAATGATCTCCCTAACCAGCGTTTCCGTTGAACCTGTCTTTGTAATGACGGCCTTGACCTCATGGGTGCCGGTCGTAAGGGTTACGGGCTCCGCAGTCTCCACCCCGTCAAAATACCAGACGACTTTGCGTATGAACTCTCCGCTTGTGAAAAGCCGGAATTCGAACTTTTCGCCTGCGGAATAAAGCTTCTTGGCGAGGATGAAGCTGGGCACCATCGCGATGCTGTTTATTGTGCCGTTCTTGACGTCGTAACGCAGTATGGTGTAATCACTTTCGTCCGTCAGCTTTACGGCCAGCGCCAGACGGTCGGAGAAGGCGGCGTTGTCGGGGAGCATGCACTCGGTGAAGCGGATGCCCTCGTAGTAAAGGGACTTGATTTCCTTGATAACGGCGCTGCTCACTTTGTCTTTGATATTGCCGTCCTTGTCGGTGAGCACTATCATGAACGGCCCGCGGAACGTCGCATAACCGTCATTCTCTACACGGTTGGCCTCGATGGTGAAAGTCTTGCCTTTCTCGATCTTTCCGGAGACAAGCGAAATGCCGGCGCCTTTAAGGGATATGAAAGGAATAGCCTCCGAGGCTTTCTCCGGATCGGGGCTCAGGCCCAATATGGCGCCTGCATCATTGGAGAAGCGAAGGCCGTCGACTTCAAGGTCCAGGGTGTAGAAGGCGTTGTTGGAGCCGGACCAGCCCCAGTTGAGGCTGAACAATCCGTTGTCGTCATAACCGTCCACGATGAAGGCGTGGCCGCCTGCCCCTCCGGCATCCTGGGCATTGTAGTATATCGGCCTGTCTTTGTCGATTTCGGCCTTGAGCATGGACTCCCATTCTTCGGGGGTGAACAGGTCCTTGTGGTACAGGACGGCGTTGGCACTGTACCCCATGAACTTTGCAAGTGCTGGCGGGACGTTGGCGGAAACCGCCCCCGAGCCGGACGACGAGTAATCCATCTTGACCATGACACCGCAGTCGTGCATTATCCTGGCGATCTGATCCTTCTGCTCGTCGGAGGCGTCCTTGACGTCCTGCGCCTTCAGGGGCATGGATTCCCAGTCATAGACGTGGTCGGAGATGGAAAAGCCCGGTATGGAGTACCCCAGGCTGGATGTGACATATCCGGACAAAGTACCGGATCCGTGCTCCGGGTACTTGTAATACCGCATCAAGATGGACATGGCGGTAGCGACACATCCGGTAACGGCGCGTGAGCCATCCGGCATCACACATTCTTTGTTATACGGATATCCCTGGTCCCACTGGGCGGTTTCCAATACCTTGGGGCCGTTCCCGGCCTTGGTCATGGGCCTTGCAGGATTGGCCCACTCCCTCATGGTTTTCCTGTCCGGCTCGATGTTGCTGCTGCGGACGACGGCTATGTCCTTCTCCAGGACGTCAAACCATGCCTGCAGGTTGGCGGGCATCGATTTATGCTTGAAACTGCCGGTATATGAATAGCCCAGAAGCGGTTTGACGGATTCTTCACCGGAGACGATGACAAATCCGCCGCCCTTGCGGTTGATGGCATAGAACGCAGGATGCGAGGATGAAGAACCGGTCCACACAAGCTCGAGGTTCCCGGTGGAACTCTCCCCGAAGAACTGAGAAGCGTAACGAAGGGCCTCATCCTTGCCGATTTCCCTGGAGAAAACGGTTACGGACACAAGAAACAGCCCGAAAACTAAAAGCGAACGTTTCATACTACTGCGCCTCCTCTGCAATTTTGACGACATAGCCGGTATCGGTCGTATAATCCATGAGCCAGAGTTTGCCGCCGGAAGTCTTCTCAACGAAAACGGTTACGGTAGAAGCAGGGAAATCTTCAAGCCCGATGGACGAGATATCCATGGAGAGCTGCATTCCGTTCTTGAAAGTCTTGGGGAATTTGAATGTGAGTACCCATTCCTCGTCGAAATTCTGGAGACGGAACTCACGTACATCATCTATAGTAGATGAAGCATACTGGTCGGATCCTGCCCTGTAAACTTTTTGAGCCCTGGGGCTCGAAGACGCGGAAGCATAAACGCCGAATGCGCTCTGGGATGCGAGCGGAGACGATATTTCATGCTCGATGAAGTCGTCTGCGCTCAGGACATAACAGGAAGCGGACGTAGGGTAACAGATTATGTCGCCCTGCGAGCCGTCAGGGATCACCAGATCCGCCGGGCGGCAGGTGGCAGATATCTGAACTCCCATCTGGGAGAAACTGCCGGAGCCGCCGGCGGATCCGTCGAATCCGTTGACGAAGGTAATATTCTCCAGCTTCACCCTCCGGTGGGCCCATTTGCTCTTGTCGGACAGGATCTCCGCAAGGGAGAGGCTGGTGCAAGGGATTGTCTGGACCGTACTCACGGTGGCTCCGGAGACGTCGATGGCCGAGAGAACGAGGGCTCCCGAGGTGTTGCGGGACTTGCCCGTGACGTGCCCGTCATACTTCTGACCGGCAAGGAGTCCGTGGCCGCTGCAATTGAGCTGGGCTCCGCAGGTGCCGTCCTCCAACTGGGCGTAATTCTGAAATACCGCGGTGACGATGAGGTCCTTGATATTGATATCGAATTCCGCCGATGAAGACGTGGACAATTCAAGCAGCTGGGCGAGCGTCGTGTACTCGATCTCCGGCGGATCGTCAGGCTTGGGGTCTTTGCAGGAAGATACTGCGCAGACGGCAAGGAGAGCAATCAGCACGGATTGTATTACCTTCTTGTTTTTCATTTTCTTTCAGTTGTAAAAGGGCGGTCACGAAGGGCCGCCCTTTGGGATTTGTCAATGGAAGCAGTCAAGACTACCTCTCATTTCCGGTCTCGGCGTCGGAGAATCTCCTGTTCTTGCTAATCCTGTATGCGGGTTTGCTCCAGCCCTGGGAAACGGGCAGCAACTTGGCGTCGATTCCGTGGGCAATGCCAACGTATGGAAGATCGTTGGTCTGGTTGGGATTCTTGATCATCCTGGCCTTAGCCACAGAAGCGCCAGCAGGAGCGGGATCCGTTGCGTGCTCGAGAATGAAAGTCTTGGTTGAACCGAACTTATTCTCAACGTAGAAGAGCATTCCAAAGTTGGTGGAGGCGGGCAGGGGGTTGTTGGAACCGCCATAAAGGAACGCGCAGCCGTCTTCGGAGTTAATATCAGCCAGATCTTCATCGTCAAGTGCAGAACCTGCAGCGATGATAGCATCTGCGCCATAACTCTCCAGATAACCGTCAAGGGTCTCCTTCAGGGTAAGGAAGGTAACACCCTTGGTGATGTCCTTGCCGATGGCATAGAAGCAAATGCTGTTGTATGAGTAGTAACCATACTGAGCGGCTATAGCTCCGTAAACCTGATCGGGAGCGAGGAGGTAAGCCTCACACTCGACATCCGTGGGCTCGGCGTTGATACCGGGGAAGTAGAAATCGAGAGCCTCGGCAAAGAGGGTCTTGAGCTCGGTGTTCTCACCCTTGTCGTTCTTGTCACCCTCCACGAAAGGAACGGCGACCAGAGTGTACAGACCGGGCTCGATTGCGGGCTGGATCTTTGCGTAGGACTCCTTAAGCACGATGGTGTTGACACCCTCACCGCCGGCAGCGATGGCCGCGAGAGTCTCGACAGGATTGGCATCCTGAGGGGTGATCATGTACTTGACGGTATCGTAGAACTTGGAGCTCTTCTTGGTGGAGGTGAAGCTGAGGATCGGGAACGGCTCGAGAGTCGGGCTGACGAACATTCCTTCATAAGCAAGATCCAGGGTGTAGTCGCCGAAGTTGGCACCTGCGAAGTAGTCAGCATCACCACCGCCGGTGTAACGGCCGAGGTAAGCATCGGGATCTGAAGGATAACCTGCGATGTACTGGTCTGCAAGGTAGAATGTTCCGTTGCCGTCGTAGTAAGGATAGTAGTCCTCGGGATAAGCATCGCGGAAAGCGTCGCAGAATGCGAACCAGTCTTCGGTGCCTTCCACTGCGCCTGCGCCGTTACCATAACCCTTGTCTGCGCCGTAGCCGACGCCGTTCTTCATTGCCCAATAGTGGTTGTAGAATGCGGGCTCGTCGGAGAACCAGGTCCTGCCGTTCTTGTTCTCGTAACCCATCCACTGAACGGGAACGTAGCAGCGGTTGGTTTCGGGGTTCCAGTACCAGATATAATCCTGGACATCATATTCGCCGCCACCTTCGATGGTGTCGTGACCGAAGCACTCGGTTATGCGGCAGATACGGAGGGTGGGAGAAAGCTCCTGGTATTCCATGACCTTCTCCTCTTCCTCTCCCCAGTAAGGGACTTCGTAGAGGATACCGTCGTCGAATTTGATCCAGGGAAGCTCGATACCGGCCTCGATGGTGACTGAACTGCGTCCGTAGGGAGTGGTCATGGCCTCGTCCGCTATGGAGAGCGTCAGTTTGTGGAAGTTGTTCATTCCGAGGGCGTCGAGATCTTTAACGGTAATGGGGATCTTGACGGTCTCCACCCACTCGGGGAAGGAGACGGTTCCGGGCACGGAGAAGAATTCAATGCCTTCGCCGGAAGCCGTGATGGGGACATCGACGGCCTCGAGGTTCTGGGACCCGCGCTGGATAGGGACTTCGAACATAGTAGAACCCTGAGCCATGGCGATCCTGTCACCGAGGCTGGACGGGAAGAATACCTGCTCTCCGTCGGTCGGCGCTGCTCTGTGATATTCGGGGACCTCTGTCTTGTCGCAAGCTGCGAGAGTCAGGGCCGCGAAAGCAAGGGCGAACAAATAAGTCTTTATGTATTTCATAATCATTACTCTTTATTAAGCATGGCGTCGGTAGGATCCGGATTGTTCCAGTCCTTGAGAGCAGGATTGTTCTGGATCTCAACCTCGGGGATAGGGAAGTTCATGTTGGGCTTGATGCCGTCGCAGTTGAACAGGAAGTTGGTACCGGGAGCGTTGCTTCCCTCGTAGTCCTGATAGACACCGGTCTTGAGGCGCTTGTTGTCGTGGAATGAAATACCTTCACCCCAGAACTCGACCTTCTTCTGGAAGACATACTCGTCTGCGAACTCCTCGAAGGTGCTGGCAGAGAAGGAGTACTCCTTGTCACGATAGGTCTTGACGAAGTTGACGAGAGCCTCTACACCGTCGGCAAGGTTGTCGTGAGCCTTGGCCTCGGCCTCGATGTAATACATTTCCTCAACACGCATGAGAGGGAAATCGCATGCGCCACCGACGGAATAGGTCTCGAAGTCACCATTCCTGCAGCGGAACTTAAGGGAAGTATAATCGGGAAGTTCGTCGAACCAGTCGTTGTCACGGACAGTCTTGTAGTCGTAGTAGTCCTTCTTGGCAGGATCAACCCAGCTGTGCTTGCGCCAGTCGGTAGCGGGAATGCGGTCGTAGAGGGCCTTGTCGATACCGGGAACGGTAAGGGAGGCATAGCCCCAGTCGGACTCAGCGGCGATCCAGCCGGTGAAGTTGCAAAGGTTGCCCATATTCTCGGCGGAATAGGAGTCATACCACATCCAGGCGTCGTTGACGGTGTTGAAACCGGTGGTGGGGTTCTCCCACTGCTCCTGGGTAAGAGGGGTGCATCCGGAAGCCTCGATGGCCTTGCGGGCGTACTCAGCAGCCTGGGCGTACTTGGCGTCAAGCATGAGGACCTTGGCACGGATACCGTAAACAACGGCGAGGCTGGGGGCCATCTTGTTGGCGGGGGTGAAGCCGGCGAGGTACTGCTCGGCAAGGTCGAGGTCGCCGAGGATGAACTTGATCATGTCGTCGTGCTTTGCACGGGGATTGTCCTTGGCTTCAGCCTCGGTGGTCTTCTCCGTTACGATAGGGACGGTCAGTCCGAGGACCTTGCTGCAGTCGGTGTACTTGTTCTCTACGGGCTCGTACATGCTGGTGAGCATGAAGTAGTCGAAAGCACGGAAGGCATAAGCCTGTCCGAGGTAACCGAGCTGGGCGTCGCTTGCGGTCTCGGGATCGATAGCCGCGATAATGTCGTTGGCGCTCTTTACGAACATATAGAGAGTACGCCAGGGGACATAGACGTTACGACCGTTGTTGGGCATGAAGTTCTTGGTCGTGCTGAAGTTCTGGTAGTGGTCGTATCCTGCGTCGCCTACTGCGTACATTTCAGCAGTCATCTCGGCGAATGCGATCATGAAGAAAGGATAAGCCATATCGGTCTCGTAGGTCTGTTCTCCGTAGATGAGGTAACCCTGCGACATCTGGGCGGGGACACCGTTTACGGAAGCCTGGAGAGCCGAAGCTGAACCACCGACCTGCTCGGCCGTTGCAGTGGCGCTCTGAGGGAATGTCTCGTGAATGCACCCTGTCAGAACGAAGACTGCGAGAACGGCAGCGAAAACGGATTTGAGTATATTTTTCATATTCGGATGCAATTTAGAATTTCAAAGTGATACCACCGGAAATCGTTCTCATAGGAGAGTAGGAAGAGGCATCTGCTCCGCCGTAACCCTGACGAGGGTCGAAGCCGGTACGCATGGACCAGTAGCCGAGGTTCTCGGCTGCGCAGTAGATCCTGAGCGAGGAGATCTTGACCTTTTCTGTGAGCTTGGCGGGGAATGTGTAACCGAAGTTCACATTCTCGATGTTGAGGTAGCTGGCATTGGTGAGCCATCTGTCGGACTGTGCAGCGGCATAGTTGTCGCCGTAGTGGAAACGAGGAATGTTGGTTTCCTTGTTGTCGGGTGTCCAGGCGTTGTACAGGTCGACGTGGTAGTTGTAGCCGATGTTTGTACCGGTAGCGGAGGCCATGAAGGTCTGGTACTGGCTGTCGTAACGCATACCGCCGAGCTGGTAGCTGAAGTTGATGGCGAAGTCGAAGCCGTAAAGCTGCAGGCTTGTGCCGAAGCCACCGTACATCGGGGACATACCGTTCTTGCCGTTGAGGAGGTAGTCGGCGTCGGTGTAGGTCGTGGTGGTCTCGAGACCGTCCCAGATCTTCTCGCCGTTCTCATCCTTGAGTTCTTCGCCGGTTTCGGCGTCTTTCTTCCACTTGATCTTGTACCAGGTAGGGAGACCGGTCTCGGCATCGGGACCGGCATACTGCCTGAGATACCAGCTGTAGAGGGAAACGCCCTCACCGATGAGGTAGGCGCCGCTCTGGTAACCTTCGACGATGTTGCCGTCGAGATCGCGGGCCTTGAGGGTCTTCTTCTCGGGGTCGAGCATGGTGATCTTGTTCTTGTACCAGGTGAAGTTGCCGTTGATGTCCCACTGGACGTTCTTGGTCCTGATGAGGTTGAGGCTGAGGTCGACCTCGACACCGTGGTTGTTCATGTCACCGACGTTGGCGTAGTAGGAGCTGTATCCGAGTGAAGGAGCGACGGGGAAGGAGAAGAGCATGTCGGTCGTGTTGCGGTTGAAGTAATCGACACTTCCGGACAGTCTGTCGAAGAGGGTGAACTCGACACCGGCGTTGAAGTTGGTGTTGGTTTCCCAGGTGATGTCGCGGTTACCCTTGGAGGAGAACATCGTTGCAACGTTGTCGTTGGAGTTTACGATGTCGAATGTGTTGGTGTAGCGGTAGTTACCGATGTTGTCGTTACCCTGGGAGCCGATGGAGGCCTTGAACTTGAGTTCGTTGACGAAGGGAACGTTGAACCATTTGTGCTTGCTGATGATCCAGGCGCCGCCCACGGACCAGAAGGTACCCCAGCGGTTCTCGGGAGCGAAGCGGGAAGATGCATCACGACGGATGGATCCGGACAGGAAGAAGATGTTGTCGTAGTCTGCCTGGGCACGTGCGAAGTAACCTTCGTTGTTGTACTCGGCAAGGGATGAACCGGCGTTCTTGCCGTCTACAACGGCGCCGCTGAGTTCCTTGTTGGCCTGGTCGAACATCTTGGACTTGCTACCCCACAGGTTGTATGTCTTTGCATTGTAGTACTCGTGACCAATCATGAGGCCGGTGTTTACGAGGTCGGCGAAGGTATGATTGTAATTGAGTATCTGCTGGAGGTTGTAAGTGATGTAGCGGGAGTGCTCTTTCTCGACGGTACCGCCGGTGGAGTCGAACTGTCCGTAATAAGGATTGTAGACATAGGTGGCACGGGTCTCGTCGAGGTAACCTGTTCCGTTGATGGTGAGCTTGAGTCCGGGGAGGATGTCGAAATCGACATATCCGTTTGCACTGCCGGAGTTGCCTTCGCTGTTACGGGTGTTCAGGTAGCTGTCCATGAGGGCGTTGGAGTCGCCGAGGTAGGTACGGCTGAGGCCTGCGTTGGCCTTGGAACCGTAGTCCATCATCTGGAAGCCGTTGGAGTCGACCTTGATGGTGCCGTCTCCGTTGCGGATCCACAAAGGATAGATAGGGGCGAGCTGGGAAGTGAAAGCCCAGATGTTGCCGGTGGAGTTGCTGGATCCGTTGTTGCCGAGGGAGTTGTAGTTGAAGTGGGCGATACCGATGTTGGCACCGACCTTGAGCCACTTCTTGGCCTGGTAGTCAGCCTTGAGACGTCCGGTCATACGGGACATGTCGGAGGCCTTGGTGATACCCTGGTTGTCGAGGTAACCGATGGCGGCGAAGAAGGAACCCTTCTCGGTCGCTGCGGAAACGTTGACGTTGTACTCCTGGCGGATACCCTTGCGGTATGCGTAGTCGTCCCAGTTGTCGGGGGTGATGAGGTATTCCTCTCCCTTGTAGGTGATGTGGTTGCCAAGCCTTGCGTTGGGGTTCAGCTTGCCGTCGGTACCGATGAGGTACTGTCCGTTGGGGACCTTGTAAACGAGGTAGCCCAGACCGCCGCTGGAAGAAGGACCGGTGAGGACCTCGTTGGCGTGACGGTATGCCATGGCATCGTCGTCGCCCCTGGTGGTCTTGTAGTAATTGTACAGGGAGCTGTAGTGAGCTTCGTAGTAAGCTGCAGGATCCCTGATGGTCTTGTAGTTCTGGAGACCCTTGGTGTTGACACCGACCTTGGCGTCGAGGGTGACGACTGCGTCGCCCCTCTTGGCACGCTTGGTGGTGATCATGATGACGCCGTTGGCGCCGCGGGCGCCGTAGAGGGCGTTGGAGGCGGCATCCTTGAGGACGGTCATGGACTCGATGTCGGAAGGGTTGATGTTGTTGAGGTCTCCGCCGAAAGGAGCTCCGTCAACGATGATGAGAGGATCGTTGCCGGCGCTGATGGAACCGATACCGCGGATGCGGATGGTTGCGGAAGCACCGGGAGCGCCGTTGGACGAAGTGAGCTGCACACCGGCAACAGCACCTGCAAGGGCGTTGGTGACGGAAGTCACCTGGGACTGCTGAAGCTTCTCGTCACCGATCACCTTGGCGGAACCGGTAAAAGCTTCCCTGGTGCTGGTACCGAACGCCACGACGATGGTCTCGTCGAGAAGCTCGGCGTCATTCTTGAGGACGATGTCGATCTGGGAGCGTCCGTCAACGGGGACGACCAATCCGACGTAGCCCATGCAGCTGACATCCAGGCTTCCGTTTCCGGGGACGGAAAGCTTGTAAGCACCGGATGCATCGGTCAGTGTATAGACGGTGCGGGAGCCCTGGAGGACGACGTTTGCGCCCACGATAGGCTCGCCGGCCTCATCCTTGACCGTACCGGACACAGAGATATTCTGCGCGAGTGCGGAAAAAGATGTCACCATCAATGCCACAGCCGTGAAAAAAAGCTTGATTTTTTTCATAAGCAAATTTTTTGTTAAACAATAATATATACTAACTATACTTTAGCCTTGTGAAATCAATCCGGAGCCTGCAGGGACAGGCATTTTTCGCATAAGGCAAAAATAATGGCGCAAGTTACTGACTTTTTTTTTAATAACCAAATATTTTCAGAAACCCTTTCTGGGCTTCCAGAAGGGTGATTCGGTATTTCAACCCAAAAAATCGAAAGCAAAACGCATCGAAACACTTAAAGAGTGTAAGTAAATCGATGTGTCCTGATTACAATTATTTATTAAAAAAATTAGGAATTCTTTCGGGATGCTATGCGCGGACCTCTCCGGCGACGAGATCGAGAATCTCGGAGGTGATTTTCTGCTGGCGCCCTTTGTTGTACTCCAGGGTGAGTTCGGCAAGCAGGTTCTCGGCGTTGTCGGTGGCGGTCTGCATGGCTATCATGCGGGCGGCATGCTCCGCCGCCACGGAATCCAGCAGGGCGGCGTAGAGCCTCAGGTCCAGGACCTGCGGCAGCAGGGACGCGAGAAGCTCCCCACGGGACGGCTCGAAGATATAATCGGGCGTCAAAGCCAAGTTACTGACCGTCAAAGACTTACCCGCAGTGCCTGCAGCTTTTTCACCGCAGGCATTTACCTCAAACCCCTGATTATCAGCCTGTTGGGTTTGACGCTGTTCGAGGTATCTCTCCGTCACGACCTGCTGGCGCCCTGCGCTGACGAAGTGATTGTACACCAGGGTGGCGCCTGAGATGCGGCCATCCTGGTAAAGCGCCCTCAGTTCCGCCGAGATGGCAGCGACGGCGTCAAAATCCGGCTTGCCTATGAGCGGGGAGAAGTCGCGGACTACGGGAACTCCGGCCCTGGAGAGGGCCTGGGCCATCTTGCGGCCGAACGCCCATGCCTCAACCGGCCCGGGGCAGGCACGGGCAGCCTGCAGTGCCGCCTTGATGGCGTTGGCGTTGAATGCGCCGCACATGGAGGCGTTGCCGGCGAATGCCAGGAGGATGTGAGGGGCGGGGCCGGGGCCGGGGGATTCCTCCACTCCGCTGCGCTCCGGTCGGAATGACAAAGCATCGGACCCGCCCTGAACCTGGGAAAGTATCTTGCCGAGCGCCTCCGAGTAGGGCCGCAGCGCCTCGATGGTGCGCTGGGCCCGGAGCAGCTTGGATGAAGCGACGAGCTTCATGGCCGAAGTGATCTTCAGCGTGCTGCGTACGGAGGCAATGCGGTCTTTTACTTCCCTAAGTGATGACATATGTCGGCGGCGGTCTTGCTGATGGTCTTTTCCGCGGCCTCGGACACGACTCCGGCCGCGAGTTCATCCAGCACGTCCTGATGGGACGCGCGCATCTTGTCCAGGAACATCTTCTGGAAAGCCTGCACGTCTTCTACTGCAATGCTGCTCATGAGCGCGTGGGTGCCGCAGTACAGCACCGCCACCTGTTCCCCGACAGGCATGGGAGAATATTGAGGCTGGATGAGCAGCTGGTTGTTCTTGCGGCCCTTGTCGAGCGCCATTTCGGTCACCTTGTCCAGGTCGGAGGAGAATTTGGAGAAGGATTCCAGCTCTCCGAACTGCGCCTGGTCTATCTTGAGCGTACCGGCGACCTTCTTCATGCTCTTTATCTGGGCGTCGCCGCCCACACGGGACACGCTTATGCCCACGTTTACAGCAGGGCGGAATCCGGCGTTGAACAGGGAGCTTTCCAGGTAAATCTGACCGTCGGTGATTGAAATGACGTTGGTGGGAATGTATGCCGAAACGTCTCCCGACTGTGTCTCGATGATGGGAAGCGCCGTAAGGGAGCCGCCGGCTCGCACGCGGCCGCGCAGGGCCTCGGGCAGATCGTTCATCTTTTCCGCCACCTCCTGCTGGGAGATTATCTTGGCGGCGCGCTCCAGCAGGCGGGAGTGCAGATAGAAGACGTCGCCGGGATAAGCCTCGCGGCCCGAAGGACGGCGAAGGATCAGCGAAACCTCACGGTACGCGACCGCCTGCTTGCTCAGATCGTCGTAAACAACGAGCGCATGGCGGCCCGTGTCGCGGAAGTACTCCCCTATCGCCGCTCCGGCGAACGGGGCGTAGTACTGCAGTGCAGCAGGGTCGGCTGCGGTAGCGGCGACGACAATGGTATAGTCCATCGCGCCCTTTTCGCGAAGGGTCTGGACCAGGGAGGCGACGGTGGAGCCCTTCTGGCCGATAGCCACATAGATGCAATACACCGGATCTCCGGCAAGATATGCACTGCGCTGATTGATGATGGTGTCGATGGCGATGGCGGTCTTGCCGGTCTGGCGGTCGCCGATGATGAGTTCCCTTTGCCCGCGGCCGATGGGAATCATGGAATCGATCGCCTTGAGGCCGGTCTGCAGCGGCTCGTGCACAGGCTCGCGGAAGATCACTCCGGGGGCCTTGCGCTCCAGCGGCATGCGGACGAGGTCCCCGCGTACGGGGCCGAGGCCGTCCAGCGGAGTGCCGATGGGATCGACCACGCGTCCCACAAGGGCGTCTCCGACCTCGATGCCGGCGATGCGGCCCAGCCTGCGGACCCTCATTTCTTCCTTCACGAGGTCCGTCTTGCCAAGGAGCACCGCGCCGACGTTGTCTTCCTCGAGATTCATCACGACCGCCTTGACACCGCTGTCGAACTCCAGCAGTTCGCCGGCCTCGGCCCCGGTAAGGCCGTAAATACGGGCTACGCCGTCGCTTACGGTCAGCACGCGGCCAACTTCTTCGTATTTGAGTGAAGTGTCGACTCCGCGCAGCTGTTCCAGCAGCACGTCGGAAATCTCGCTTGCTTTGATGTTGTTCTGACTCATCAGACTATACGGTTTGTTTTTTCAATGAAGTCGCGCCGCAGCACCTGCAGCTGGCGGCGGACGGTGGCGTCCAGCATTTTTCCGTCTACCTCTACCCTGTAACCGCCTATCAGCTCCGGGTCGACTTCGCTTTCCATCATTATGCGGCAGCCGAGCCGCTGCTCCAGGCCCTTGCGCACCCGTTCCTCAAGCTCCGGCGAAGGGACCGCCGTGGTGAGGATGACATGGCGAAGGCCGGCCGATTCGCAGTACAGGTCCACGAAGGTGCGGAAAATCCTCCGAAGGTACCCCTGCCTCCCCTTCTGAACCAGAAGCCCGACAAACCGGGACAGGTCCGGCTCGAGGGGCGACGGCAGCGAGCCGGCGTCGCGGAGCATCGCCCTCACCTGGGCGCACACCTGCTCACCGCGCCCCGACTCCTGGGTGAGGCGCAGCAGCGCTGTGGCGTAGCGTTTGGTGACGGCTCCTGTATTCATGGTCAGTTGAGGGGCGCGGAAGACGCTTCGTCGGCAAGACGGTCAAGAAGGGCGAGCTGCTCGGCGTCGGTCCGGAGCTCCTTGCGCAGGATCTTTTCGGCGACCGCCACGGACAGGGTGGACACCTCGGAACGGAGTTCGCTAAGCGCTGCCTCCTTTTCCGCGGTAATCTCTTCGCGCGTCTTGGCAAGGATCTTGGCGGCCTCGGCGCCGGCTTCCTCCCTGGCATGGGAGATTATCTCCTCGCGGGTGCGGGAGGCCTCGGCAAGCATCTTGCCCTGCTCGGCGCGTGTCTGGTCGAGGATCTTCTGCTGCTCGGAAGCGAACGACTCCAGCTCGAGGCGGGCCTTTTCTGCGGCTGCCAGCGAGTCCCGGATGTGGTCGGAGCGTTTTTCCACCATACGGGTGATGACGGGAAAGCCCCATTTGGCGAGGATGAAGAACACCGCGCCGAAAATGACGACCATCCAGAACAGAAGTCCGATATCCGGGGTAATTAGCGACATGGGCTACTTGAGAAGGACTGCGAGCAGACAGACGATGACGGCGAAGAGGCAGACGCCTTCGATGAGTGCGCCGATGATGATCGCGGTGGTACGAAGACCGCCGGAAATCTCGGGCTGGCGCGCGCTGGCCTCCATGGTGGACTGGGCAAGCCTGCCGATACCGATTGCAGCGCCGATTGCAACTATTCCGGCGCCGATTGCGCCGCCTACCTTGGCGAGAACGGCCGCTTGAAGAAGTGTTCCTAACATAATATCAAAGGTTTAATGAGTTTCCGGTTGTTGGTGCGCCAGGCCGATGAAGACCGACGACAGCATGGTGAAAACATAGGCCTGGATGAACGCGACAAGCAGTTCCAGGCAATCCAGGAATATGCCGAACAGCACCGCCACGAAGCTCAGGGAGCCGTTGAGCACGGGGCCCATCTTAGCCGTAAGGAAAACGAGCGCTATGGTGCTGAGAAGCATTATGTGGCCGGCCAGCATGTTGGCGAAGAGCCTTATCATCAGCGAGAAAGGCTTGGTGAACATGCCCACTATCTCTATTATGGGCATGATGGGGATGGCCTTCAGGAATATGGGGACGTCCGGCCAGAGGATTTCTTTCCAGTAATGCTTGTTACCGAACAGGTTGACCATGGCGAAGGTAAACAGCGCCAGGGTAAGCGTGACGGCTATATTGCCGGTGATGTTGGCACCGCCGGGAAAGAACGGGACGATGCCCATGAGGTTGTTTATAAGGATGAAGAAGAACGCCGTAAGGAGGTACGGGGAGTACTTGCGGTACTCGGGGCCGACGGCATCCTTGATCACATCCTGCTCGACCATGACGATAAGCGGTTCCATCAAGCCGGCGAGCCCTGTGGGAGCCTCCTTGAGGGCGTCGTGCCTGCGGTACCAGCGGGCGCACAGCAGCACGAGGACTACAAGCAGCAGGCTGTCGATCATCAGTCCCAGGACATTCTTGGTGATGGATATGTCCAGAGGTCGGGTACCGTCGGAAGCACGGACTATCTTGCCTTCATGAGACTCGCCCTTCGCGGCGATGCGCAGGCCGGCGTATTCGGCACCATGAGCCAGACGCTCGCTGCTGAACACCTTGAGGCCCCCGTCCAGGACTATGCAGGGCAGCGGTATCGCCGCTTCCCTGCCCTTGAACGTCAGGATATGCCACTCGTATGCGTCGGAAATATGGCCGAAGAGGTATTCCTCCATGTCCAGCGTTTCCTCTTCTTCGGGGGATTTCTCGACTTCGGCCTGACGGCCTTCGCTCGAAATGACAGGGGAAGGAGCCTCCCTTTCCACTGTCATCTCGACCGGAGATGGGTCTTCCACTGTCATCTCGACCGGAGCGAAGCGGAGCGGAGAGATCTCCCCGCCCCAAGAGACGCCCCCGCACAGCAGGAGGACGGCTGCGGCTATGATTCCTGCTGTGCGCATACGGTAACGGTGTTGTTTTCGACTATCATGGCTCCGGTGCGGACTGCAAGGGAATCCTCCCTGCCGTCGTGACGCCACAGGATACGGCCGCTCTCAAGCGAAGAAATGATGGGAGCGTGCCCGGGAAGCACTTCGAAGGCGCCGGAAGAGCCGGGGACGAACACGGCTTCAACGGGCCCCTCGAATGCGGTCCCCACGGGAGTGAGTATCCTGAGTGTCAGACGGTCCGTCATTTCGCTGCTGCCTGTTCAATAAGTTTGCGGCCCTTCTCCATGGCGTCCTCGATGGTTCCGACGTTGTGGAACGCCTGTTCGGGGAGGTCGTCGCATTCGCCGTCGAGTATCATGCGGAAACCGTGGATGGTATCGGCGATATCGACCATGACGCCCGGCACCCCGGAAAAATGCCCCGCCACATGGAACGGCTGGGTGAGGAAACGCTGCACGCGACGCGCGCGGGCCACCGTCAGCTTGTCCTCGTCGGAAAGTTCGTCCATGCCGAGGATGGCGATGATGTCCTGCAGCTCCTTGTAGCGCTGGAGTATCTTCTTGACACGCTGGGCGGTGTCGTAATGCTCCTGTCCGACTATATTGGGGTCCAGGATGCGGGAGGTGGACTCAAGAGGATCCACCGCAGGATAAAGGCCCAGCGAGGCAATCTTGCGGCTGAGCACCGTGGTGGCGTCCAGATGGGAGAACGTGGTGGCCGGAGCCGGGTCCGTAAGGTCGTCCGCAGGTACGTAAACTGCCTGCACGGATGTGATGGAGCCGTTCCTGGTGGAGGTGATGCGCTCCTGCATCACACCCATCTCCGTCGCAAGCGTAGGCTGGTAGCCCACTGCGGAAGGCATGCGCCCCAGCAGCGCGGAGACCTCGGAGCCCGCCTGGGTGAAACGGAAGATATTGTCGATGAAGAACAGGATGTCGTGCGGGGCGTCCGGTTCCTTGCTGTCGCGGAAGGATTCGGCAAGCGTGAGGCCGCTGAGAGCCACGGAGCTGCGGGCTCCCGGGGGTTCGTTCATCTGGCCGAACACCATGGCCACCTGCGACTTGCGGACCTCCTCCGGATCTATTTTGGAGAGGTCCCATTTGCCTTCGGCCATGGATTTGTTGAATTCTTCGCCGTAGCGGATGACTCCGGAATCGATCATTTCGCGCAGCAGGTCGTTGCCTTCCCTGGTGCGCTCGCCCACTCCGGCGAAAACGGAAAAGCCGTTGTGACGCTTGGCGATGTTGTTGATAAGTTCCTTGATGAGGACGGTCTTGCCCACGCCGGCGCCTCCGAACAGGCCAATCTTGCCGCCCTTGAGGTACGGTTCCAGCAGGTCGATGACCTTGATGCCGGTATAGAGCACCTCCTGCGAGGTGGCGAGGTCTTCGAATTTGGGCGGCTCGCGGTGGATGGGAAGCGCGCCCTCCTGCGAGAAGGGTGCGAGGCCGTCGATAGCTTCTCCGGTGACGTTGAGCACGCGGCCGCGGATCTGCTCGCCGACGGGCATCGTGATGGGTTTGCCCATGCTGACCACCGTGGCGCCGCGGCTCAGGCCGTCCGTGGAGTCCATGGCTACGCAACGTACCGTCTCTTCGCCGATGTGCTGCTGCACTTCGAGTATCACACGGCGGCCGTCCGGGCGCTCAGCCTCCAGCGCATGGTGTATGCGGGGAATGGCATTCTCCTGGTTCTCTTTGTCGGGGATGTCGAAATGGACATCCACCACTGGCCCGATAATCTGGGAAATCTTGCCGGTAACTCTCTCCATAGGCTATTGTTGGTTGGAGGCCGCTTTGCGGGCTTCGTATTCCTGCTGGGCGCGGATCACGGAAACGGAACGCTTGAGGATGAATCCGCTGCCGAGGTATTTGGTGCGTACGTCCTCGTCGGCGGCGAGGGATTCGGGAGTACCCTGCTGGAGGATCGTGCCTTCGTACAGGAGGTAGGCGCGGTCCGTGATGGCGAGGGTCTCGCCGACGTTGTGGTCCGTGATGATGACGCCGATGTTGCGGTATTTGAGCTTGGCGATAATGTACTGGATGTCTTCCACCGCGATGGGGTCGACTCCGGCGAAAGGCTCGTCAAGCAGGATGAACTTGGGGTCGATGGCAAGGGCGCGCGCTATCTCGCAGCGGCGGCGTTCGCCTCCGGAGAGCTGTATTCCGAGGGACTTGCGGACCTTGGAGAGGTTGAATTCGTCTATGAGGTCCTCCAGGCGCTTCTCGCGTTCCGCCCTGGGGATGCCCTTGATCTCCATAACGCTCATTATATTGTCCTCGACGCTCATCTTGCGGAATACGGAGGCGTCCTGAGGCAGATAGCCGATGCCCTTCTGGGCACGTTTGTACATGGGGAGGCTGGTGATTTCCTCGTCGTCCAGGAACACCTTGCCCTCGTTGGGGACTATCTGGCCGGTTATCATGTAGAAGCTGGTGGTCTTGCCGGCTCCGTTGGGGCCGAGGAAGCCGACTATCTCGCCTTGTTCGACCTCCATCGAAACCCCCTTCACAACCGTGCGGAGGCCATATTTCTTCACCAGGTTTTCGCAGTGGAGCTTCATCTTATATCGAGTGCTAAATCTTTTACGAGTTCCGCCACTTCGGAGTTGCGGGACATCAGGTCCTTCGCTTTCTCGGAGGGCATGTATATCTTGTTCTCCTGCTCTTCCTCGGGCAGGACGAAAGGCTCCAGTCGGAGGCGTTTGCAGTCGAGCATGGAGCAGAAGGCGTCCTCCAGCTCGCGTAGCTTGTGCTTGTTGATCCAGTCGCACTGGGCCTTGTTGACCAGGCCGAACGAAACTATGAGGTTGCCGTCTTCTTCCCTTGTCTGAAGCTTGGCGCCCGCCAGGCCTACCGCGAGACGGGGCTGGGAGGAGCATGTGGCCGCGAGGTCCGGCCAGCGGGCCTTGACAGTGTCCTCGCCGGGCAACTCCGCCGGCACGGCCTGCTCCGGCTCCGGGGCGAGCTCCACCGTAATCTCTTCGCCGTTCATCAGCGACGACAGCGACAGTCCCGACGCCCGCTTGCGCCTTGCCGGCGCCGGCTCAGGGGATTTCCCGGCTCCGGCCTGTCGGCCTTCGCTCGAAATGAC
>JAFZZW010000051.1 GCA_017615615.1 Bacteroidales bacterium
CGGCTGCTGACCATCGCGGTGCAGGCTGGGGCGCGGTATGCGGACCTGGAGATCGAGGCGCCGCCGGAGTTCAGCCGGCGCTTCCAGAAACTCTGCCGGGAGTGCGGCACAACCCTCATCCGGTCGTACCACAACTTCATCGACACCCCCGATGAAAAGGGCCTCCAGATGGCCCTGGCGCGCTGTTTCCGCTACGGAGCGGACATTGCCAAAATTGTCCCCACCTGCCACGACGCAGAGGACGCCGCACGCATCGAGTCCCTCTACAGCCTGATTCTGGAAGATGTCGATTCGATGGAAGGCCGCCTCGTTGCCTTCGGCCTTGGCGCCGCCGGGAAAGACACCCGCATCGAGTGCCTCCGCCGCGGGGCGCCCTTCACCTACGCAGCCCTCAGCAAGCAGGAAGTCGCCGCCCCGGGACAGCCTGTAAAAGACGAGCTCGTGCAACTCATATACGGAGTCCGGGAACCCTGGACCCGCAGCGGCCTCCGGATGCCCGCATCCAAAAGTTTCGCCCAGCGGGCGATCCTCGCCGCCGCGCTCTCGGAAGGCACCTCCCACCTGTACGACTACACCCCCTGCGAGGACAGCGAAGCCGCGCTCCAGGTGGCTCGCTCCCTGGGCGCCAGCGTACAGCAAGACGGCTCCACCATCATCATAAAAGGCATCGGCCCCATCACGCAAGACCTTGGCCTGCAGCTTCTTAACTCGGGCGAATCGGGCCTGCTCGCGCGCCTCTGCATACCGGTGCTCTCCGCCATCAACGGCACCCCCTTCGTACTCGAGGGTTACGGTTCCCTCACACACCGCCCGATGAACGCGGCGGCCTCCATCATGGCGGCGTTCGGCGTACTCATAGGCAACCTGAACGAAACCCCAGGGCGCGAAATCCGGGTCCCCCTGTCCGTACGCGGCCGCCTCATCCCCGGCACTGCGGAGGTCAGCGGCGAAAGCGGCTCCCAGCTCATCTCCGGCCTGCTGATGGCCCTCCCCCTGTGCCCCAAAGACAGTTCGCTCTATGTCAGCGACCCAAAGAGCATCCCTTACATGTACATCACCCTGGACGTCCTGCGCCACTTCGGCATCTCCACACGCAGCGAGATGGAAGGCGACGCCGAGATGCTCGAGGCCGAAGACTGGGGCGGATGCACAGGCATAAGCTTCAAGGTACACGGGCCCCAGAGCTACCACTCCGCGGACCTTGCGATAGAGAGCGACTGGAGCGCCGCCGCCAACTTCCTGGTGGCCGGAGCCATATTCGGCAGCGCAGAGGTTGACGGAATGGACATGAGTTCGATCCAGGCCGACCTCGCCATAATCGACGTACTCCTGGAGGCCGGAGCGATTGTTTCCCAGCTGGAAGGCGGCACCGTATGCGTGCGGCGTGCCCCCCTGGAAGCATTCAGTTTCGACCTCAACCATGCACCGGACCTCTTCCCCATAGTGGCCGTCCTTGCGGCGTTCTGCCCGGGCGAGAGCCGTATCGCAGGGCTCGGGCGCCTCTCCGGCAAGGAATCCGACAGGGCCGAGGCCATACTGCGCATGCTGTCCCAAATGGGTGTAGAGGCCGACGCCGAAGGCGACACCCTGATAATCCACGGCGAAAGCCTGGCCGGACGGCTCCTCAACGGACGCCTGCTGAAAGGAGGCGACTACAGTTCCAACCACGACCACCGCATGGCAATGGCCCTCAGCGTCGCCGCACTCGGCGCCGACGGCCCCGTCAACATCGACGATACCGCCTGCGTGAGCAAGTCTTTCCCCGAATTCTACAACGTTTTCAACTAATATTTACCGCTTATGAAAAAGATTCTCGTCCTTTTGTTCGCATTCGTCCTCGTAGCGGCGTGCGACAGCCTTTCCAGCCTCCCCAAGCAGTTCACCCAGCTCGCCGACAAGGTAGAGAAGAAGGGTGATTCCTTCACCACCGAGCAGTGGGAACAGGTCAGCGACCAGCTCGACGTCCTCACCGAAAAGTACAACGAGAACATCGACAAGTTCAACGCCGACCAGAAGAAAGAGATCAACACCGCCATCGGAAAGATCCAGGCATGCATCCTCAAGGCCGGCATCGGCGAGGCCGCCGGAGCCCTTAACGAGCTCGTCGACAGCGCCAAAGGTTTTCTCGAAGGATTGACCGGAGGCTCGGAAGAATAAACCGTTCCAGACCAATAAAAAAGGCCCTTCACAAGAGGGCCTTTTTTAGTTGTTTAAGCGGCGAACTCCCGCCAGTCCTCCTCCCACTTGGCCAGCAATGCGGCCTTCTGCGGGGCCGGGAGGAAAGAGTGTTCGATGCCGGAGCGGCACAGGACGCGCAGTTCTTCGAGCGTAAGGTCCCATCCTGCAGCTACGGCCAGATAGTCCCCCACCAGCACCGAATGTGCCTGATAGGCGGGATCGTCGGAACAAATCACCACAGGGATTCCGGCACGGCGGAATCCGTCGGCGGGATGATTGGAGAAGTCGGCGCAATAGCCGAGGGCGGCGTTGCTCACCGGACAGACTTCCAGGCAGATCCCCTTCTGGAGGACCTCCCGCTGCAACTCCGGATACCGGTAAAGGTTGAATCCGTGCCCCAGGCGGTCGATACCGCAGCGCAAGGCAATCTCTATTTCGCGGTTCTCGCCCCGCAGGCTCTCGCCGGCGTGAAGGGTAAGCCGCAGGCCGGGATGCGAGGCCACGATCTGCCGTACGCGCTCCTCATAACGGGCGAGCGAATAGCTGCGGTCCTCGTCATTTACGATGTCGATCGCTACGACAAGCGGACGCCCGCCGTCGAGCACATTGTCCCGTACGTACATGGCGTTGTCCATGAGGATGTCGAACAAGGGGTCCCATACGTCGTTCTTGCCTCCGCAGGCCACCAGTCCAAGCATGAAATGCGGATCCGTCTTGCGAACATCCTGAAGCGCGGCAAGAAATGCCCTGCCGCGGGCAAGGGCGTCTTCCCTGCTGCCGAAGAAAGGTACTCGGAGCTCCAGGTATTCCACTCCGATGGAATGGTAATACAGCATCACCCTGGTATAATAATCCTGGACCAGCGAAGGCGTGGTGCAGATGGCGCCGCATTTGGTGAAGATGCCCTCGAACCAGTCCCACACATAGGAGCCCCTGGGCGCACCGGCCACCGTCCACTCGCGGCGGAAATCCTCCACCGTGAGGCCGTCGGCAAGGCATTCCGCCATGGTCCGGCTGCCATAAGGAGCACCGAGGCCGCTGTAATGTATCTGCCACTGCGGCGTAATGACGAGTTCGGGATGGTCGGAGAGGAACGACACCTGCTCGGCCATCGGAAGGATGGCGTCGGCATGTGCGTGGAGGTCGGCCCCCTTGGGCATACGGCGCAGGAATTCATACAGCGGAGTCTGGTAAACGGCCGCATCCCGCAGGAAGTCGATGCTCGTACCGAACTCCTGCCGGAACTCCGCCTTGATGCGTTCGTATTGCTGTTCTACTCCCATTCTATGGTCGCTGAAGGTTTGGACGATATGTCATAGACGACACGGTTGATGCCGGCTACGTTCTCAATGATGTCGTGCTGGACCTTGTCGAGCAGTTCCCACGGCAGATGGACTATCTGCGCCGTCACAGCATCCTTGCTGAGAACGGCACGGAGGGCAATTACGGCCTCGTAGGTACGCCTGCCGTCGGTGATGCCGGTGGTCTTGACGGGAACGTAGATGGCCGCGGCCTGCCAGACCTTGTCGTACCAGCCGGCCTGCCGGAGGGCGTCGATCCATATCTTGTCGGCCTCCTGCAGCACCGCGATCTTTTCCGGAGTGAGTTCTCCGAGGCAGCGGACGCCGAGGCCCGGGCCGGGGAAGGGGTGACGGCCGAGGATGTACGGATCGAGCCCCAGCTCGGCACCGACCTGCCTGACCTCATACTTGTAGAGGTACTTGAGGGGTTCGACCAGACCGAAATGAAGGTCTTCCGGGAGGCCTCCTACGTTGTGGTGGCTCTTGACCACGCCCTTGTCGGAATTGGATTCTGCGATGTCGGGCCAGATGGTGCCCTGGGCGAGCCAGCGGGCTCCCTGGACGGCGCGTGCCTCTTCGGCGAAAACGTCGATGAAAGTTTTTCCGATGGCCTTGCGCTTGAGCTCGGGGTCGGTGATGCCGCGGCAGGCGGAGAAGAAGCGGTCGGCGGCGCGGACGCCCTTGACGTTCAGGCCCTTGCCCTTGTAGTATTCCAGCACGTCCTCGAATTCGTGCTTGCGCAGGAGGCCGTGGTCCACGAAGATGCACTGCAGGCGGTCCCCGATGGCACGGTGGACAAGCATTGCGGTCACGGTTGAATCGACTCCGCCGGAAAGTCCCAGGATGACGCGGTCGGCGCCAACCTGACGTTTGATTTCTTCTTCCTGGGCGGCGACGAAGGCCGCAGGATCGAGTATTTCTCCGTTAAACATACGCTATTGATAATTGGGTGACTTCTTGGTAATCGTGACGTCGTGGGGATGGTTCTCGCGAAGGGATGCGGGGCTGATACGGATGAAGCTGGCGCCGTGCAGGGCCTCCACGGTGGGCGCCCCGACGTAGCCCATGCCGGAACGGAGGCCGCCGGCGAGCTGGAAGAGGACGTCGGCCACCGGCCCCTTGCAGGGCACCGCTGCGGCGACGCCCTCGGGCACGAGTTTGCCGCCTCCCTTCTGGAAGTAGCGGTCGGCGGAACCGGACTGCATGGCGTCTATCGAACCCATGCCGCGGTAGGATTTCATGGGGCAACCGTCGATTTGAACGGTGTCGCCGGGAGCCTCGTCGGTGCCGGCGAACATGGAGCCGCACATGACGCAGTCGGCGCCGGCGGCGAGAGCCTTTACCACGTCGCCGGAGTAACGCAGGCCGCCGTCGGCTATGACGGGGATGCCGCCCGCCGCCGCGGCCACGTCGGCAATTGCGGTAATCTGGGGTACGCCAACCCCGGCCACGATGCGGGTTGTGCAGATTGAACCGGGGCCTATGCCGACTTTGAGGGCGTCGGCTCCGGCATCGACCAGGGCCTTTGCGGCCTCTGCGGTTGCTATGTTGCCCACGACGACGTCAACCCCGGGGAAGGCCTCCTTGACCTTCCGCAGCGCGGTTATGACGCCTTTGGAATGGCCGTGGGCGGAATCGAGCACTATGGCGTCGGCTCCGGCATCGACAAGCATCGACACCCTTTCCAGTATGTCGCTGGTGATGCCTGCGCCGGCGGCGACCGGCAGCCCTTCGGCCTTGACCTTGCGGACCTGGGCGGCCTGGGCTTCGGCGCTCATGTTCTTGTGGATTACGCCTATGCCGCCGGCCCGCGCCATGGCTATGGCCATTGCGGATTCCGTAACCGTGTCCATAGCCGCGGAGACGAAGGGAAGGTCGAGCGTTATGTTGCGGGTGAAGCGGGAACGCAGGCTGACGTCCTTGGGAAGGACCTCGGAATACGCCGGCACAAGGAGAACATCATCGAACGTGACGCCTTCCTTGACTATTCTTTCACTGAACGGGGGCATAGTGCATTACAGGATTATAATGCCCCCAAAGATACGAAATTATTTGATTCCCCAGTCGGATTTTTTTACCTTGGACTCAACTTTTTCTTCGATGCGGTCGTCCAGTGCGGGGAAGAAATCGTAACCTGTGATGGCCTCCAGTTCATCCACGCTCATGCAGCAGTCCTTGAGGAGGTAGCGCTCGTCGTCATTGTCCATCACGAAGGCGATGGAACTGTAAGAACCGTCCTCACGGCGCACCAGGAGGGCCTTGTAGAACGAATCTGGGATGACGACGTCGCGCTCGCCGATCGTACCGTATTTGTTCTTGCCGATGATGGGGCCCGTGACGACCCACACGCTGCCGTAGCGCTTTGCCCAGCTGCGGACGCGCTTTTCCAGGTACTGCCAATCGCCGGCGTTGAGGGTTTCGTTCTGGGGACAGACGTTGGTAAAGTAGAAGGTCTCTTCCATAGCGGTGGTGTTGAACGCCGCGTCCGCCGCGGGCATCATGTGGCCCTTGGTCCAGCCGGAGCCGGAATAATCCTCGCGCATGGCCTGGGTGACGCCGCGCAGGGCAGGATCCATCTTAAACTGGGTGTCGCTGCGCTCGCGGCGCACCGCCGCCTCCTCTGCGGTAATCTCATAAGCCACCCAGTTGGGAATGAGTGTAGTGGTGTTATAGGACGTCACGTATGCGCCGTGCTGAACGGTGCGGCCCCCGGGAACGGCTGCGGGAATCTCCAGCGCGCCCGCGGCGGCCTGCACCACCTCCGGAACTTCCGGGTCCGCCTGCGGCGAACCGCCGTCATTCCTGTCTACGGAGTACCACACAAGCGCCCCGGCCACGACCGCCACACCGGCGACGGATTTCCAAAACTTCTTCTTCATAGCACAAATGTAAGTATAATTATTAACTCTGTGCTATATGACTGGTGCAGAACGGTCCTATTTCCCGGTGAGGGAACGGATGAAGATTATTTCATCAGGATTCCATGGTGTTCCGTCCGTACGGAAAAGGTCATGGAACCAAACCGGAGGCTCCTCCTCATAAGGTATGTCTTTCCCGTCCTTGTCCTTGGGGTTCCAGGGATAATGGCACTGCTGCTTGCTGTTTACAAGCCCGTAGCTGAACGACGCAACCTTATTCCTCTTGAAAATGGGCAGAATGGTGAAATAATCCGAGCCCTTTGTGCGGGCCATCCACTCCGAGCAGAATATGGGACGGTTGAATTGCTTTAGGAGTCTGACATAACGCCCGCAAACTTCCGAGTTGTCATAGCAGTGGAAAGAAATCACATCGCTGTTGGAAAGGACAAAGGCCTGGATAGGCATGTTGCAGTTGCCGCCTCCCGGGAGAGACCAGATCGGCGAAGTCAGGGGCTGGGAAGGATTGACTTCCCGCGCCCAACGATACACGCTCTCAAGGAACGGAAGTGTATTGAATGTCTTCGTGTTCTCAGGCTCGTTATAAAGGCACCACGCAAGCACCCGGGGGTCATCTTTATATTTGGTCATGACGCACTTGAGGTACTCTTCCATGACAGGCCACTTGTCCGGGTTGTTCACCACGTCCCTTCCGGGAGAAGACATCCAGATCGAATTATGGATTCCCGGCACAGGCTGAGGCCGAGGGTCCATATACGGATTCTTTATCTTGCCCCCATTGGTGAAAAAAGTGAGCAAAATCTTGATGCCATGCTTGTCGGAGAGGCTCAGATATTTCTCCAGCCTTTCCATATAACCATCCCGGTCGTTCTGCCATACGATGTCGCACATGAACAGGCGGATGGCATTGAAGCCAAGGCTTTCAGCCATACCAAGTTCCCTGTCAATGAGTTCTTCATCGAATGTGTCCGCCGCCCACATATCGACCGGAGTTCCGGTATTTGACGGGACAAAAACACACCCCACAGGCCAATCCTGGGACTCATACCAGGCGTTGGCTTTCTCTTCGCTCCATCTTTGGGCGGGAACAGGCTTCCCTTCCGCCTTCTTTGACACCTTTTTGCAGGGTGCGGCGCACAGCAGAGATGCGAAAACAAACAGGACTCCGATACAACAAAGTAGTCTTTTCATACGGTTGTTCTTAAAAAATGACAGGATCGGTTACGGAGAGATCCTCAATCCCCTCATCATCTCCGGATGCTGCCAGTACACTGCAGAGCAAGTATTCAAACTGCTCCGCAGTGTCCGGCTTCATATATCGGTACTTGATCATTACTCGGCTTTGAGCAGTTCGTTTGCCCACAAGTGATCCGGTTTCAGGGACTGGACCTTCCTCAATAGCTTGCGAGCCTTGAGCTTATGCCCGAGTCCCAGTTCGCCGAGTGCCTGGGTATAGTATGCCGCTGAGTTCTTTCCTTCCACAGTGGCCCCGGTCGTTCCCTCGGCCCCGTAGAAGTTGATGTACTCAGTAATGATGCGCGACTGTCCCTCCGAAACCATGTTGCGGAAGATTTCTTTAGCCTCTCCCTTACGCCCGAGTTTTAGAAGCGCAAGACCGGTCCAATAACGGAAATCCTTACTACCTTTCAGGTTGAAATCCTGATCTGCGGCCAGTTGGAAGTGCTCGCGGGCCTTGTCGGCATTGCCAAGTTTCTCATATGCAAGGCCAAGTTCATAGTTGATCTGGGCATCGTGGGTTGCACGCTCGTTAACGAGAAATACCTGATGATTCTCCGGGTATTCGAAGGCCTTGTTGTACAAAGCTATCGCTCCTTCATAATCCCTGGAGCGGAACTTCTTCTGGCCCGCCAGTATGCAAGCATCCACAAAGTTGTCGTGGAAATTGGCCACGCCCTCGCGAGTCGGGAAATAACAATTGTCAAGAAGGTCCAGCACATAGTCGTAATCTCCCTCGTACGTACCGAGTATCACTTCCTGGGCTAAAGGGTAATAACGCTTGACCCCGGTATCGTGATGCGACTTGAGCAACTCGTATCGTTCACTCACAGGAGCTTTCAAGGCCTCCATGGCCTGGTCGCACTCCTCCAGATAGAGAGGCGCCGGGTTCAACTCTATAGCTTTCCTATAGCAACGGGAGGCCTCTGCATAATCCTTTGTATACAGCCAGTTGGCCCATCCCAGATTCCTCCATGCAAGATCATCCCGAGGATTCATCTCGACGCACTTGCGCCATTCGGAAATAGCATTATCCGGCTGGATATTATACAGAAGATTACCCAGGTAATAATGAGGCCTTTCGCTGTCGGGGCAAACCTGAGACGCCTTCTGAAGGACTTCTATGGTCTCCAGACGGAACGGAGCACAGTAGCCGACGGGAAGTTCCAGGGCTTCACGATACAGGGAATCTTCCCCGGTAAGATATGCAAGATAAAGTTTTACGGTGGGATATGCTACACGCACATTGATATCATTCAGGAGTGTCAGCGCCCTGTCTTTGAATCCATTGTGCCAGTAGAGTATGGCAAGTTCCAGATAACTTTCAGGCTGCTCGCGCATGAACTTGTGGAAACCGGATATGGATGCAGTCTCACAAAGTGCCATGGCGTTGACAGGATCAGCCTCAAGGACGCTTTTGAAACACTCCTGGGCTTCTTTAGTCCTGCCAAGCTTATTGAGTACGAGTCCCATGAAATCAAGTGCCTGGAAATTACGGCCGTTATATGCAACCGCTTCCTGCAGACGGTCAAGCGCCATTTCCCAATCTCCCTTCTGGGCATACATTTGGGCCAACTGGGTATTTGCAGCTGAATTGAAGGTATAATTCCAGGTAGCACGATACAGTGTATCCATCGCAGCGTCGTACTTCCCCTGAGCCTTGAGTACCAGGCCAAGGTTGTACATAGCCTCGGCATCCACCGGACGTGTGTAGTCCTTCGTTTGGCGGCGTATTGCCGTTCTGAGGTAGCCGGCAGCCATGTCATACTCTCCCCTCTTGCGGTACCAAACACCCATCTGGGTATTGGCGCGGGTATCTCCAGGGTCACGACGGAGTACTTCAAGGAAGTAGTCGGCTGGATTTATGAAGGGGTTGTGGAATTGAAGGTTACGCAGGCCGACAAGATAACACTCCTCGGTATTGGTGATGTCTGCGGGCTTCTTTGGACGCTCTACTATAGGAGGCAGAGGCGCGTTAGGATCCTTGACAACCGGATTGTAACTCAGCATTTGATTTCCGTCGCGGTCTGAGAGAACCATGGTAAGTTCATGCTCTGTGACGGACGGATCGACTGATATGGTCTTCACGTATGGGTGTGCAGGATCAATGGATGCGATAACATCTTCGAAGACAGGCTGTCCGGCCCGCATCAACGACACATGAAGCCCGCTCATCTTTTCAGTGGCGTTCACGCCAAGCAAGACTGAACCGTTCTCCCTCAGATCCATATTTATGGCAGCGTGGCGATCCCCTGCTTTCACGCCCTCGATATCACGTATGCCATACCAATACTGGCTGAACTCCTTGGTTTCGTAAGGGAAGTTCCAGTTATAGTCCGGCTGATTGTCGGAATATGCACCCACCATCAGCTCTATATAATGGCCGCTGTTGTCTGTAAGGATCTTGGTATCCCACTCGCTGTTAGGCCCCCAGAGCCAGAACTTGCCGCCCTTGATGATGTTGTGGTTGCCGGTGAGCATGGTTCCCGCATGGCGACCGTGGTCGTAACCTCCTACAAAATCAGCCTTCTGGTCATACACGAACATCGAATTGCTCATGTAGTGGTTCTTCCACCAGCTGGCATCGACGCCGTCCTTGTAAAAATCCATTCCGTTGAAAGTCTCGTGCGTCACAGGCCAGTGGGCAAACCAGTTCTTACAGTGGAAAGTAACGAATTCCGTACTCTGTGGCAGGCAGATTTCGTAGTTCTCATCCACCAGGGTTGATACGTTGGACCAATAGAGGATGGAATTGCTGTCCGGTGTTCCGTTCATCAAACGGCCGCTGATTTCCATGTAACTCTTACCGGGATGCAGGGTAACACCAATTGCCCATTGCATGCGGTGACGATATTCGGTTTCTCCAAGCCATATAGTTTTGGAGCCATCCTGGTTGGCAACTATCTGCCAGTCGCAAGGTATATGGCTGGTCTGGCGATGATGGTGGAACACGTTCCACTCCACGCCACCGCTTATCCAGGCTCCGGTCATGCCAACGTTTGCCGGCTTTACGACATGATTATGATAAAAGATGTCGTAGCCGTTCGTCTTGTCGATGGCATACATGAGACGCCCTCCGATTTCCGGAATGATACACAACTCGACGTACTCGTTTTCCAAGTACAGACAGTCATAGGTAACATCCTGACGATTACGGGTCATGTTGTCGTTGAGCGGATACGGATATACGCTGCGCTTGGCCCGCTGGTAGCTCCAGTCGCGCTCGAAAATCGGAGCCTGTTCCGCCGGGTCCAACAGATATGTGGGAAGAGTTATCTTTCCCTCATACGCCTTCACTCCCTGGGCGCGGCCAGAGACCGGGCAAAGGGGAAGAAGCACCATGAGTATCAATAATATGCGCTTCATAATACGGTCTAAAACCAAGTTACGCTCGTTGCATCAGGTGAAGTCTTGGACGAAGTAGGATATGATGAAACGACAAAGGACTTGTAATTGGAAGAATTGACACCAAGTGATGAATTATCAACCGAAATACTGCCTCCCACCTTGCAATTCGAGAAGCTTGCGGAAGTAACCACGTTGCCTATTGCCAGGCCGGGCATACAGTGCCTCTTGGTCGCGTCTTTATACCCTTGTTTTACATCAATGGTGCTCTTTGCGTTGCAACCGCTGAGGGAGACATCAGCCAGGGCAAAAGCCACGATTCCTCCGGCAGCACCAATCGCATAGCTGCCAGTGGAAGAAAGGTTACATTCGGAAGTACAGGATGTGAATGTCGTCGCGTTGGCAAGACCGGCGATACCGCCGAGGCAAGTGGAATTGACATCCATTGCAGTCCATCCTCCCTCTATAGAGCCTGTGTTGGTACAACCGGAAACGGAAGACACATTTGCGCCCTTTCCGATAATAGCACCGACAATACCGGCTGCAAAATCTCCTCGGGCACCGGAACCATTGTTGGTAACGCCACCGCTATGACGACAGAACACCTTTATGGCTCCGCTGTTGGAACAATTGATGATCTGTGTATTGAAGCCGTTTACACCTCCGTTGTCCAGGGCTCCGCTGTCGCCGGGACTTACCGTATACCATGCACAGCTTCGCCCGAGAATACCGCCTATGGTAGCAGCCTTGTTGGATGAGCCTTCACCGTTGGAAATACGGGATATCGAACCTGTATTCTTGCATCCGTTGAAGATGACTCCATTCATATAAACCAGACCGCATATGCCTCCGACGGCATTTCTGATGGTAAAACTGGAGCCCTTACCCTCCACATAGATATTGCCATGATTCTCGCAGTTGGTAAAGGTCCCGGGTGTACATTCTTCATCAACGTCAAGAGTGGTTGCAGTAGCTCCACCTTTGATAATATGGCCAACCGCAGCAATCCCACCGCCGTATAGTCCAACAGTCGTGGCGGGAGTGTGGTGTATGGTTATGTCGCCATAGTTTTTGCAGCCCTTGACCTCACCGCCATTCTGGGCGCAGATAGTGCCGAAGACAAGACCGCCGCCAATCTCAAGTTCGGTTGTTGAATAGTTGACACAGTCCTTTATGAGACCATAATTGAGTTTGGCAATAGTTGCATTGCCCGCGATAGGTTGATTGGCGGGATTTCCGAAAGCTCCGTAGAATGTAACATCCTTGACTGTTCCGTCGATGCCGATCTCAGCGAACAAAGGCCAAATATTGGCATTTGCCGTAAGCTTGTGACCATTTCCGTCAAAAGTGCCGTTGAACCTACCGTTGGCATACGGGAAGTATGTAGCGACCTCCAGGTCATTCATCAGTTTAATGGTTTTGCCATAAAAGTCATCCCCATTAGTAATTGCCTGCGCAACGGCCGCCCAGTCAGAAACAGTATAGATCCCGCCGTCGATCAATGTGCCGGTTGGAGCAAAAGTGATGTCGGATGGATAAATCTTCCCGGCTTCAGCAGTAAACACATTAGTACTCTTCAGTATCTGATAATGGTTGCTGACATCTTTGATGCGGATACTCAAACCTTCGCTGTAAACCTTTGCGGGGATGGCGATAACAATCGGCTGACCCTGAGGCGCACCAGCGCCACATTCGACGGTTACAGCATTCCCGTTATAGCGATCCTCGCTGATACGAAGGCCTTCAGGGTCAAAGGTGAACGTGCCGCTGAGATTCTCGCTTGCGTTTGCCCAAACCTGCACCTGTGCGATTGCCTCAGAGTCACTTCCGGAAATGACGAGCTTCAGATAAGCCATTGCATGATTGAAAGCGATTCCTTTTCCTTCTTCCTGCTGGACACCAACCATGATAGCTGCCTCAGGATCGAAAGATCCGGCTACGTAGTTCTGCAAAGATGGAACCACTACGCTGCCATACTTGTCATTATCGGGATCAAATGAGCTTGCAACATATGCAGAAGCAGGATAAATGCCATAATATGGCGCATCGATTATAGGGAACGTGAATCGTGCAGCCTTGCCACCATCCAGGACCTCAACGCCTGTAGAGGTTTCTCCGTTGACCACAACGACATCGCCGTCTGTCCATGTACAACTCAAGCCGTCGAGAGCTGTCTTGGTATCCGCGGCAAAGAAAGCATCAAGTGTGATAGTATCGGCAGATACGGTTGTCTGCTCCATCTGTTTCTCACAAGCTGAGAGAACGATTGCCAGGACTGCGCCTGAGATGAATAATACTCTTTTCATAATCAGGAAGCTTTAAACCCAAGTGAAATCAGACTCTCCCTCCGTTAGGTCGGGAATGGTTGAAGACTGGCAGAGGATGTTCTCTTCCTCCGCGGTTGACCAGAACGTATCCGGTGACTTGTAGTTGAAGTTTTGTTTACTCATGATTATAAGGTTTTGATTTTAATCCATTTTGAAGGGCTGGCATCACGCATGGCGTCACTGACGGATACCGAGCTTTCATAAAGGGTCAGATTGACTGTTATCTCGCCGCCTGTAACGTTCAAGGCGGTACGTGGTACGCATACTTCGGCAAGCCATCCCTGGCCATCGGCCACAGCACTTGAAGCGGTTATTCCAAGACCGGAATCAGTCACCCAGGATGATCCGCTGTATCTGCTTGAAGATACGAGACCATCTTTATTAAGTTTTATCCTTCTTGCACTGCTGCCCAATGATGATGCCGGAGCGGAAAGGTCTAGATATACATAATCGGACGGGCTGAGTGATTGATCAAAGACCTCGACGAGGAAAAAAAGGTTATCTGAATCCGAAGAGCAACGTAATGTCGCCTGTGCCTGGGATTTGGAGCCGACGAACAGAGCCTCGTCGGTTGATGCCCATTCCGTGTTGACTCCGTCGGCTTTCACAGTCCTTCCGGTTGCAGTGATGCTGTGGTTGAGAGCATAACGCACAAGCCCGATTACGGGGGGATTGGAAGTGTTGTCATCCCCTCCGCGTCCCAAGCGTACAGCTGCCATCATTTCATGACTGCCACAGACATCCAAACCGCCCCAAGAGCATCCGCCTTCGTCGAAAAGTCTAAATGCAGCCGAATAGTTCCTTGCCGTTTCATCGCCCATCATCGCATACTGCCTCCCATTGGAATAAGAAACGACTGTTTCTCCCGAAGGAAATTGTATGATGTAAGGAGCCGTTCCGGAAGATGCTATCGAAGGATTGTAGTAATTTGGATCGATGGTATATACCTCTCCTCCGGTACCTCTCCATCCGTCTGGGCCGTCTGAGAGGTCCGGCCAGTTGCCGTCCATCGGAGACCATGACTGGGAAATATTGAACGATACTCTGTTTGTGGATGAATCGTAACTCTTGACTGTCTCAAACACACCTGTAAGCTGGTCGGAGCCGTTCAATTGTATAAGGACAGGCATCTGGTCGGTATAACGCTCGGGATAAGCCGAATCTGCCGGCCAGTTATGCCTAATCGCATGCACCGGGGAATACGAGCTCCAGGGACTGGACCCGAGTGACGGATACCAGGTGGAACCGTTGTTGTCCGAATAGACCATCGCTGTACCCGAATTGCTGCTGCTTATAAGCGGATGGCTCTCGGAGAAATAGCATTCGAGCCTTCCGTTCCTCTTCTGAATCAGATGGGCCTCCCAATTAGGACCGCGATGGATAACTTTTGCTGTCGTTGTCCAGGTGTTTCCATTATCTGCACTGCGCTTGAGTTCGATTCCATTATAAAGCTGACTCTCCGGTTTGCCATAATAAGAGAACGCCCTGAACGACGCGACGGCACATACATATCCATTTGCCAGCACTACGGAGTTGCCGTTGGAATACACTTTGGTGTTGCTTCCGTTAGGTGTTGAGTAACCGCGTACCCGCTGGAACAGCATCCCTTTGTTCTCCCATGCGATTCCGTCGGGACTCAGGGCGTAATAAACGTCCATTCCGTTAGCATCACCGTCCGTGTCACTCTGCTGCCACGTGAGCAGAAAAGAACCATCGGGCATACTGCGGACCCTTGGATAATTGGGGGCATCAAGCCCAAAGGAAGGTCCAAGTTCCACATAACTCCGCATATTCTTCATCAGGGATGACTCGCCACACTCTCCGGCGTGGGAGTTGATGGTCTGCTCTCCGGCGTTAAGTTCGGCGAACGGAGTAAGGGTAACCGAGCCCTTGTACGTCAACGATCCCGCATTTGAGAGGTCGACAAGGAACTGCTTGAGCATCGCCCTGTCACATGAAAAAGTGCGATCCGGGAAAGAAAAATCGTAATTAGTAGTGCTTACGACAAGTGTGCCCGTATATGTCCCTGGAAGTACTGTCAGGTAGACGGGCCCCGTTCCGAATGGTGCAGGTGCGTCCAAAATAACCGAAACACTGTTTCCGCTTGAGGTCATCGAGAATGCATCGGAAGAGAAATTCTCCGAGTCGGCTATAAACGAACCGGACAAGGTGCCTTTTGACGCGACAAAACTAATTCCGACAATATCTTCTGAATCATATGCTCCGGAGGAATCTGACACATCGAAAGAAAGAATACCCCCACAATGCCTGAACCTGAGCCGGAGAGCATCAGACGAATGGTCTTCGCCAAATATGTATGGTTCAGCCACCATCGGATTGCAGGAGCCATTATAATGACCTGCCGCATTCTGTTTCTGTTCCGCCGGAATGTTCAAGGTAAAACGGGAAGTTGTCCCCTTCACTGATGCCGAATAAGGATAGTAGGCATATAGCTTATTCCCTGTGCGCGGCTCCGGCACTGATGCGCGGAACATCATCACCCCGCCGTCGCGATAAGATTCAGCCAGGACGTTTCCGCTGGATCGGGAAGGAATGCAAACACCTATCTGATCAGTTGCGTCTTCCCAGACCATAGCATTATCTTGAGTAAGGGTTGTGCGTGTAGCTTCCGACAAAGGAAGGATATGAAGCACATAGTCCCCTTCCAGACTACCTTCGGGATTCTCTACGGAGCATGCAGCCAAAAACAGCGGCAACGTCAACAGACACAGGTGTTTTTTCATTATAGCCCTTTGATTCTCAACCATCCGGCAGGCGAATTGGTGTCCTTTACTGAATCTTCCGAATTGGCAGCGGCATCGAAAATGGAGAAATTGACAAGGCACTCGCCATTCACAATATTGACGTCGCTTCGAGGTATGCATATTTCAGACAGATAGCCGTTGTCGGTGTCATCAATCGCGGTCGGAGTGCCGTCATAGGCAGATTTTACCGAGACAGGAGTATCAGCTATTTCTCTCCAGCTACCGGCATAATTGCTTACTCCCTTCAGGCCATCGATATTGACTTTGATACGCCTGGACGACGCCCCGAATCTCTCTCCGTTGCATAGGTAAACTGTGCAGAAATCATTCTTGGAGAGCCGTGAGTCGAATACCTCTACAAGGAAATACAGATTATCCGCATCAGCGCTGCACCTTAAAGTAGCCCTGGCTTCTCCCTTGCTTCCCACGAACAATGCATCATCGGTTGTTACCCAGTCAGAATTATCTGCATCCACTTTTACAACATGCTTGGAGGCAGTTATGTCATGGTCAAGGTTAAACCTGGCAATCTGGATGCAGGCATCCTCTGCGGAGATTCGTGAATCGCGCATATAGTCTATCACCTGATGGGACGATGTAAGGTCAAGACCGCCCCAACTGCCTCTGTATGGCAAACCGTCAAAAGCTTCTCCCCACTCTCTTGCATTCGGAGCGCCGATCATCAGGTGTTGTCTACTGTCTGTGCCTCCATAAGCAAGAAGGCACTCTCCGGACGGGAACTGGACCAGATATGGTGCCGCCCCGCGGACGACCAGAGAATCAATGCGTTGCTCCCTCGGGAGAACGTCATCATCCTGCAGATTCTCCCAGATACCATCTTCCTTTGAGAAAGCAAGGGCAACCGAAAACTGATCGTTTGTCCCTCCTGAAGAATTTGGAACCCTCTGGTTCGCGCTTTCCATGGCGAAGGCAAACTGCTTGGAATTGTTGAGAATCACTCCCACAGGCATCTGGTACGTATAACACCACATTGCACTGTACGAAGAATTGCTCGGCTTGTAATTCCACCAATGCTTGCGCATGACGCGGAAATGTGAACCAAGCTCAGGCTCCCAGGTGGCACCTCCATCTTTGGACCAGACCATTCCGGTACCGGAGTGACTTGAACTGATCCATGGGCGACTTTCAGAGTAAAAACATTGAATCTCACCGGAAGGAAGCTGTATCAAGTGCGCCTCCCAGCAGGGGCCATGGTAGATTTCAGTCTCGCCATACCATGTCTTTCCACCGTCATTGCTTCGCTTGACTATGAGTCCCTGGTCTGATTGTGCATCAAACTTGCCATAGGCATGAACCGCCCGGAAAGCTGCGACCACCAGCAGTTCTCCAGTGTTAAGGACCAGACCGTTGGGATTTGTGAAGTATCTTACGTCGTTGGTGCCTATTGACGTGACAACACTGTAACTCTTCCAAAGGTTACCCATATAAGTCCAGTTCTTCAGGTCTTTGCTCACGGCATAATGGGTATCTTTGCCGTTGGCATCTGATACTGTAGCAGTATGCCAGAAAAGGATATAGGAGCCGTCCGGGAGGGTACGCAAACGTGGATAATTCGGATACTGCACATTGTTCGTTACCTCAACCAATGAGCTATAGTCCATTTTGAGGACGGAGCGTTCCCAGCCATCCGAATGCGAATTAATCTCGGCCGAAGCCTGATTCAACCCGGCAAATTCGGTCAAAACCAATGACTTTTGCACACCGCCCTCCGAGTCGCCCTTGTCGTCGGGCGACTCAGGATTGCAGGCAGCCAGGCAGAGTACTGATAATAGCGCCAGAATAGTATTCATTCGAATCATTCTAATCCCAAAAATCGTTTTGCGTCAAATTGGTATTCTTTTCTTTCTCGCTGCGGGGAATTGCCCACTTGTAGTAGGCGTTTCCGCCCCAGATGTAATTGTACAGAGGTGCACCCCAGACCTGGAGAAGGCCGTTGCCATCAGCAAACTTCGTGTCTTTCCATGTTCCCCAACGGAGTTCTTCCGCATATAACTGGCCCTCGCAGGCAAGTTCCCAGCGTTTCTCCATGCGGATACGGTCCCGAACGCTGTCAGCGTCTGAAACAGACAGCCATGTATTGCCGGGAGCATTGAGAAGAGCGACTCCGGCGCGGGAACGAACCATGTTCACGAGTGTCACAGCTTCCTGCCAATTGCCCTGTTCATTAACGGCTTCGGCCAGGCACAGGAGCACATCGGCAAAGCGGATAATGGGAATATCAAGCGGATTATATGTGACATTCAAGCAGTCACGCCCGACGGAAACGAACTTGCGTATTGGATAGAACATATACGCAGTAGTCCAATTGTTGAGATCAAGATAAGGTGTGGCCCAATCACGATAAGGGAAGCGATAAGTATAGTTCACGGCGACTCCTGAAGCACCTCCGCTGTATACGGAATAGGGTGTGATAGCAATAGCTGCAAGGCGCGGATCCCTTTTGGCATACGCGGCCGATATACGGGCTTCGTTGCCGGCAGGATCGTACAGGGAGAGGTCTGCGCCATATTCGGAGAGAGAAGCCTTCTCAGCATCCGTAAGGTTGTTGCGGAGGAAAAAAGCGCTTCGGGCCTTAGGGTCAAGGGAATTGTACCCGGGAATATAGTTATCCCAGTCGAAAGGTTTGCCGTCAACTTCCTCGAAAGACTCCACAAACTGGGTATTGAGCACAAGACTGCAATATGCGTAACCAGTGGTGCAATAGTTTCCGTAAGTGCGGCTGAATGCATTTCCATGACCATCCTGCTCAACCATCTGGGCGGAGAATATCATCTCATCGCAGTGCTCGTTGGGAAGGGTGAAGAGGTCTGCGTAAGAACCTGCCGTATATAGGCTATAGCCACAGTCCATAACAGCACGGAAATCCTCTTCTGCCAGTTTCCACTCTTTCTTCCAGAGATGCACCTTTCCGCGAAGGGCATAGGCGGCCCCCTTAGTCACACGACCGTAATCCGGGCTGCCGGACGCATACTTAGTTGGAAGGGTCTCGCACTCGATGCATTTGTCCAAATCGCCTATGATGAGATCCCAAATCTCCTCTTCCGATTTGCGAGGCTCCGTATATTCATCCGGGGCCAGATTCTTGTCGTAATACGGTACACCTCTCCAGAGGCAGTTGAGCCTGTAGTAATGGAATGCGCGGAGGAACCTGCACTCGGCAATCCTTTGGGCTTTCAAGCCATCTTCCATGTCGGGTACGCGACCAATATTATTGATGACGTCGTTGGCACGATTGATTCCTTCATAAAAACGTTTCCAGTAAGTGGTAAACATCCCGTGGCCGGAGAGCACCGTACCCCTGAGAAAAGGATAGTTCAGGTCGATATCGGTGTAGTTGGGGTCCATTACGGATGAAAAGGCGTCGAAATTCAATACTCCAGAAGACACATAATCGTATATAATGTTGGAGTATGCTCCCGACACTACGCTCTCGGCCAGCAAGGCGGATGAGAACATGGATGCGGAACTGTTCTCGTTATAAGGGGAACGGTCCAGGAAACCGTTGCAGGACACAAGGACGGCGGTGGCTGCAGTGCAGAACAATATGTTGATTATCCTTTTCATAACAGTCTTAGAATTTAAGATTGACGCCAAAGGTGTACTGCCTCAGGTTGGAGTAATAGTTCATGTTATCCGTAAACTCGGGATCGACTCCAGGATAGTCGGTAAATGTGTACAGATTGTCTCCGGTGATGAATATCCTCAAATTGGAGATGCCGATCTTGTTCACCAACTTCTTTGGGAATGTATATCCGAGGGTTACATTTTTGAGCTTCAGGTAGTCCGTCTTGTACAGGAAGAGGTTGGAATATATATTGGCACCGTTCTGTTCACTACCGTAGTTCATGGTCAGACGTCCGTTCTTGGATATGATATTTGTCCTGGGATCGTCCGGCGTCTCGGGATCATAGAAATAATGGTCGTAAGCTATATCTTTTGGAAGGGTGAATTTGGCATCAGTTGAATAAGCATTGAAACCTACATAGCGCCAGTAACGGGCGCCGCCGCCGGCTCCTGCAAAACGAGCGCTGAAGTCTATGCCTTTCCATGACATCTCCATGTTGAAACCATAGAAAAACTTCGGGGTCTGGGATACATTCTGGAACGTATAGTCATCGGCATTACCGAAAACGCCATCTCCATTGACATCAGAGTAAATGTAATCACCATACCAGATTCCTGTTTTACCGATGGTCTTATTCGGAAGGAAGGTATTGCCTGCTTTGACCATCGCTTCCAGCCATGCCATGTCTTCAGGTGTACGTATCATACCGTCTACCGGACCTCCGGCAGGGTTGACGGAGCCGTCAGAATAGAAGTAAGATCCGTCACCGTTGTACACTGTAGCAAGAAAATACTCATTGATTATCTTTCCCTCCAGGGTACGACGGGCAGGATCTACCACGGTTGAGATATCACCGATGTTAGTCTGATAAGTACGTATACCGTTCTCGTCTGCAACCCATCCGGCAACCAGAGGCCCGTTGTATTTGCTCACGACATTCCAGTTGCGGGTAAAGTTGCCACTGAATCCATAATGGAAACCGTTCACGGTATCTTTCCAACCAAGGGTAAGCTCAATACCGTTGTTGGTCACCTCGCAGAGGTTCTGGTAAGGAGCGGCCTTGTTGCCGATGGTAGCATAAACCGGAGCTTTGTAGAGAATGTCGCTGGTAACACGGTTGTACCAGTCGGCCTCGAATGTCAGGCGGTTACGGAATGTCGCGAGTTCTACGCCGAAATCAAGTGACGTGGTGGTTTCCCAACGGAGAAGCTCGTTGGAAAGTGACGCCACCGTACCAGCGCTCATCTTGCCTCCGAACGGATAAGCATAGCCGGAAGCATAGGTCGACATGTAATCGTAGTTACCTATGGAATTGTTGCCCAGACGGCCCCAGGATGCACGCAGCTTGAGGTTGTCCATGCCGCTGCCTTTCATCCAGGGTTCTTCGGATACTCGCCAGCCAAGCGAGACCGAAGGGAAGAGTCCCCAACGGCTGCGGGCCGCGAACCGTGAAGATCCGTCATAACGAAGATTCACCTCCGCAAGATACCTGGAGGCGTAGGCATACGTCATTCGTCCGAAGAACGATGCCGCAGCCCAGTCATTCTGGGAACCGGTTATCTTGGTGGGATTGAGCACGTTGTCGAACTCATCAAGAACATCATTCTCGAATCCGGTCTTTGTGGAAGCGTAACTCTGATTCTTCACCTCATACGCCTCAAAGCCTGCAAGAGCGCCTATTTCGTGCTTGCCGAATGTCTGATTCCAACTGAAATTAGTCTGGAATGTCCAACGGGATGTATGTGACTCCGTATATGTAAGAGTAAGTTTGCTAAGATCATCGTAGAAGTAAGCCCAGCTATCACGGCTGAACGAATATGCGTCGCCTGTGGTGGGATGCTGCTTCTGAAGGGTCTCCGTCAGGGTATAGCCGAAAGATGCGTTGTACTTGATTCCTAAAGGTAAGGAGATGTTGATGTAAGGCGTGGCGCTGATGTAATGCCGCTCCTGATTTCCCTTGTAACGGTAGAAGAAATACAGGTTGTTTCGGGATTCGGAACTTTGTTCGGGATTCTCCATCCAGCCATATTTCCCGTCATAGTAAGGATAGATGCCGGGAACACCGCGGGACAGCAAGGACATGGAGCCTGTGATATCGCTGAGAGTCCTGTCGTTACGGTACCCGAACAGGCGGGTTCCCACTTCCAGCCAGCTATTTATCTGCGAAGAAACGTTGGTACGGAAGGAGACTCTCTTGCTGCTTGTATTTGCAATAACCCCAGGATTGTCCATCCAGTCAGCGGAAATAAGGTATTTCGTCTGCTTGGTAGCTCCGGAGGCAGAAAGCGAATGCTTCTGATAGATGCCAGGCTCGAACATGGCCTTCATCCAGTCGGTGTTCGGGTATGCGACATAATTGGGATAGCCGGAATCGGAGATTCCGTTGGGATCTTTCTCCTTGTCCCGCCACAAATCAATCATCGTCTGGCTGAATGGCTGTGCCTTGTTGACCTGCCACGCAGACTCATTGATGAATTCCATGTAATCGGCATAGTTGGAAATGACGCCGAAGTAATGCTCCGGTTCCTGATAAGCCGCCATACCTGTGTATTCAATACTGAAACGCCCCTCTTTTGCTTCCTTGGTAGTAATAAGGATTACACCGTTGGCTCCCCTGTTTCCATAAATGGCACAGGAGGCTGCGTCCTTAAGAACGCTGACTGAGGCTATATCCTGTGCACTTACATTGTTGATGGTTCCTTCGAACCCGTCAACAATAACAAGAGGGGAAGCGTTGTTGAGGGTGCCGACGCCGCGGATTCGCAGCATAATATCCTCAGCTCCTGGCATACCGGATTGCTGGCTCACATACAAACCCGCAGAGGCGCCTGCAAGCATGGACTCGGTGGTGGTGGCGGGGCGGGAGCCGGCAATTTTGCCGTAGTCTACAGTCGCAACTGCACCAGTGACATTAACACGTTTCTGAGTGCCATAACCAACAACCACAACTTCCTCAAGCAGGGATGAATCAGGATTCAAAGAGACATCTACAGTAGCACCGTTTACCTTCATTTCCTTGGAAGTATAACCAAGGAAACTGAATTCAAGAGTATCTCCTTGCTTAGCCGAAATCTCGTAGCGGCCGTCAAGGTCGGTAACGACACCGTTTCCTGTGCCGGGGACAAACACGGAAGCGCCGGGAAGAGGCATACCTGCCTCATCCCTGACAGTTCCTTTAACTGTATTCTGTGCAAGAGCCACAGTTGCGGCAAGGCCCAGAATAATAATAGACAGAATTCGTTTAATCATAGTTCCAGTGCTTTACCATTCTACGCTGAGAGCTGTTGTCTTGCCGCTCTTGTTCACGAAGGCGAAGAGGAATGCTCCGATGTCACGGCCTGCCCAGTCTTCTTCGGACATGTAACGGCATTCTGTGGAATAAGTAGCGGAAGGGAAGCATACATAGTGTCCGTCTACGACCTTGAGATGGATACGGATATGACCGCTCTTGATGGCATTCTCCAGAGTAAACTGGACCTTGTAAGTGATGCCTTCAAAAGCGCCGTCACGGTTTCCGTGTTCGATCATGAGGGAGCAGTCCTTGGTAAACTGTCCGTCAGGGGATGTATGTGACTCACGGTTGCACTTCCATTCCTCGCCGTCCAGATACTCGACGTCCCAGAAGAGGGAGCCGCCACGACTGTAGGAAGGGATGGTAAGTGTTACGACTGTCCCGGCCGCGACCTTCTTCACTGGTACGTCTATATCAAAGTAGTCACCCGTCCAGAGGCCTTTCAAGCAAGGCGAACTGTAATTGTACTGTTTGAAGGTGTTGTTCTCGAAGCGGAACTGGGCAGGGTGTCCCTCGGCCATCACGAAAATAATGGAGGCCTGCGGCTGAGAAGGATTGGACCAGATATGGGTCGAAAGCGAATACGGGTCTGCATTGGCTTCGGCAATCCACTGGGGTTGGGTGGTTGGTGTAAATACTCCGTTGTCGTTCTTGATGCCGATTGGCCACTCGGCAGGTGAAGAACAAGGGATTACTCCGTCACTGCTGGTGCTTACAGTCTCCGTGATTGCACTGCCCGCGCCATACTCTTTGCCTGCATTCTTTGCAAGGAACGGGATTATATTTTCGTATCCGTTGACATCCGTAAAGACCAATTCGAAACCGCCCTCCGGCACAGTGAAAGGTGATACAAGGAGATTGACGTCGGTATAGCTGGACGTAAGTACAGTACCGGCGGAACCGAAGTCTACCGTAATGGTCTTGGACAGGCTGGATGCTTCCGGGGTCAGTTCATCCGTGTTCAGATTATAGGTCGCGTTGTAGGCGAGTGTACCGTTGAAGGCGCTCTCGTCCACTGGCCTGATGACCAGACTGCGCAGCACAGTACCGCCGTCTTCATCAACGATGGCACTGGGAACCCTGAGTTTCATGGAGCATACCACGTTCTTGAATTCCAGGGGGACCGCTGCAACCACGGAAGAAGGTGTTCGTTTTGCGACATACAGACCGCCGGCCTTCATGCCCGGAACAAAATCGACTTTGGAGGGCACCCTGACCGCAATTTTAGATACGTCTGATATGCTCTCGTCGTACGGAGCATATGCATAGAATTTGAAATTGTGGTCATTGGCATATGATAGGATGTTGTCTTCGGCGTCTTTCTTGACAATGTTGAAGACAGCACCCTCAGTTGTCTGGCTCAAAGGATGAAAACAAGCAGGAGTTTTGTTGCTCATCGCCGTATTCTCCGCCCCGTCGCGGGTGCATGTGGCAAAAACGCCTATTAGCTCGTTGGCAGACCAACTTGCGCCGGCAAGGGTGCCGGCGAAGTTGACGTCCAGGGAGTCATACTCCAGAGGATGGTTATCGTCCGTGGAGTTCTGGCAGGCCGCAAGAAGAAAAGTTGCGGCCGCCAGGACTATGGAGAGTTTTAGTGTTGTTGACATGGGTTAAGGATGTACAGTTTTAAAGAATAGGTTTGGATGTCAGCCATGAACTGCCAGTTACCGTCGGTGCGGAAGGGCTAGATGATGAATAGAGCCAAGAAGAGTAATTAGCAGATGTGATTGATTCCGCCGTTCCTTTTCTCGTGATGGTTCCTCCCACCTCAACATTAGAGAATGACGTTCCGCTCTTGATACTCAATCCGATAAGGAGGCCTGGCCAGCTGTCCGAACCATAGGTAACGTCGGCGTCTATCCAATACTGTCCTCCACTAACTACCAGATTACCTAAGGACAGGCCGGCAACCCCTCCGAATACAGCTACATATCTGTTCGCGGAAGAACCGGAAGCGGCCGTTGAAGAATAGATACTAGCAGCCACAGAGCAATTGGTAACGGTTACATTGGTCGCACATCCGACGAGTCCCCCCGGGACGTTGGAAGAAACACCATTCCAGCCAGTTCCGATTTCTCCTGTACTGGTACAAGACGTTATTGTAAGGGGCTTTGCGGAACTCTTTCCCACAGCCAGACCGGCAATGCCGCCGGTGTAAACCTTTCTGGCACCCGTTTCGCTTGAGAGCTTTGACGCATTAAAATTAGCATTGTTAACTCGTGAAAGATGCTCCAGTTTTCCAGTATTGGAACAACCACTAAAAGAAATCTCATATCCTGTCGAAGCATTTATGGCTAGTGACGTTGCGTCGTTGGTCGCTCCTGCACGGCCACAAATACCTCCCAGGCAAGATGCGGTATTGGAAGCTCCTACACCGTTATCTATCTTTGAGACAACACCTTCGTTGCTGCACCCGGTGAATGAAACGCCGTCCTTAAAAGCCACTCCGCAAATGCCGCCGAATGCTGCTTTTATGGGTAGAGCGCCTGAAACATCCGTAATATGAATGTTACCTCTGTTGATGCATCCGTTAAACACACCGGCTACACAAGTCTCATCCACATCGACTGGGCCAGATCCCGACATCCCTTCGAGCAGGGTATGACCAGCAGCCGCAATTCCGCCTCCATACAAGCCGGAAGAGTTGTTAGTCGTAACCACCAGAGTAATATCTCCTTCATTTACACAATCTTTGAGCAGGCCGCCATTTTGGCAGACGATGGTTCCGAAAACTAAACCGGGGCTGGTTATGGTAAGGTTGGTTTCGGAAGTGTTGGTTACATTGTCTATAGTTCCAAGGTTCTGTTTGGCTATGACGGCATTTCCGGCGACCCCCTGATTTGCAATCGAGGCAAATGATCCTCCAACAGTTAGATCTTTGACTGTTCCGTCACCTCCGATAACCGCAAACAACGGCCACTTGTTACCATTAGCTGTAAGGGTATGGTTATTACCGTCAAATGTGCCGTTGAAAGTGCCATTGGCGTACTCAAAGAACGTATCCACACTAAGGTCTTTCATCAATGTAACTGTCTCGCCAAGATAATCATCGCCTCCGGTTACGGCAGCTGCAAAAGCTCCCCAGTCAGCAAGGGAGTAAATACCACCCTGGACATATGTCCCTTCAGGCTCGAATGACACCGTAGTCGGGTAAACCTTGCCGGCAACGGCAGAGAAAGAAGCTGTTGACCTTCGTGTCATGTAATGGTTGTTGGCGTCAACAATAAGCAGGTTTATACCATGGGGATATGTCTGGGCGGGAATCGCTATGTACATGGCCAGGCCCTGCGGAAAACCAGAACCACAGTCGAGGGTTACCGTGCTGAAAGAATCCTCTCCGCTGCCGAGCGAAGGAGTATCGCCAAAGGTCGCGGTGAAAACTCCGCTCATAGGCACACCGTCATTGGCCTGGACCCGGATGCTCTTTATGTCATCAGTATCAACAGTTCCATTTACGGTTACCTTCAGATAAGCCATGGCATGGTTGAACGTAAGTGACGAATTTCCCTTTCCGAGAAGGACGGCAGCATTTGAGTCAAAACTTCCGGCCGTGTAGTTCTGAATCAAAGGGAGATTGATCTTCATGCTTGCCGGAGTATCACCTTCGGCAGCCGTATAATCGTGGGAATAAACCATGGAAGGATAAACCGACACATACGGAGCACTGACGACAGGAAGGGTAAAGACCGCTACACGGGGATCTGTTCCGTCAATGTCGATATTGGTGGATTCCTCTCCGTTTACGTTGATGGCGTCTCCTGCCTCCCAGTTTACATTATAAGTCTTATCTCCGTTGTCGATGAGGACAGTCTTGGTTGCATCGTCAGCGACCGAAGCACGAAGCGTCATGGTCTGAACAGGTGCGGCCGGTTCAAGTTCCTTGGGACTGCATGCTACAGCAGCAATTACTACAGCTGCAAAAACAGTAATCTTCTTCATAATTGTCTGCATTATTGAATCCATTCAAAATCGTTATCTTCCTCTTCCATTCCAGGAGCGACACTACGGCCGTCGGAAGATTGGAAGATAGAATAAGACCGAACATTAACAATAGACGTAACCGGCCGACTATAAGGCAGTTGACCGGAAATTGGAATTGTGTTTCTTTTCATCGTATTATAAATTTATTGGTTTTGTCGAGTGTTACTGCAAAAATATCACAATGCCACCTGACCGCTGAAAAGAAAACGGTCAATTAATACAAAAAAACCTTCAAAATGTTTTTTTAAGAATCCACGTTTAAAACATTGTAAGAAACCCCAGGCGGATACTGCTAAGGTCTTTGCAGAGACAAATTGTTTCTGCATATTTGCGCAACCAACAACCAAAACCTATCTGCACTATGAAACAAGAATACATTACACCCATTATCAAAACTTCCGATCCGAACGCATTTACTTTCATCGATCTTAGGCTGGACTTTGCTTTTGGACTGGTATTCGGCACCAAAGGAAATGAAGACATGCTCCTTAAACTGGTCAATGCCATCCTTCCAAATCTAAATATCGAATCCGTTACTCTATCCAATCAGTCTCAGCCAGGAAGGAGACGCGATGCCCGTTCCGCTATTTTTGACGTGGCTTGCACCACTTCCGCCGGACATATCATCATCATTGAAATGCAGTACAGACATCAAGATGACTTCAACGACCGTTTGCTATTCTATTCGACTTTCCCCCTTCAGAACAGTTTAAAGGCTGGAGAGGGTACATATCGGTTCAAACCAACGTATATTGTTGGAATCACAGATTTTATCATAAAAGACATTAAAGCAAATGACAGGATTGTAAACCGTTATTCATCCACCAACGAGGACGATTCGGAGATAAGACTGACAGATAACCTTTGTTATGTTACCGTTGAATTGCCAAAAGTAAAAAAGGAACTGGACGCAATTCATAGCCCGGCAGAATTAATGTTTTACACAATCCGCAACATTGGATCCATGAATAAAATGCCGGATAATTATATCGGCAGCGGCTTGGAAAAATTGTTCGAAATATGTAAGTTTGCGGCTATGGATGAACTGACACAAGCCGATTACCTAAGAGCTTTCATGGCGGATTTGGATCTGAGGAGCCAAAAACGCACCGCCTTCAAAGAGGGGGTAGAAGAAGGGAAAACTGAAGCCTCAATAAAAATTGCCGCTTCGCTCAGGGCTCATGGCGTTCCTGTTGACCTCATTGTATCTGCCACGGGATTATCAGCCGAGCAAGTCGAGACACTTTAGATTGATTCCTGGTCTATCAGACCGGCTTCTCAACATATTCGGTAGGAGTTACCCCATATTGCTCCTTGAAGCATTTTGCAAAATAGGAGACATTGGAAAAGCCCACTGCATACGATATCTCGCTTACGTTGTTGCCATGTGAATCCTTGAGCATCTGCGCGGCGATGGAAAGGCGCGTGACTCGTATATAGCTGTTGGGCGAAGTATTGAGCAGTTTGCGGATCTTTCTGGTGAGCGTGGAGTTGGACATGTTGAGCCGCTCCGATAGAAAATCGTTGGACAATTCCGAATTATCCAGGTTTTCCTTGACAAGGGAATCGAAGCGGGCGAAGAACTCTTCGTCTTTCTTTGGCAGACCGAACATATCTATGTCAAGCCCAACACGTCCGCTGCTGAATGCCTTTTTCATCAGTTCGCGCCTGTCCAGGATATTGCGGATACTGGAACGCAGATACTCCATATCAAATGGTTTCTCAATGTAGAGGTCTGCACCTGCCTCCATAGCCTGTATCTTGGACTCTACAGACGCTCTGGCCGACATTATTATTATCGGAAGATGTGAGATTTCTATATTGGAACGGATTTCACGGCACAGGTCGAGGCCGGATTTGCCCGGCATGGAGATATCAGATACAAGCAAGTCAAAGTTCCGCTCGCCCAGAAGTCTAAGTGCCGCATCGCCGTCGCCGGCCGCAACCACATCGTATTCAGATAGTTTGGCGCCCAAATAAACCGAAAGGTCCTTGTTGTCCTCGGCGATGAGGATACAGGGACGGCCGGTTTCCAATTCGGGAGTTTCCTGACTCCTGGGCTCTATTACCTCTTCTTCCGATTCCAAAAGCGGAAGGGTAAGCCTGAACAATGTACAGTCTTTCCGGGGGTCGAGCGTAAGCGAGCCAGAATGCATAGCTGCAAGGTTCTTGGAAAGCGGAAGCCCGATTCCTACCCCGTTGGCAAAGACGCGGGTATCGTCGTGATACTGTACAAAAGGCTTGAATATTTCTTCCCGATATTCGTCAGGAATGGGCGACCCGTCGTTTGCAAACTCAAGCACCGCGCTCCCGGAATCAATGGTAAGATGCACGTCAATGTAGCTTTCGGCGTATTTAACAGCGTTGAGCAACAGGTTGTTGAGTATCTTGTAAAGCGCCGCCGTATCTGCTTTGACCAAGGCTGACGGCACATCGCATCGGAGGTTGAGTTTCAGATTGGCCCCACGTACGGTATCCCCATAATCGAACACCATGCTGTTAAGCCTTTCTACGAGGTCGACGGGCTCGGGATTGAGCGCATACCCGTTTTTCTCTATCCGCACGAAGTCGAGCAGCTCGTTGACAAGCTTGGACATATACTCGGTGTTGTTATTCATCACCGTAAGGTCCTTCCGCGCCTCATCATCCAAATCATCCTTGCTCATCACGCTGGCAAGGGGAGCCTTGATGAGCGTGAGCGGAGTCTTGATCTCGTGTATGACATGGGAGAAGAATCTGAGTTTCTCCTGATACATTTCCTCATCCTTGGCCTTCTTGTACTGGGCGGCCTCCTGGTCCCTCTGGCGCTTATCCAGCATCCTGAGCACCAGGGTAGCGAAGAACAGTACGATTATAAACGCCAGCACAATCAGCGCCACTCCAGGAAGGGTTTGGAAGAACGGGGCTCGGACCGTTATGGAAAGTGGCTCGCGTATTGGAAGCCACCCTTCTTCCGACGCGGCCCGGAATTCCAGCGTATAGCCACCCGGCGGTACGTTGTAAAAATATATGGATCCGGACGCAGGGAGGTCTTTCCAGTCTTCATCGAATCCGCTCATACGGCTCTGCAGCCTGCATGTTGAAGGGAAATCCTGTCCGAGAACAGAGAGATAGAAGCCGAAAGAACGTTCGTCCCACGCGAACGTCATTGAAGACATCAGGTCTATGTTGGAGTCGCGTATGATGTTCCTCGGACCTATGCGGAGCTTGGTAATGACGACCTTTGGAATATCCTGTTCCGACGAGACTACTTTGGGATTAAAACGGATGAATCCATTATCGGAACCGAAGTACACGTCTCCGTCTGCACTGGCAAAACAACTGTTGGTCAATTTGTTGTCAAGCAGTCCTATGTCGCTTGTATAGACGTTCACCCTCTCCGTGCCCGGTTCGAATTCGACCAGTCCTTTGTCAGATGCAAGCCACAGGTTGCCGGAAGCATCCGATACGGCCTTGAAGAACACGTCTGAAGGAAAAGCCTTATTGGTGCTTCTGTTGTAGGTCTTGAACTTGCGGGTCTGGGGGTCGAAAAGGGCAATGCCTGCACTGAAACCTATAGCCCATACATTGCCCGAAGCGTCCACAAGTACGGTAGATATCTTGTCCGCCGGAAGTCCGGAACCGTCGCCAAATCGATACTCTACAGGACGTGTGCCTGCCTGAATATCCCAGGAGAAAAGCCCATATGTATAGGATGACAGCCATAAGCGTCCCGACGATTCCTCTGTGATACTGGTAACGAATATCCCTGCAAACTCATTTATCTCAAGGAACTTGTCCTGGCTGTTGTCGTAACGGAAAAGTCCTGCGGTGGTACCGGCAATCAGCTCCCCGGCGGAAGTCTTGAAAAGGACATATACGCGGGGGTCATTCCTCCCGGAAGACAAACGGAGAATGCCATAATCCTTTACCTGCCCCGTCCTGGTGTTCAGTTTACCTAGTCCGTTGAATGTTCCGAACCAAAGCCATTCCCCGTCGGCACAGAGGGAACAGACCGTAGTGTGTATGGGAAGACGTCGATAATAAGAGGTCGAGTGATTCAGGGGGTCATAAGTCAACAGTCCGGCATTCTTCGTGGCAATCCAGATCCGGCCGGAAGGGTCCTGGGCGAAGCATCCGAAACCGAAGCCCACAGCGGGCTCTCCGGAAACCATATACTGCTTCTCGAACTTGTCCTGAAAAGGACCACTGTAATTCACACCTCCGTTGAGCGTGCCGATCCAAAGCCCTCCGCTTTTATCTACATACGTACAGGTAACATAGCTGCTGGACAAAGAGAAAACGTCGTTTTTGCTGGCCGCAAGGTGAAGGTTTTCCCCCGTTATGGAGTCATACATCCACACGCCCCTTGTCGTAGAAAGCCAGAAGCGGCCATAAAGGTCGCTGGAGGCATCCAGCAGGACAGCGTCTCCCGGCAGGGGCATCAGGACAGACACGCTTCCTTTCTGGTAATCCACTACCGACAGGCCCTTCTTGGTACTGGCCACATAGAAACTGCTGTTGTCGCAAGGGAACATCCGCTCTATTTCGTCTCCGCGGAAAACGTCACCCGGAAGCCCGAGGGGACGGAGATTGCCCATCCTGCCATCGGCACGGTACAGATTGATATGGAACCGGGATACAAGGATGTCGCCGCCGGAGAGCCATAAAAGGCGCCTGGCGCCCGAGGCCCCCGATTCTTCATAGCTAATGCTGGAAAGGGTATTGTCCGCCGTGTCATAGATGAAATAACCCTGATCGTTTACCAGCATATGTATCAGGCCCCGTTCGTCAGCCTGAAGGAATGTGACCTTGTTGCGAATCACATCCCCCTTGTCGCTGGCTTTGAGTATGGGCTCGAAGCGGTCAAGGGCATAATTGTACACACAGGCTCCGGCGTCAGTCCCTATCCAGATGTTGCCGTCGGGAGCTTCCTGCAGGCAATGGATAAAGTCCGAAGGGAGCCCGAGATGCTCCTGATAGTAAACGTCGAAATGACGGCCGTCATAACGGTTGAGCCCCTTGTACGTCCCTATCCAGATGAATCCGCGGCTGTCCTGCATTATGCAGCTGATGCCGTCATATGAAATGCCGCTGCCGGCGGTATTGAAATGCGTAAACTGAAAAGCCTGCGACGGCAGCGCAAGCAACAAGATAGCAAGAGATATGATTAGTCTGCGGTTCATTTATACAAATGTAATCATTTTTATCAGTAACACTCGCACACGCAGGATGCCATGCGCGGTTTTTTGCAACAATTGACCGTTTTCTTTTTTGCTCGGGATACAGGTATTCGTATTTTTGGATATGGAAAAAACAGCCGCTTTTCTTTTTTTCGCCATTTCATTTCTGGCTTCTTGCTGCAGCCCTCCAAATTTGCCCGGAGACGATGTCCGCATCAGTTGGGACCGCAGCACTCACATCATTATTGACCAAATCGCCTTGGATGACGGAACTGTAGAGCCCAATCTCTACTACCCAAGGGTTAAGCGTTTGCCGGACGGTGCTCTTTTGCTAACCTTTATGAACGACCATCTTGGCTGGGAAATCTTCGCCACGCGCAGCGAGGACGACGGTGCAAGCTGGGCCCCGGCGCAGAAACTATGCTCCAGGCATCCTGCGGAATCCACTGTAGGTGCCGATGAGATTGTCTATGTCAACCCGGACTTCATCTGTCTTTCCGACGGCCGTCTGATGCTCGCATACCAGTGGCGTTACCTCAAGGGGTACGGAGACATCCCACACACGAACGAGAACTGCGGCATTGGAATATTGTTCTCTGAGGACTTTGGCAAGACCTGGGGCGAGCCGCGAAACATTTACCGCGGCCGCTGCTGGGAACCGGCGATGCTGGAGCTTCCCTCCGGTGAAATCCAGCTGTACCTCACCGACAGCCAGAATGTAGTCAGCGGGATGTCCTGCCCCAAGACGTCCCTGATACGTTCTTTCGACGGCGGGAAAACCTGGCAAAGCAAGGATGAATGCAAATGGGAAGACGTTGAAGGTATTTCTTATACGGTTGACGACCGCTTCGGATACGACGGAATGGCTACCGCTGTGCTGCTCGATAACGGTTCAATTGCGATGACGGTTGAAGTCTGGAGCGGCAAATACGTAGTAGACCAGACTCCGGTTGTAGTAAAGACCCGCGACAACTGGACCGTTGACCAGGAGGCGTTGATGCGCGACGGAGGGCCTGACTACCCTTTCAAGAAACAGGTAAACAAAGACTTCATAGGCTATGGCCCATACATTGCCAGGCTCCCGGATGGGAAGGTCATCACGAATGCAAACGGCCAGTACAAGGGCAAGGAGGGTCTGTGGGTACTCATAGGCGACAACGATGCCGACAATTTCTCTCACGCCACATCCCCGTTCGGTGGCTACTGGGGGTCGGTGGATTATACCGGAAACGACAGGATCTTTGTCACAAGCACCGTCAAGTATACCCTCGACGGCAAGACACGCGGCAAAATCAACATTATTCAGGGACGCCTCAACCGGTCCAAAGCAATCCATCGAGGCGATATCGACCTGCCGCCTTTAGACAGTGAAGAAAGCGACCGCTGGTTCCTTGGCGGCAAGTATAATTCAAGCGTGACTTATGACTTCGGATATACCGCAGATGACTTCATCTTCAACACCTGGGTCAAGGACGGCAACCTCACTGTATTCACCCCCGAAAATTCCGATGCTTCCGTACTGTTGCTGTCACGCGGTAATGAGATCTATAAACTTGCTGTAAACGCCGCCGGCAAATGGATTCTTTACCGTCAGGAGCATAGAGCATGGCACAGGCTGCAGACGGGAGACGCTGCGGATCTATCGGTTGACGGTACCGTAAATGATGACTCCGATACGGACACCGGCTTTGCAGCCCAGGTACGCATCCCATGGAAAGAGTTGGGCGGAGCCCCGCATAAAGGAGAATTCCTGCATGCCCACCCAGCGCATTGGGATAAACTCAAATCCGCTGAAAAAGCTGCCCGTCGCTGGGAAGAACTGGACGGCGAAAGTTCCGATTATCCCACCGAATGGCTAACATTACGACTGATATGAAACACATTTTGATACTTGCGGCATTGGCTCTGGCCTCATGCACCAAACCTGAAGGCATCATTTCCGAGCCTTTTGGGAACTTGTCGGACGGCTCTCCAGTTACCGTTTTCCATCTGCGGAACTCAAAAGGGGCAAGCATGGACGTAATTGACTACGGCTGCAGGGTGGTGAGCATCAGAATGCCGGATCGTAATGGCTGTTTTGACGATGTCGTAGTCGGTCCTGGAGACATAGAGTCTTTTGAAAACGGCCCTGAGCGGTTCTTCGGGTCGGTCATAGGCCGTTACGGCAATCGCATAAACCATTCTGCGTTCGTTATTGACGGTACGCGATTTGAGGTTGTGGCCAACGAATCGCTGGACGGCGAGCCTGTGTGCTGCCATGGAGGACCTTTGGGCTTCGACCGCATGAAGTGGGAAGGGCGGCCAGTCTCAGAACCAGGGCGCTGCGGAGTGCGTTTCCATCGTATCAGTCCCGACGGAGAGCAAGGTTTCCCAGGAGCACTTGATGCTTATGTTACCTATTGGCTTACAAATGATAACGTCATAAGAATGGAATACGAAGCATCAACTGACAAGCCTACCGTAGTCAATCTGTCCAACCATACATACTTCAATCTTCACGGCAGTGCAGGAAGTTACGTAATGGAGCATCTGTTTACGGTTGAAGCCGACACTACAGTACTCAACAACCGCCAAATGTGCCCGGACAAGCTTATTCCGGTAGAAGACACTCCTTTTGACTTCAGGGAGCCCCATACCGTCGATTACAGACTGGACATGCCGAACGAACAACTACGCATAATGAAGGGAATGTCTGCTTGCTGGAAGATCCGCGGTTACGATGGAAACCTTCGCCGTGCAGCCGACCTCTACGACCAGCGCAGCGGTCGGGGAGTTGAAACCTGGACGACCGAACCAGCCCTGCTCACATTCACTGGACGAACGTTCGATCCATCCGTCCACATCGGCAAATATGGGCCTATCCAGAAATACGGAGGAATGCTGTTGGAAACCATCCATTTTGCCGATTCTCCCAACCAGGACCGTTTTCCCAGTACAGTCCTGCGCCCCGGAGAACGTTATTACAGCACAACGGAATATAAGTTCTACGCCAAATGAACCGCACACCTGCTGTCTCCCTGATTACTGTTTTCACGTTAATAGTATCTTGCACACATGGCCCTGCCCTCAAGCGCTGTTACGATGAACTCCCCCTTGGTGCAATCAGGCCGGAAGGATGGCTGGAGGAAACGCTTGTCAGGCAACGGGACGGCATAACCGCCAACCTGGACGAAACCTATCCCGAAGTGATGGGCCCAGACAATGGGTGGCTGGGTGGCACAGGGGACAGATGGGAACGCGGTCCCTATTGGATTGACGGGCTTTTACCTCTCGCGTATATCCTGGACGATGATACACTCAAAGCCAAAGCGCAGGTGTGGGTTGAAAGCATTATCGCAAGCTCAAGGGCTGACGGCTATTTCGGGCCGGAAAAATCTTATCCCCATGTTGACGGCCTTCAGCGGGACAGGCCCTATGACTGGTGGCCTAAAATGGTCGTTCTGAAAATACTCCGGCAATACTACAACGCCACCGGAGATGATCGAGTGATGGATGTCATGGACGGATATTTCAAGTATCAACTGGATTCCCTGCCTGTCAAACATCTTGACCACTGGAGCTATTGGGGTAAATATCGGGAGGGAGACAATCTTGACGTCCTTCTGTGGTACTACGGGAAAACCCGCAAGCCATGGCTGCTTGATCTGGCCAAGGAGCTTCACTCGCAAGGCTTCGACTTCACCAGCGCCTTCCTGGACGGCAAGATGCTGTCGGATATGGGCAGCATTCACGGCGTAAACCTGGCCCAGGGGCTGAAGGAACCTGTTATCTGGTGGCAGATAGATCCACAGCAAAAGTATCTCGACGCCGTCAACAAGGCGATGGACGACATACGCCATTACCACGGCTGGCCCAATGGAATGTACGCCGCAGACGAGGCCCTGCATGGGAACTCCCCCACCCAGGGCAGTGAGTTGTGTTCGGCCGTAGAGCTGATGTTTTCATATGAACAGATGCTCAAAGTCACCGGCGACACCCGTTTCGCCGACGAACTGGAAAGGGTTTGCTTCAACGCCCTGCCGGCCCAGATGAGCGAAGACTTCAAATACCATCAATACTTCCAGCAAGCCAATCAGGTTTCAACCAGCCTTGGAAAAAGAAACTTCGACTGTCCTCAGAGCGGCACCGCACAGGTATTCGGATTCAAGACAGGCTATCCCTGCTGTCTGTCGAACCTGCATCAGGGGTGGCCCAAATTCACCCAAAATCTCTGGTACGAATCCCCGGAAGGCCTTGCGGCTCTGATTTATGCGCCCTGCAGAGTTGACACGGAAATCAAAGGCAAAAGAATCAGCATAATTGAAGACACCGCCTATCCGATGGAAAGCAGTATACGGTTCCGCTTCAGGCTCGAACAGTCACAGCGTTTCACCATTACCCTTCGCGTCCCGGAATGGTGTACGGAAGCCACCTTCAAGCTCAACGGCGAGGTATTCAAATCCGGAACCGCAGGCAAGGTTGACATTGACATGGAATGGCACAATGGTGACGTCCTGGAACTGAACCTGCCGATGACAGTAAGGGTCACCCGCTGGCATGAGAACTCCGTCGCGCTGGAACGGGGCCCCTTGGTGTATTCTCTCGGCATCAAGGAAAAATGGGTGAAAAGGGATTTCGATGACAGGCTCCGGAAATACCACGGCGACACATATTTTGAGGTTCAGCCTGATTCGCCGTGGAATTATGGTCTCACAAGTCGGCAAATTGCAGATCCGTCATTGATAGAAGTGGTGGAGGACAAAGTGAAGGCCCATGACAGATGGCCATGGAACCTGGATGCCGCACCCGTCAGGCTAAAAGTGGAGGCAAGCCGCATACCTGCATGGCAGATGTATGATGGCAACGCCGGGCCTCTTCCCTGGAGCCCTATGGATAAAGGTGACGTCACGAGAGTTTCTATTCACAAGGCCGGCGAAAAGGAGGAGTTGCTGCTCGTTCCTTATGGTTGCACAAGGCTGCGCATCTCCGAATTCCCAGTCCTTTCACACTGACGAAACCACCTTGCCCGCGTTGGTTTTTGCCGCATTATTCCTATATTTGGACAATTATACCGCATATCAGATGAAACGTCTCCTCATTTCCGTATTGTTGGCCGGCCTGTGCATGGGTGCATGGGCTGCATCGAAAACCCCCGCCACTCCCCTTCCCGAATATCCTCGTCCGCAGATGGTGCGGGGCGACTGGCTCAACCTCAACGGCGAATGGTCCTACGCCATTCTCCCCAAGTGCCAGACCTTCGCCAAACCGGAGGGCACCATCGTTGTTCCGTATTGCGCCGAGTCGGCCCTCAGCGGGGTACAGCGCAGGGTCGGAAAAGACAAGGTCCTGTGGTATGAACGCACGTTCAAAGTGCCCTCCCAGTGGCGCGACAAACGCATTTTCCTGAATTTCGGCGCCGTTGACTGGAAGGCCAGCGTATGGGTTAACGGCACTTTCGTCGGAGAGCACACCGGAGGTTATACGGCATTCAGCTTCGATGTCACCGACGCTCTCAAGCGCAGCGGCAAACAGACCGTGCGCGTCAAGGTGGAGGACGCCACCGACGACAGCTTCCAGCCACGAGGCAAACAGGTAAACGCCTCCGAAGGCATCTGGTACACCCCCGTCACCGGCATCTGGCAGACCGTCTGGCTCGAGCCCGTCAGCAAGCAGGCGCACATCGTTTCGTACGATCCGGTATGGGACGCCAAAGAGGGCACGCTCAACATCGGCATCGACGCCCTCGGCGAATATGACGGCATCGCAGTCACCCTTCGCGACGGCAAGTCCATCGCCGGCACCGGCACCAGCATCAAGGTAAACAACCCCAAGCTCTGGAGCCCCGATTCCCCGTTCCTCTACGGCCTGCAGATAGCCCTGCTGAAGAACGGCGCCGAGATCGACAGGGTCGACGGTTACACCTGTCTTCGTACCGTCGGTATGGATAAGGACCCCAAGATCGACAATCGCCACAACAGATACAAACGCCTCACGCTCAACGGAGAACGCATCTTCATGTTCGGTCCTCTGGACCAGGGATGGTGGCCCGACGGCCTCTATACCGCCCCGTCGGACGAAGCCCTCAAGTACGACATCCAGAAGGTCAAGGACTGGGGATGGAACACCATCCGCAAGCACATTAAAGTCGAGCCTGCCCGCTGGTACTACTGGTGCGACGTGCTCGGCATTATGGTATGGCAGGACATGCCCTGCATCGGCGACCACGACAGTTCGCGCGGTGGCCGCAGCCGCGACGTACTCAGCCGCACCGCGAACAAATGGTCCGGCGACAGCCTCCTGGGAGGTACCGAATGCGACATCCCGCAGGAGGCAAAAGACAATTTCTACAAAGAGTGGAAGGGGATTATCGCCCAGCTCAAGAGTTTCCAGTGCATCACCGTCTGGGTACCGTTCAACGAGGCCTGGGGCCAGTTCGACACCCGCGCAGTGGTTGAATTCACCCGCGGAGAGGATCCCACCCGCCTCGTCAACGAATCCTCCGGCGGCAACTACGAGCTCTGCGGCGACATCCTCGACGTCCACCATTACGCCTGTCCCGCCATGAACGTCTTCGAACGCAAGATGGTCTGCGTGCTCGGCGAATACGGCGGAATCGGCTACCCAGTCCCCGGACACCTGTGGCTGAAGGACAATAACTGGGGATATGGAAAGGTGGTCTCCGACGGTGACGAACTTCTCAAGGTTTATTCCGATTTTGCCGACATGCTGAAGGTCTTCATAGGCACCGGTTGCTCTGCGGCCATCTACACCCAGATTTCCGATGTCGAGACGGAAGTCAACGGCATCATGACCTACGACCGTCAGGTGGTCAAGGTGGATGAGCAGAAATTCGCCGCCGTGAACCGCAGCGTCATCGAAACCCTGTAATATTATTAGTCACGTATGAAACGTCTGATACTTATCGTTGCTGCTATGTTCGGATCTCTCTTTTCCGGATGCGGGTCCCCTGCTCCCAAATTCGTTGAAGGTACACCCACAGGCTACCTGTATTCCTATTCCGGCATGATGGCGTACCCCATCGAATGGTACTGCGTAGAAAAGTCAGAAGACGGAGAGCTCCACCTGCTGTACTCCAACGGCGGACCTGATATATCCGTGTACCAGGCCCCGTCAGACTTGCTGGAGCGCATCGGAGCCATGGTCAGGGAGCACAAGCTGTATAAGCTGGAGAGTTCGTACCATCCCCCCATGCAGGTGATGGACGGCTACATGTGGCACATAGCAATAGAATACGAGAAAGACGGCATCTGGTCCGGCGGCAGCAACGCAAGGCCTCCGAAAGAGCTTTCCGCCGGCATTGCGGCCATCAACTCATATCTCAAAGGGTTTATTGACTCCGGCGAGCCGGTCGGACAGGATTCCCACATGAACAGAAGGCCTTGAAAACAAAGCAAAGACTGATTATAGCGGCCGTTGTCGCGGTGGTGCTGACCGGAGTCGGCATCTGGCTGCTGTTTACCGGCGGTGCGTTCAAATACGGCCTGATTCTTCTCGGCGTCGTTGCTGTAGGGTTCCTCGTCTGGAAGGCATTCATCCAGAACTCCCAGAAGGAACTGGAGCGCAGCGAACGGCTTGCCGGAGACCTGCAGGAACAGGTAGAAAAGCTGCAGCAGCGGCTCGACGAGATTTCGCACAGTCCGCTCAACGTAACTTCGCTTACGCCGGTACTGCATCTGTCGGTCCTCAATATAGATACCTCATTTACAAGGACATACGAGCGCAGGGACGAGAACCGCGGGCTTACCTTCAAAGGGGCGCTGCGGGCTGATATCTGCGCCGAATACGGCATACGCCTGGAAGAGGTCCGCTTCCGCTACGACCCCGGGTCGGATACCCTGTGGCTTGCCGACTTCCATCCGGGGCTGCTGTCGTTCTCCAAGAAGCAGCTGCAGTGGGACCTGGCGGTGGCCCTGCGCAACCGCTCGGTGCTTGGCATCCAGCTGCCGCCGGTAGACGACAAGACAGCCGAGGACTTCACAAAGGAGATGAAGGAGCGCATCCGGGAAGAAGTGGAGAAGGAAATCGACCAGCGCAGGATCGCCGAATTCGAGTGGCTTGCGCCCATAGTCTCCCGTCAGGTAACGGACGCCCTGCGCGCTTCCCTCGGGCATCCGGGCGCCACGGTTACGGTACTCGAGCAGCCGGTGGAGTCGCCGGACTTCCTTCCCCTTGACCAGTTCCAGAAAAAAATGTTAAATTTGCACGAATAAGATTTACAATATGGCAAACATACCCACCCCCCACATCAACGCTAAAGAAGGCGAAATAGCCGATACCGTCATCATGGCAGGCGACCCCCTGCGCGCGAAATTCATGGCAGAGAACTTCCTGGAAGATGTTTTCCAGTTCAACGACGTCCGCGGGATGCTGGGCTTCACCGGCACCTACAATGGCAAGAAGGTCAGCGTGATGGGGCATGGGATGGGTATCCCCTCGATAGGTATCTACACCTACGAGCTGTACCATTTCTATGATGTAAAGACCATAATCCGCGTCGGTTCAGCGGGTGCTTACAGCAAAGACCTCCACATCGGCGACCTCATCCTCGCCCAGGGAGCCTGCACAGATTCCTCCTACGGCAACCAGTACAAGCTGGACGGCGTATTCGCCCCCATAGCCGACTTCGGCCTTCTCCGCAAAGCCGCGGAGGAATGCGACCGCCTGGGCTACAAATACGCCGTGGGCAACGTGCTCTCGTCCGACGTCTTCTATTCAGATACCCCGCACGTTGACGGCTGGCTCAAGATGGGTGTCCTCGGCGTAGAGATGGAAGCCGCCGCGCTTTACATGAACGCAGCGCGCTGCGGCAAGAAAGCCCTCGTCATCTGCACCGTCTCCGACCACGTCATCACCGGCGAAGTCACCACCTCCGAGGAGCGCCGCACCACCTTCACCCACATGATGGAGGTCGCCCTTTCGCTGGCGTAGTTTTTTTCATCCCGGAGGGACTCGCGCCGCTATGAGTTGCCTCCCGACGGCAATAGTCATTCAAATAATACTGCCGAGTGCGTACAGTGGCTCACGAGTAGCATCGTCTTCCGTGGGGGTATCACCCGGCAGTTCCCTTATTGCCAGTGCCTGCCCCTGACCGGCTATTAGGTTGCTGTTTTGCCCCAATCCGCGGCGCAGGTCCCCCGACGTTTGGCGCAGGTTTGCTTTTTGCCCCGGGACTTGCGCCACTACAGTTCACATAGTGGCGATTTGCGGCGCAGCTCCCTCCACTTTTATCAAACCTGCGCCAGGCGTCTCCCTTCTACCATCCCCCACTATGAGCTACCTGATTCGCAGGATACCTGCAACATCTTCCCGGCTTAGCATGATGCATCTGGCCAGCTGCGGGACAGAGGTATTATAGCTATGATAAAGGTGCGGAACAATACGGGTTTTCATCTCCATGCTCAATCCGGAAATATCGATGTTGAACCATTTGTGAGATAATTCTTCTACCGTTTTCCTGAATTCATTGTCACTTCGCCTGATGCGTGGACCGGTAACCAGTTTAAAGTCCATTTCAGCGCAGTTCACAGAACCGATTGTTTTAAGAAAGAATGCCTGATCATTATTGAATGCCCGTTCTGCATAATTATGGTCGCAAGCCGAGGCAGTTATGAGCCTCCCCTCAATGTCCACTTTCCATGGTACGCGTTTAAGGTCGGCGTGAGTATGGAAAAGAAATTCCTTTTCCCTTCTGGTCATCGAAGCTACGGGGGTGGCAGACATGTCCGTCCGGGCGGAAGAGAACATCGCTCCATATGAAGACCATTTGTAATCGCCAACGGCAACACCGGCATCAAGGGCGTTTCTTGGAACATATGCCAGAGCGTTTCTCAGATACCAGTCGGTATCGAGATATATGACTTTGACATCGCTGCGAACAAGAGTATTATGCTCGTGATACTTGTTAGCAAGGTACTGAGAATGATCCTTTTTAATCGCAGCAGCAACGTTTCTGGCCTGCGACATGTCAGTTGAAAGTACGATGAGGTGTCCGTGATTGGACATCTCTATATCTGCAACGACGATGGAATTGTTGCTCCAGGCAGAAACGTAAAACCTTTTTTGCAGGGCATCATAGTCTTCATCGTCGCGGCAAATCAGCGTGGATTCCATTCCTTCCAGGCTGATATGGAACGGGTATACCTTCTGAATGCTTCCATCCGGGAGCTCTCTGTGATGGATTCTGCGGAAAGCCATGTCATCTTATTATATGTTGGTCAAACTTCATTGTTGACGTTACAAAGGAAAGCATAATTACCCGTTTCCTTCTGTTTTGTAACACTTAAGTGTAAAAGCCGGGCTGTAAGTAATCCAGGGGCTATTATGTAAAACTCCAGAATGAAAAAATGCTGTCAATTTTTTGCACTTTTTGAATATATTTGCAGTATGAGTATCGCTCTGAACGTTGTTTGGTTGCTGTTTTATCTGGTGGTTCCGGCCGGGGTAATCTGGCTGTGCCGCAGGAGCCGGGCGGTGGAGCGCATCGGGGCAATACTGATGCTCTATATCATCGGACTGCTGGCGGGCAATCTGCTGATTTATCCATTCGATGGGGCGGCAAAGGCTCTCTTCCCCCTGCAGGATGCGCTTACGAGCGTCACCATTCCGCTGGCGATGCCGCTGATACTTTTTGCCTGCAATTTCCGCGGCACTCCGGTGAAGAAGGCACTCGCTTCATTGGTCATCGGCCTTGTCTCCGTTTTGTCTGTGTCCGTGGCGGGCTATTTCCTGCTCAGGGATCATCTGGGCCCTCAGGCACCTGCCATCGCCGGCATGAGCGTGGGCGTCTATACCGGAGGCACGCCCAATCTTGCGGCCATAAAGATGATGCTGGGAGTCCCGGAAGATACTTATCTGCTGATGAATTCGTTCGACATGCTGGTAAGCTTCGTCTATCTTGTCTTCCTGATGGCTGCCGGAATCAGGCTGGCGCGCATCATCCTCCCTTTCGAGATCTCCGGCAAGCGACAGCAGAGCGAGGGAATAATCTCCGATACGATGACACGTTCCGAGACCAGCATGTACCGCGGAATCTTTTCCCGGGAACACCGGGGCGGGACGCTCAAGGCAATCGGCCTGGCAGTGCTGATTGCGGGCGCCGGCATAGGCCTGTCATTCCTGATTACCGGAAGCATCAATATGATTGTCCTTATACTGACCCTCACCACCCTGTCCATCGCGGCGTCATTCCTGCCTGCGGTTCGCAGTTGGCGGAAGAGTTATGATGCCGGGATGTATCTGGTGCTGATTTTCAGCGTCGTGGTGGCATCGATGGTCGATATCCGCAGCCTCGACCTGCACAGTGGAGTGTGGCTGCTGGCCTTCATCGCATTCGTCATCTTCGGATCCCTGCTGCTGCAGATACTGCTGAGCCGCCTGTTCCGGATCGATGCAGACACCGCGGTAATCACTTCCGTAGCGATGATCAACTCACCTCTCTTTGTTCCGATGATTGCCGACCGGATGAAGAACCGCCAGGTCATCATCACCGGAATAACCATCGGCATAATAGGCTACGCTGCAGGCAATTATCTTGGCGCTCTGCTGGCTGGTCTTCTGGGTTGAGAGTGCCATAGTGGCGCAGGTTTGATAAAAGTGGAGGGAGCTGCGCCGCAAATCGCCACTATGTGAACTGTAGTGGCGCAAGTCCCGGGGCAAAAAGCAAACCTGCGCCAAACGTCGGGAGACCTGCGCCAAAATCATCTGTCAGGACAATGTGGGAGGCGCCATGTCGCCGGATGCTGTACGGTGACAGATGCGGACTGACAGGCCCGAGCCTAGAATCGTATCTCCATGCCGATGTTGATGGCGTTGGGGAGCCAGGAGGGGACTTTGTCCCAGCCGGGGCCTTCGCCGGCCTCGCCGAGGGCGCCGCGGATGTTCCACAGGGGCTGGGCGCCGCGGGGGATGACGGTTGTACCGTCCGGGAGGGTCCTTTCACGGTGGGTGACGCGCCATATGAAGTCGACGCGCAGGAGACGGAAGATGTTGGACAGACCGGCGCCCAGCTCGATGTAGGGCACGCCGTTGAGCCCCTGGGTCATCAGGCCGTCCCGGTTGGTGGGAAACATCATCAGTGCTCCGTATTCCGGCGAGCTGCCGTTGTTCTCGTCACGCAGGCTCCCGTACGCAATCTTGGCCGTGAATTCCTCACGCAGCTGCAGCTCGCGGATCAGGGGAATCTTTCCCAGGAAGAACCCGTTGAATGTATGATACCAGAGCAGCGTGGCCCAGGTGTCGGAGGCGAACTCGAAGTACTCCATGCATGAGAAGGCGCTCTTGTCGGTCATGATGGTGGCGTTGCCCTGATAAAGGTTGAGCACCGGCCAGGGCACCTGCCCCACTATGGTTCCCAGACGCAGATGCGTATCCGACATGCCCACAGGCGGGACGCGGAACTTCCAGTCCACATGGATCTGAGGCATGAAGAATCCTATGTCGCCGGGCCTTATGCCTGGAATGGAGCCCTGCAGGTCGAGGCTGACAATAGGATAATCAGTATGGACGTACGTCTTGTTGAAGTACCCGCGGTTGACAGTCTCTTCCTTGGAGAAACGCACCTTGAGCCTCAGTTCGTTGGTGGCGATGCTCTCCACCTGGGTGCCGTCCCACTTCTGCATCTGGGCGAAAGGACTTGAGTAGTACCGTTTGAGCGCAATCCCCGCCACGCCGTTGACCTGCATGCTGAATTCGTGGTCATAACGCACGGAGAACTCGCTGCTGGGCGCCGGCTTGGATTCCTTGCCCCACAGGGAACTGATTATGTTGCCGCTCGTGAGGTTGCTGCGGCCTTTGCCCAGCTGGTGGACGTCGTACTCCGCCACCGCCGTAAGCTTGCGCTGCGGCTCCTTCTGGAACAGCTGCTCGTATGTGACGTTACCCTTCCAGGGACGGCCGTTCTTGTCGTCGAAGCTGTACGCCCCGTATGCGGATATCCTGAATTTCTGGCTGAAGTCCTTGGACGTATGCAGGCCCAATTGCAACCGCACGCCCTCCAGGCTGTTGTTGGAATACATCTGGGCGACGGGGCCGATACCGACAGGTCCTATGTCGAAGTAATTGGTGGCGGCGGTGTAGCCGATCTTGTACACCGTCTTGTACAACGGCGCCTGCTGCACCTCGTCCACCATCTTGTAGATGCTCTTTTCGTGGTCCGTAAGCTCGACGGGGCGGGTCTGCGCCCAGAAGGCCTCGTCCTTATGGTTGGAATCGGGCAGGACCTTGACCTTGCCGTCGGCAGTAGGCATGTTCTCGATGGGCGAGAAGTCGACGTCGGAATACTGCAGCTGGCGCGTGCCGATGACTGACATCATGCGGGTGGAGTCGCCCAGCGCGATGGAGAAGTCGGCATAGAGCCTGTCGGCGCTGAAGAACCATGTAGAGTCCTCCAGACGCTGGTAGTCGGCCTCGATAACGATGTCGCGGAGCCAGTTGACGTTGCCTCCCCTCATCATCTTGGCCCTGATGCTCTTGATGGCGAATTCCTCGGCGTCGATACGCATCTCGCCGTCGAACGCAGGGCTGGAGATGCCGTCCTTGGGATGATAGCGGACGACGTAGGTCTTGCGTCCGTCCATCTTGAGGGAATCGACTATGAAGTAATTGTAGAACAGCAGACCGCTGTACTGGGTGGGCGAAGGGAATTCGACGTCGAAGCAGTTGACGAAAGGCCGGTAGAAATTGGCCTTGAGGTGCATGCTGCCGGTGAATTGCGTCAGGAGGTTGTTCTTGGGGTTGATGCCGGAGATGCGGTTGGCGATGATGGTTTCGTTGTCCTCGCGGGGATTGAGGGTATGGCGCCGCTCCACGTACGTTTCCGACAGCATGGCGGGCAGGAAAGGCACGCCGCTCACCGAAGATGTGTCCATATAGTCGAACACGAAACCGAACTGGTCGTTGAACCATTTGGCGCTCAGCTGCTCCTTGGCGTGCGTAATGTCCATCTCCATCTTGTTGTACACCTTGCAGGTGAAATAAGGACGGAGGTCTGGGTCGTTGCGTTCGCTGTGGGACTCTATGTTGCGGAGGAGCCTCTTGATGCGACGGTTGTCCGGCTTGACGAGGGCGCCGCTTAGGCGGTTGTCCGTAAGGTGCATGCGGAACTCGACCTCGTTGAAGGCGCCCTGGTGGATGGTCTTCTCGACGGTGTCGTATCCGAGCAGCTGGCAGACCAGGACGGACACAGGCTCGCGGGTCTCGAGGGTGAATTTGCCGTCGATGTCGGCGGTGAGGCCTATGGTGGTGTCCTTGAAGTAGATACCTGCAAACGGAACCGGCTCTCCGGTGTCGGCGTCCACGACTGTGCCGCGCACCTTGGTAGTGCTGCGTGTCTGGGCGCCCAGCGACAGTGCCGCCAGGAATACCAACAGTATTGCAAGTAATACTTTCTTCATAAAGGGCCGCAAATATACGGATTATTTCCGGAAAAGGCCGAATACGGCCGAGCCGGAGCCTGACATTGCCGCATAAATCGCGCCACGATCGTAGAACCGCTGTTTGAGGGCCGCGATTTCCGGGTGCTTTGCAAAGACTCCCCTCTCGAAATCGTTGACTACGCAGTCTTTCCACTGCTCCACCGGGGCACGGAGCGCTTCGCGCAAAGAGACATCTTCATGCGAGGGGATTTCTCGACTCCGGGCAAAGCCCTCCGCTCGAAATGACATACCTGTAAAGACCGGGCTTACTTCCTCTGTCATTTCGAGCGGAGCGGAGCGGAGTCGAGAAATCCCCTCGCGGGGAATGACCTCCGAATAGGCCTCGCGGGTGCTGACCGCGACCGGCAGGCCGGTGGCGGCGTCCAGGGGAATCTCCACCCGCAGCTCATATGCGGAAAGGTCGAGCTCGAACGGCTCGAGGATTTCGCCGCGGCCGGTGGCAAACATCGCCTGGCACAGGCTCGGGGCGTAAGCGGCGGTGATATCCTGGTGGTGCAGGTGGATAAAAAACGCGCAGTCGGAGCCGAGGCGGGCGGCATATGCGGCGAGGGCGGCGTCGCTGAGGGGGAGGGAGCCGATGTCGCGCAGGGCCTTCAGCATGAAG
>JAFZZW010000052.1 GCA_017615615.1 Bacteroidales bacterium
CAGGTCGATGGCCTTGTCGGGCAGGAACCTGTTGCTGATGTAGCGGTGGCTGAGGTTTACGGCGGCTATGAGCGCATCGTCCTCGATGCTCACGCGGTGGTGGTTCTCGTAGCGCTCCTTGAGGCCTCGCAGGATGGCGATGCTTTCCGCCGGCGAGGGTTCGTCGACCATCACCTTCTGGAAACGGCGCTCCAGGGCCTTGTCCTGCTCGAAGTACTTCTGGTACTCCTCCAGGGTCGTGCTGCCGATGGTGCGGAGCTCGCCGCGGGCCAGCGCAGGCTTGAGGATGTTGGACGCGTCCATGGCACCGCTGGTGCGGCCTGCGCCCACCAGGGTGTGGATTTCGTCGATGAACAGGATTATCTCCCCGGCGGAATCGACTACTTCCTTCACGACGCCCTTGAGACGTTCCTCGAATTCGCCCTGGTACTTGGCTCCAGCTATCAGGGCGCCCATGTCCAGGGAATATACCTTGCGGCTCTTGAGGTTCTCCGGCACCTCTCCGTTTACTATCTTGGTGGCGATTCCCTCGGAGATCGCGGTTTTGCCCACGCCGGGCTCGCCCACCAGGATGGGGGTGTTCTTGGTCCTGCGGGAAAGTATCTGCAGGACACGGCGTATCTCGTCGTCCCGGCCTATGACCGGGTCGAGCTTACCGGAAGCCGCGGCCGCGTTCAGATCGACCGCGTACTTGCTTAAGAATTCGTACTTGCTTTCCATAAAGTTTCCTCCCGGGTCCCGTATCGGCGGAACCCGCTGATTCTCCGGTCAAATTGCATTCCAGTGACATTTTGTCAATGTTTTTTCATATATTTGTGAAAAGATCGATACCGCAATGAGATTCAAATCCATTATCGCAATGGCCGCCTGCGTAGTGCTGGCCGCATGTACGTCACAGGCCGGCGCCGGCAACCAGACCGGAATCAAGGCATTCCTGTCGTCCATCTTCTCCAGGCAGGAACAGGCAAAGCCCGCCAAGGGAGTGCCTTTCACGGATCTGGTGTTGTTCGACACGGAGTCGGAGTATCATCACCTCAGCGATTACCTGGGCAAGGGCAATTGGGTGCTGGTAGATTTCTGGGCTTCCTGGTGCGGGCCCTGCCGCGCTGAGATGCCCAACGTGGTCGCAGCATATAAGAAGTATCATGACAAGGGCTTCGACATAGTAGGCATTTCATTGGACAAGAACCAGGGCGCCTGGGTCAAAGCCATTGCCGACCTGGACATGCCCTGGCACCACCTGTCCGACCTGCAGGGCTGGAACAGCATCGCCGCAGCCGTTTACGGCATCGACGCCATCCCCGCCAGCCTTCTGGTCAACCCCGACGGCGAGATAGTCGCCCGCGACCTCCGCGGCAGCGCCCTCGGCAACAAACTGGCAACGATATACGGGGAATAACCTTGAAACGTACCCTCCTCATAATTGCTGCACTCGCAGTCGCAACGGCCGCCGGGGCGCAGCAGACTCACGTTGACGAGGTATCCATAGATACCCGCGCCACCTTCCACCAGCAGACCACCGACGGCGTGTACGACACCCATTTCCAGGGCGATTTCCTCAACCTGCACATAAAGGGGCAGCTGACGGACCGGTTGACCTTCCGCGTGCGGCAGCGCCTCAACAAGAAGGTCGAGGACACCAACCCATTCAACGCCACCGACTTCCTCTGGCTCAACTGGCGTCCGCTGGAGAAATGGTCCTTCACCGCCGGCAAGCACCCCATCCTTGTGGGAGGATACGAAATCGACTCCGCCCCAATCGACGTTTACTATTACGGCACCTTCAGCAACAACCTGTACCAGTATTACGCCTTCGGAGTCAGCGCCAGCTTCCATCCGTCGGACGGACAGACCATATCGGCGCAGTTCATCCCTTCCCCCATTTCCCCCGTCACGCAGAACGCTTATTCGTACAACCTGTACTGGAACGGTCACTTCTGGCCCTGGTGGAAGACCACCTGGAGCTACAACCTCGTGGAGGATGAACTCCACCGCAAAATGAACTGGGTGGCCCTGGGCAACAAGTTCGACATGGGCAAGCTGGTGGTGGACGTAGATTTCATCGACCGTGTCGCCTTCGGGCAGAAGAACCCGCTCTCCGACTGGTCCCTTATAGGCAAGGCCATCCTGACCCTGGGCAAATGGAACATCTGCACCAAGGTAGGATATGAGCTCAACGCCGAGGAGAACATCGACCCCGACTGGAAACCGGAATGGGATTCGCTGGTTCCTGAGACCCACCGCGGTTCGTACGACCTGGTGCTCCCCGCCGGCAACAATTATTTCTACGGCGGCTTCGGGCTGGAGTATTTCCCCCTGGGCAACGAGAACCTGCGCCTGCACATCGCCTACTTCGGCGACAACCACGACAAGGTGCACAACCTCGACTTCGGCATCACCTGGAGGTTCACGATCTACAGCCGTCAAAAGACAGACAACACTAATTAATTATCCATATGAGACAAGTCAAACTCTTTCTGGCATTCACAGCCTGCCTCGTCATGGCGGTTTCGTGTTTCCCGGAGAAAACGGTTCCCGTAACGGGGATCGAGGTTTCTCCCTCCTCGCTCAACCTGAAGGTCGGCGAAACGAACACCCTTACGGTAACGGTATCGCCGGACAATGCGACCGACAAATCCTTCACCTGGACCACAACGGACCCCGAGATGTCCGTTATGGCGCTCAACGGCAACACCGTCAAGGGCATCGCTCCCGGCGAGGCCACGCTCATCGCCACCACGGTTGACGGAGGCAAGACGGCCGTCTGCAAGGTGGTCGTTACGGAAAAGGAGGCTCCCGTGGTGCATGTTGCCGTGACCGGCATAACGCTGTCGGATTCCTACATTACCGTTTACGCCGGCGATTATTACACGTTGACGGCGACTGTTGAGCCTGCCGATGCCACAGATCCAAGTTTAACCTGGACCTCTTCGGACCCTGCCAAAGTCACTGCCCTTGAAAACGGCGAGATAATAGCTTACGGCGAAGGTGTCGTCAAGATTACCGCCACGTCCGTCGACAACCCTGAGGTTTCCGCTACCTGCGAGGTGAATGTCCAGCCCGTGCCGCCGACAGTCATTCCGGTGGAGAGCATCACCATCACGAGCATGATCAACATCCCCATGTTTGTAGGCGATCCACCCTTCCACGTAGAGGTTACCGTCAGCCCTGAGGACGCCACGGACAAATCCCTTACATGGGAGAGTGACGACCCCGGCACCGCAGAGGTCGATACCGACGGCAACGTCACTGCGGTCAACGTCGGAGAGACGACTATCCGCGTGCGTTCCGTTTCCAATCCCGAGGTGTATGCCGAATGCTTCGTGTCGGTCACCCCGTCCTGGTTCCCCGTCACGGCCATTTATCTGGACAAGTACAGCCTTGTACTGGAAGAAGGCGGTGCGCCCTACTATCTTACCGCCACGATAGAACCCGAATGGGCCTCGAACCCCGACCTCTTCTGGGCATCGGACAACGAGGCTGTTGCAACCGTGACGGACGGCATGGTCTATCCCGTGTCTCCCGGCGAGGCGGTGATCGTAGTGTCTTCCGTTTCCAACCCCGAGGTGTTCGCCAAGTGCAGCGTCACCGTCAAGAAGAAGAATTCCGTAACAGGAGTCTCCGTTGACCAAAAGAATATCGCTCTCACCGTGGGAGACGTTTCCAAGGTGACGTGTACAGTCTATCCCGCCGATGCAGAGGACAAGTCGGTCCTCTGGTACAGTGATGACGAGAATGTCGTTTATGTGGACAGGAACACCGGAGAACTGGTCGCCATGGGAACCGGCGTCACCGCCGTCAGGGCCGTAACGAATGATGGCCCTTACGCTTCCTACGGCACCGTTACCGTTGATCAGGCATCCTATCAGTTGACTGTAAAAGAAGGCTCCGACACGTACGTCTACGATTTCATCAACATGGGATTCGACTCCCATACCGGCTGGTGCAACCAGAATCTCAAGGCTGTTTATCATGCCGGCTATGGCTCCGTCTACTCATGGGCAGACCATACTCCCGACAATTATCCTTATACATGGGATCATTACATCTGGGGTAACGCCGAAAAGTATAAACTTACCGGATATAATTGGAAAGCTGAACTCGGCAATGTCGACAACCAGAAAGAGATGCTGCCTGCCGACGATCCCGCATACTGGCATTTCAACGGGGTAATTTCCGGCTTCACGCCGACTGCTGCACAGATGCAGGAACTTATCGACAACACCACTCATGTTCCGGCAACCATCGACGGAAGCAGCGGTATGCTCTTCAAGAGCAAGAAGGCGGCAAAAGCCATCTTTATTCCCGCCACGGGTGTAATATTCGGCATGTATACTTCGATGGAGGGTATGGCCGGAGCCGTCTGGTCCCGTCAGCTCGACTTCGACAATAACGATCCCACGCGGGCTTCTGTGATGTCGTTCTGGGTCGACACCAACGAGCTCGGAGTAGGAGTAATGCCGCGTTACTACGGTATACCCATACGTCCGGTGTATATTGACTTGTATTGATGATAACCGCAGTTTTAATGAAACGTTTCAAACTCTTTCCGGCATTCGCGGCCTGCCTGGTACTGGCGGTCTCGTGCTTCCCGGAGAAAACGGTTCCCGTAACGGGGCTTGAGGTGTCACCCCCCTCTCTCAACATGAAGGTCGGCGAAACGGCCACCGTTACCGCCACCGTTTCTCCCGACAACGCGACGGATAAAACCGTCAACTGGACTTCCACCGACCCGGAGATGGCGGTGATGGCTTTTACCGGCAACGTTGTCAAAGCCATCGCCCCCGGCGAGGCGACCCTCATAGCCACCACCGTCGACGGCGGCAAGACGGCTATTTGCCAGATTGTCGTTACCGCAAAGGAACCTTCCGGGCCGACTGATCCCACGGTGCATGTCACCGGGGTCGATTTGACACCAGTCACTGCAACTGCTGCGGTAGGCGAAACCGTTACGCTCGTGGCTTCGGTCTTACCTGACGATGCCACGGACAAATCCCTCGAATGGAATTCCTCCGACGAGTCGGTGGCAACCGTCAGCAACGGCGTGGTAACCGCTTTGGCCCCCGGCAAAGTTTCCATATCCGCGGTTTCCGTCGACAATCCCAAGGCCGTGGGCTACAGCGAGATAGAGGTATACCAGCCTACAGTGCACGTAGCCGTGACCGGCATAACCCTGAGCGAACCGTCCATCACCCTCAAGGAGGGCGAATACTACACATTGACAGCCACCGTGGAGCCCGCGGACGCCACGGACCCGGGCATAAAATGGGAAACCTCCGACGACGGGTTCGTCACGGTTTCGGACGACGGCCAGGTATATGCCCGTGCCGTAGGCGGTGCCACGGTTACGGCGATCTCCGTCGACAATCCATCAATCACCGCCTCCTGTGATGTCATCGTCGAGCCTTCAACTCCTCCCGTGATCCCGGTGGAGTCCATCACCATCAACACTCCGCTCGAGATATCCATGCTCATGGGAGATCCGCCTTTCCACATCGAGGTCACGGTATCTCCGGAGGATGCGACGGACAAAACGCTTATGTGGGAGAGTGCCGACCCGGGTGTCGCAGAGGTCGACTCCGACGGCAACGTCACCGCGATCAATGTCGGAACGACCCATATCCGCATAAGTTCCGTCTTGAATCCGGAAGTGTTTGCCGAGTGCAACGTGGAAGTCACCCCGTCCTGGTTCCCCGTAACCGCGATTTATCTGGACCATTATTCCCTTGAGTTGATGGAAGACGACGCATCGGTGCAGATCACCGCCACGGTCGAGCCCGCGTATGCATCCGATCCCTCCATACACTGGGCCTCTGACAACGAGTCTGTAGCCATCGTGGCAGACGGTGTCGTCACACCGGTGGCACCCGGCAATGCAAAGATTGTGGCTTCGTCCGTATCCAATCCCGAGATCTTCGCCATCTGCGAGGTCACCGTCACCCAGAAGGTGATTCATGTAAGCGACGTGACCGTCAGCGAAAGTTCCGTGTCCCTGCGCACCGGCGATGTCCATGCCCTCAGCTGCACGGTCTCTCCGCCCGACGCCGACGACCCTTCGGTCACCTGGACAAGCGCCGACGACAGTGTGGTTTATGTAAGCGAAACCGGTGAACTCGTAGCGCTGAGCGAAGGCACCGTCATCGTTACCGTCACCGCGAATGACGGACTGCTCTCCCGTTCCTGCACCGTTGAAGTGACTCAGGCCAATTTCCGCTGGACCCAGATCGAAGGCAAGCAGACGTACGTATATCAGTTCATCGACCTGGGATTCCAGTCCAAAACATGGTGGTGCAACCAGAATCTCCTGGCCAGGACACCTTCCGATTATGGCGCCAGATTCGCATGGGGCGACATCAGGCCGGACAACTTCCCTTACGGATGGGACAACTACAAATGGGGGACCGCCAGCGATAATCTTACCGCCTATAATTGGGATCCGGCTTACGGCAAGGTGGATAACAGAAAGACGTTGCGGGACGATGACGACCCTGTTTACTATTTCAGCCAGGGCAAGTTCCCCACCCGAACGCCCACTCCCGCTCAGTTCCAGGAGCTCATCGACAACACCGACCAGGAGATTATTACAGTAGGCGGGACACGCGGCCTGCTTTTCAAGAGCAAGAAGAAAGCCCGCGCCGTTTATATTCCATTCTCCGGTTTTTGCTACGGCGATGCACGGGTTCTTGAAGGATATGATTGCCGCCTGTGGTCCAATGAACTCTCCGACATTCCCCACAGTGCCAAAGGATTGTTCTTCGGTATCTTGAAGGGTTTTGAGATCAATGTTACTGATGTCCTTCCAAGGATTTATGGCCTGCCCACACGCGCCGTTTATAACTACAAGCCTTGACGGAGTCTTCTGTTTTAATTGAAAGGGCTGGCCGAAATCCATCGGCCAGCCCTTTTTAAATCAGCGTGCTGATTATTACTCTGCGGGAACTTCCGTAGCGGGGACATCGATGTCTACCGGAGCAGTGGGGAATGCGGGCTGCTCGTCGGTTGTGACGTTCTCCAGGCGGTCGGTCACGTCTATGCCTGCGCCGTTGGTGCCGGTGGAGAAGGATGCGATGATGGATACGACGATGATGAATGCCACGAGGCCCCAGGTGACTTTCTCGAGGATGTCTGCGGTCTGGCGGACACCGAAGGTCTGGTTGCCGGCCACGAAGTTGCTGGCCATGCCGCCGCCCTTGCCGTTCTGAAGCAGAACCACGACGATAAGCAGGAGAGCTGCCAGGACGATGAGCACTGTTAAGATTGTGAATAAGGTGTTCATATCAATTTTTGTCTAATTTTTCAATAAGGGCTGCAAAGTAAACACTTTTTTCCGGATATAGCAAACTTAGTTTCGAATAAATTTGCCTCGCCTCGTCGAAATACCCCTGTTCTGCGTATATCTGGGCGAGGGTTTCGGTGCAGAGGTCGAAGTCGTCCCGGGGCGTTTCCAGAGGCAGGTCTTCGCGGTCTGAGGTGGCGAAAGAGGGGAAGATGTTGTCGCCTTCGCGGCGCGCAGCCTTGTATTCTTCCTTGGAGAAGTAATCCCCGCCTACGACGAAAATGCGCCGGGCGAATTCCTGGGGCGTCTCTTCCTGCTGCGCGGGAACTTCCTGCGCGGCCTCCGCGGGCTGCATGACGTTCTGCAGCAGCGTGCTCACGGAAGCGTCGGAATAATCGGCGTTGCGGTTCTGCCTCACGAGCTCCGAAAGGATGCGGCGGGAGCCCATGTACAGCGCGGCCTCGCTCAGTTCGCGGTCGCTGAGCGTCCCGGCATGTGCCATGCGGGAGCAGAGCTCGAGACGGGCGCCGGCATACCAGGGGTAGATGCTCACCACTCCCAGAAGCTCCTCGAGGTTGAGGCGGTGTATGTCTATCGACTGTCCTACCATTGGGCGACCGATGCGTTGAAAATGTCCTCGACCAGCTTCTCTATTATCTCCTCGCACAGGGAGCTTTCCACTGCGTCGAGGGTGTTGGTCGAGTCGTATTCGGAATATGCGGAGAAGCTCTTGTCGAAGTTCTCCTCGGGGTGTTTCTTGTCGGTGAACTGGACCTTGACGGTGACCGTGAGCTTGTTGCGGGCCGCAACTTCGTCTGCCGTGACTGCCGCCGCGGAGACGTCGTATCCGGTTATCTGTCCGGAAATCTCCATGTCGCCGTCGGTCTCTACCTGCTCAAGGCTCGTCATGCGGCGGAACTGGTTGCGGATGGCCTCGGTGAGGTCGTTGCTCAGGGACGGATTGACCCTGGCCGCCCTGTACTCGATGAAGTTGATGGTGATGGAGGTGACGTCGGCCTGTATGGAGGTTCCGGAGAAGGAATACGTTATCTTGCACCCCTGAAGGAGCAGGAGCGATGCCAGCAGCGGTATGAGGAGGCGGGTTTTCATTTCTTCCGGGCTGCCAGTTTGCGGTAGATTGTCCTTTCCGAGATGCCGAGTTCCTTGGCCGCGGGCCCTACCTTGCCGCCGTGGCGGGCCAGTGCGCGCTCGATGGCCTCGTCGCCCAGCTGCTTCATGCTGACCTCGCGGGGCTCTGTCTCCTCGAAGGTGCCGACCTGCTCCTCGGGCTCGTCGATATGCGGCTGGATGATGTTCTGCGGCGGCGCCGGCGTGCCCGAATGGACCATGGCGCGGAGCTCGTCCACCTCTCCCTTGAGGTCGAGCAGGGCCTTGATTATCATTTGTTTGTCCTGGTCGGACATGCTGCCGTGGGGGCTCGCCGGCCCGGCCTGCGCCGGCAGCAGGGAATCCTGCTCGTCCGGGAGGTACCGGGAAATGGCGGCGGAGCCTATTTCCACCTTCTCGACCCCCGGCCTGGCGGGACGGCTCTCTATTGCGGTGACGGTCTCCGCCACGTTCTTCAGCTGGCGGATGTTGCCCGGCCAGCGGTAGGAAGAAAGCGCGGAGATGGCGTTGACGTCCAGGCTTACCCGCGCGCAGCCGTACTTCTGGGCGAAGTCGGACGAGAACTTGCGGAACAGCAGGTAGATGTCGCTCTTGCGCTCGCGCAGAGGGGGCATCTTTATCTGGATGGAGTTGATGCGGTAGTAGAGGTCCTGGCGGAACTTGCCGGTGGCGACGGCGTATGAGAGGTTGACGTTGGTGGCGCAGATGACGCGGACGTCTGTCTTTTCCACCTTGGAGGAGCCTACTTTGATGAATTCGCCGTTCTGCAGGACGCGGAGCAGCATGGCCTGCGTTTCCTTGGGGAGTTCGCCTATCTCGTCCAGGAAGAGCGTGCCGCCGTTGGCCTCCTCGAAGTAGCCCTTTCGATCGCCTACGGCACCTGTAAAGGCCCCCTTCTCGTGGCCGAACAGCTCTGCGTTGATGGTGCCCTCGGGGAGGGCTCCGCAGTTCACGGCAAGGTATTTGCCGTTCTTGCGGCGGCTGTGCTGATGGATTATCTGGGGGATTATCTCCTTGCCGGTGCCGCTCTCTCCCTCTATGAGTACCGTGAGGTCCGTGGGGGCTATGGCGACGGCGGTCTCCAGCGCCCTGGAAAGCGCCGGGTCGTTGCCGATGATATCGTAGCGGTTCTTCAGCAGTTGAAGCTCTTGTGAATCCATATCGGTGCAAAGTTATGAAAAAAACTTATCTTTGTGGTTAATATGAAAAGAATTCTATCGCTCGCCGCGCTCAGCGCGCTCCTTCTGCTCGGCACCTCCTGTGCCAAGTCCCGCATAGAGCAGATGCAGATGGCCAAGGACGTCGTCATCTCCTGCTCCCCGGAAATCCTGGAAATCAAGGCCGGCAAAATCCCCGCCACCGTCACGGTAGAGTGCCCCAAGGGCTACTTCCACCCGCAGGCCACCATGGACGTCCTCCCCGTCCTGGTCTATGAGGGCGGAGAGTCCGCAGGCCGTCTCCTCCAGTACCAGGGAGACAAGGTAAAAGACAATTACAAGCCCGTCTCCTCCAAGGGCGACAAGATAACCGAAAGGCTTGAGTTCAAATACGTCCCCGGCTGCGAGAAGGCCCGCCTCGAGCTCCGCGCCACCGTCCATTACAAGGACAAGAGCTATCCCATCGACCCCGTAAAGGTCGCCGACGGCTGCATAGCCACGTACCAGCTCGCCAACCCGTCCGGCATTTATGTTGTCAAGCCCGACGGCTACGAGCCCATATTGTACCGCACCACCGAGGGCCGCATCCTTTACGACGTCGGTTCGGACAAAGTCAACCAGGACCAGTTCGAAACCAACTCCATGGTCAACTACAAGAACTCCCTGGAGTACCTCCAGACCGACGAGCGCACCACCATCAAGGATACCAAAATAGTGGCCTACACCTCTCCCGAAGGTGGAAAGGACTACAACGAGAGCCTCTCCGACAAGCGCGCCGGCACCGCCCAGAAGGCATGGGACAAGGTCGCCAGCGGCCTCGAGCTCTCCGGAGTGGAGGTGGAAAGCATGGGCCAGGACTGGGAGGGCTTCCGCGAGGCCGTCGCCAAGTCCAACATCCAGGACAAGGACCTCATCCTCCGCGTCCTCTCCATGTACAGCGACCCCGCCGTCCGTGAAAGCGAAATCCGCAACCTCTCCGCTATCTACGAAGAAATCAACAAAAGGGTGTTCCCCGAGCTTCGCCGCGCCCGCCTGGTCACCAGCACCGAATGGCGCAACTACGACGACCAGGAGCTTCTGGAAAGGGCCGAGAAGAACGGCCTGGACCGCTTCGACGAGCCTTCCATCCTCCATCTCGCCACCCTTGCCGACACCCCGGAAAGCAAGGAGAGCCTGTACAAGCTTGCGATAGAGAAATTCAACTCCGACACCGCCAGGTACAATCTCGCCATGCTCTACCTCGACCAGGGCAGGACCTCCCTCGGCGGGGCGTACCTCAGCAAGATTAAGGAGCCTGATGCCGACGTCCTCAACGCCACCGGCGTCGTCGCCATGCGCAACGAAGACTGGAAAGACGCCGACATGTGCTTCTGGAAGTCCGGCAACGACGAGGCCGCGCAGAACCGCGTCGCGATGGACATCCTCCGCGGCGACTATGAGCTTGCCGCCAAGGATGCCGAGGGAGTCAAGGGGGTCAATGCCGCCACGGCGTACATACTCGGAGGCAATCTCGACAAGGCCTCCGCCGCGCTAGAGGGCATCGACTGCGCCAGGGCCGATTATGCCCGCGCCGTCATCGCCGCCCGCAAGGGGCAGACCGCCGAGGCCCGCAGGTTGCTGGACGCCGCCACGGCCTCCGATCCGGCCCTCGGTGAGCGCGCCGCGCGCGATATTGAGTTCGCTGCGCTTGCCAATTAATAAATTTTTTGTATATTTGCGGTCCCTTTTTTGGAAATTCCATTCAAGGGACCGTTTATTTTATTTATTAACAAACACTTATGCCAACAATTCAACAATTGGTCCGCAAAGGACGCGAGACTGTCGAAGTAAAGAGCAAGTCCCGCGCGTTGGATGCTTGCCCTCAGAAGCGTGGCGTATGCCTTAGGGTTTATACTACAACCCCTAAGAAACCTAACTCAGCAATGCGTAAGGTTGCCCGTGTACGTCTTTCTAACGCGAAAGAGGTCAATGCCTACATCCCCGGCGAAGGCCACAACCTCCAGGAGCACTCCATCGTGCTCGTACGTGGCGGTCGTGTAAAAGACCTTCCCGGTGTACGTTACCACATCCTTCGTGGCGCATTGGATACCGCTGGCGTAGAAGGCAGGACCCAGTCCCGTTCCCTCTATGG